>JANQQG010000163.1 GCA_028285065.1 Phycisphaerales bacterium
GCCACCTGCGGCTCCACCAGCGTCTCGCACGCCACCCGAAGCTCCCCCTCGTGCGCGAACAGCCCCAATAGACGCACACGCCGCCCATCACCCAAACGGACAACCGGATCCGCCATCATCGCGTGCTCACCAGCGAACGCACTGAACACATGCACCGTCTCCGGAAGCTCGCGCAGCCGCTCCGGCACACGCTCCGACACCGCGCCCAACCCACCCGACAGCACCCACCGCGCAGGAATCGGCAAACGACCGATCTGCACGCGCGTCGCCTCCATCCACAGCGACCCATCCTCGTGCACCCGCGGCACCAGGGTCGCGCTGAGCACCCGATGATCGAACTGCGACGACAACTCCACCCCAACGTGGATCCGCCCCGACACGAACTCAACCTGAATCTCCGCGACCTCGTCAGGCCACGCCCCGGGACGCTCGTTCTCCAGCCACCGCGGCAACCGCGTGTTCAACCACGCGTTCGCCTTCGCCGGATCAACCTTGAACCCCCACCGCGCAGCCTCCTCGTCCCCGCCCGCCCCGCCCGAGCCCGTCTCGCGCACCGCATACACCTGACTCGTGACCTGGTTCTCGACCGCGCCCGCGATCTCCTCCGTCCGCGGGTCGTCCACCAGCACGCTCCGCCACCACTTCGGGCGCTCCTGCGTCAGCGCAACCCCGATCAGCACCAACAGAGTCACGCACGCCGCAAGACCCAGCCCCGCCCCGATCACCAACCGCCGCACGCGCACCCGACGACGCGACCGCCCCCCGTTCCCGCCCGATCCGGGATCCTCATCAGGCTCCCCGCGCGCGACGACGCCACCATCGGCCTCGATGGTGGCGTCGGGTTCGATCGATTCGGGCATGTCGCGCGCGTCGCCCATGCGGTGAATGTACCACCACCGGCGACGATCGACGCAGATCAACGCTTCGAGAACTGGAAGCGACGACGGGCGCCAGCCTGGCCGTACTTCTTCCGCTCAACCTCACGGGCGTCACGGGTCAGGAAGCCCTCCTCGCGGAGACGGTCCTCGAGGTTCGGGTCGTAATCCCGAAGAGCACGAGCAAGCCCCAGACGGAAGGCCTGGGCCTGCCCCATGTACCCGCCGCCGTCCAGGCGAGCCACGACCTCGAACTTCCCCATCAGCCCGGTGGCCTCCAGGGGAGCCATGCAGTCGCCGCGATCACGCATCTCCGAGAAGTACTCGTCGACCGCCTTGAAGGTGTCCGAGGCAACCTGCACGCGGACAGTCGCCTTGTCACCATCGCTCGGACGGATCCGCACACGGGCAACCGCACGCTTGCGACGCCCCGTCCCCCACCACCAACCGTTCTTCGCCTCGACCGGGGCCCGCACGGCCCGCACGCCCTCGGCAGGCGTCGCGATCCCGGCGCCAGCGCCGGACTCGCCAACCGCCTCGGAGAGGCCGGGGATCCCTGTCGTCATGCTCGGTGTGTCGTTCTCAGCCATCGGCTTGCGCTCGCTTTCTGTGTGCACCCAAAATCAGACCGACAGCAGACGGGGCTGCTGCGCGTGATGCGGGTGCTCCTCGCCCGCGTAGACCTTCAGCTTCGTCAGCATCTGACGACCAAGACGGTTCTTCGGAAGCATCCGACGAACCGCGTCGCGGATCAGACGATCAGGGTTCTGCTCGCGAACCTGACCGTACGTCTTCGCCTTCAGACCACCAGGGTGGCCCGTGTACCGCAGCTTCAGCTTCTGCGTCGCCTTCTGACCCGTCAGACCAACACGCTCCGCATTGGTCACGATCACGAAGTCACCGCAGTCAACGTGCGGCGTGTACTCCGGGCGATGCTTGCCCATCAGCACAACCGCGATGTCAGAGGCCATCCGACCCAGCGGCACATCGGTCGCGTCGACCACGTGCCACTGCTTCTGCACCTCTCCGTTCTTCGCGAAGTACGTCTGACGTCGCATGGCGTCTCCCCTTCCCTGGCCAAGCGACGACCAAGGTCGACGCCCGACAAGGCGGGCTCAGGCTCGCCGCCTACCGGGCGGGGCGGGCCAACCCCGAAGGGTCAGCAGACTTTCAAACACGAGACCGGCCCTTCCCTCCCACGGGTCGGTGCCGATCGGCGACCAAAGCCTTGGCGCACTCACGCCCCCGGTCAACCCCCCC
>JANQQG010000178.1 GCA_028285065.1 Phycisphaerales bacterium
GGGGGGGGGGGGGGGGGGGGGGGGGTGGACGCGGATCAGCAGGCGCTGACCGGTCCTTCCATGCGCAGGGTCGCGATCACCTTGGCCGTGCCGATCGGCTGCTCGGGATCGATCTCGAGCACGACGGCCTCGCCGGTGCGCAGCGACGCGTCGCTCCCCCCGAGTCCCTTGGCCAGGACGCCGATCAGCTCGCACAGGGTCGGGTTGTGACCGACGACGGCGATCGAGCCGACCTCACCGGCGCGATCAAGGATGGCGCTGAGGTGCGCGCTCGCGGCGTGCCCGGTTTCCAGGCGCGCCTCGTGCACGACGCCGCAGCCGAGCTCTTCGTCCATGAGCTGCGCCGTCTGCTCGGCGCGCGTCAGGCCACTAGAGAGGATCATCTCCGGTGGGTGTGTCGCGGTTGCGAACTGGGTCCCGAGGAAGCGTGCCTGGCGCTCGCCGCGGGACTTGAGGCATCGGTCTTCATCATGGCCTGAGTCGGAGTCGACTTCGGCCTTCCCATGACGCACAACGTAAACGCGCATTGGGCCCGATCTCCGTGACGTCGCTTCCCCGACGCGTGGCGTGGCGAGGCGACGGCCTCCCTGATGTTTCATCGGTCTCCCGATGGGCCAATCCAAGCCCCGATCCGCCGTTGCGGGCGATCGGTTCCCCTGCTCTGGTGGAAACACCCAGACCGGCAAGGGAAGTCATACCCGCATCCGGGCCATTCGCAAGGCGAATGCAAATGAAGCCTCCGGATCCCCATTGATCCGGTCCGACTCCTCGCCCCGCTTGGGCGGTATCAGAAGGCGATGGGAGGGCAGGAGAAGGGGCGGGGGGCGTGTCTGAGGAGGGCTAGGATTCGCCCTCTCCTCAAGCTGCGCTTCCTGACCTCGACCGAATCTTGCCCGCTCCCGCCCCCCCCCGGCCCGCTTCTTCCCCTGGATCGTGGGAACGAACGGTCCACCCAGAGGCCCTGGCCGCCTCCCCCAGCACCTGCCTCCCACCCACGTCCGCTCCGGGGACCCTGAACGCATGGCGACTCCCGCTCCGACCTCCTCCAAGACGACGCCCGAGGCCGGGCCCGCGGCTCGACCGAACCAGCCCGCCGGCGTGACTGCCCGTGACGGCGCCGCTCACCAGTCGGGTGGCGCGGCACCATCGCGTTCGTCCAAGGGTGGCTCGCGCCCGTCGTTCAGGATCCTCTCGATCGGCTTCCGGATCGGGCTCGGTCTGGTCATCCTCATCGTCGCGTTCGGCATCGTCGGACTCCTCAAGTCCACGGCCCCCGCGAGCGAACGCGTCGAGAACATCGACAACACGCTCACCGTCGGTGTCGTGCGCGCAACGCCCGTCCCCGTCGCCCAGCGCTGGGTCGGGCACGGCACCGCGCGGGCCATGCGCAAGGCGGACATCACCAGCCAAGTCAGCGCCGAGGCGCTCGAGCGTCCCGAGAACATCGAGGCCGGTGTCGAGGTCGGGCAGGGCGACCTGATCCTTCAACTCGACCCGTCGGACTTCCGCGACCGTTTGCAGTCAGCGCAGCAGGCTGTCGCCGCGCTCGAAGCGCAGCTCGACGCCGTTGACGTGGAGGCCGAGCGCCTCGCGGAGCAGGTGGCCCAGGCGGACACGGAGCTCGAGCTAACGCGCTCGGAGCTGGCGCGTCTGCTCGACGCACGTGAGCGCGGCGCTGGGTCCGAGATCGAGGTCGACCGGCTCAAGGCGTCGATCGCGCGGATGGAGCGTCAGAAGACGTCGCTGCAGCAGTTGTACGACCTGCTCCCGAGCCGCAGGGCCCGCCTCGAGGCGGAGATGCAGTCGCAGGAGCGCCAGCGTGAGCTTGCGCGTCGGGACGTCGAGCGTGCGCGCATCGTCAGCCCGATCGATGGCTCGCTCGAGCGGATCGAGATCCAGGAGGGCGAGCTCGTCGCCGTCGGGCAGCCCATCGCCAGGATCGTCGACCTGCGACGCCTGGAGGTCCCGCTGCGGATCGCGGCCTCGGCGTTCGATGCCGTGAGCGTGGGCGACGTGGTCCCCATCCACGTCGAGGGCGCTGACCCGAGCGAGTGGACAGCCCGCATCGCCCGGATCGGGCGCGAGGTCGACCCCGGCACGCGGACCGTCGCGCTCTACCTGGAGGTCGAGCAGGACCCGAAGGACGACGATGGGCCAGCGCTGCTGCTGCCCGGGCGGTTCGTGACCGCGGACGTCCGCTCGTCCGGGCGCGAGGCTCGGATCGTGGTGCCGCGCAACAGCGTCACCGACGACACGCTGATGGTGGTGATCGAAGACGACGAGGGCGTGCGCCGGGCGTTCCCGCGTCGCGTGCGCGTGCTGTTCCACACCGACGGGATGATCCCGGATCTGCACCCGATCGAGACGCAGTGGGCCGTGCTCGCGCCCGGGTCGCTCGCGCCGGGTGAGCTGGTGATCACGACCAACCTCGATGAGCTCGAGGCGAACACGCCCGTTCGCCTGCCGGGCGGCGTCGGCATGCCGGCGGTGGCGTCGG
>JANQQG010000179.1 GCA_028285065.1 Phycisphaerales bacterium
GCTTCCTGCCCTGCCGTCTCCCGAACCAGCACAAGGCCGCCCAATGCCCGCTCAGCCCGTCATCACACGCTTCGCCCCCAGCCCGACGGGGCACCTGCACGTCGGTGGTGCCCGCACGGCCCTGTTCTGCTGGGCCCTGGCCAAGGCCAACCACGGACGTATGGTCCTGCGGATCGAGGACACCGACCGCAAACGCTCCAGTGAGGACGCCGCCAAGGGCATCCTCGAGGACCTCGCCTGGCTCGGCATCCACTGGGACGACGGACCCGCATTCACAGACGAGCATGACCAGACCCACGGCGGCGATGACCGGACCGTCGGCCCGTTCCACCAATCCGAGCGCACCAATATCTACGACGCCCACTTCAAAGCCCTCATCGAGGCCGGGCACGCCTACCCCGCGTTCGACACGCCCGAGGAGCTCGGCGCGATGCGGGCAGAGGCCGAGAAGGCGAAGCGCAGCTTCATCTACCGGCGCCCGCCCGACGTTGACGCGGACGCGGCGCTCGCGCGCATGAACGCGGGCGAGACGCACGTGCTCCGTCTGAAGGCGCCCGACGAGGCGATCACGGTGCACGATGCCGTGCTCGGCGATGTGACCATCCAGCCCGAGGAGCTGGACGACTTCGTCATCCGCAAGGCCGACGGCTTCCCGACGTACCACTTCGCCGTGGTCATCGACGACCACCTGATGGGCGTGACGCACATCCTGCGCGGGCAGGAGCACCTGGCCAACACGCCGCGCCACGTGGCGCTCCAGCGTGCGCTCGGGCTTGCGACGCCGCTCTACGCGCACATGCCGCTGATCTTCAATCCCGACGGATCGAAGATGTCCAAGCGCGACAAGGACAAGTTCGTGCGCACAGCGGCGAAGGACTCGAAGCTCGATGCCACGCCGATCGACGCGATCACGCCCGATGCGTTCGCATTCTGGATGAAGGACAAGCGTGCGCAGCTCCCCACGGACCAGCTCCGTGCGCTCGCGGCGCATCTCGAACTGTCCCCGCCGGAGATCGACGTCGACGACTTCCGGCGCTCCGGTTACCTGCCGGACGTCCTGTGCAACTACCTGGCACTGCTCGGCTGGAACCCGGGCATGAAGAACGAGGACGGCACCGACCTCGAGCGCTTCGACAGCGCGTTCCTCTGCGAGCGGTTCACACTCGACCGCCTCGGCAAGAGTAACTCGAAGTTCGACCGCGCCAAGCTGCTCGCCTTCAACGCCGACACGATCCAGAAGGACCTGACCGACGCCTCGTTCGCCGAGCTGTGGCGCGACTGGTGCGCACGCTATGACCCGTCCATCCTCGAGCGCCTCGGCGACCGCTTCGACCACGCCGCCGCCATGGCCCGCCCGCGCACGAAGACGCTGTCGGACGCCGCCGACGCCATCCGTTTCGCGCTGATCGCCGACGACGCGGTTGTGTTCGACGACAAGGCCGTCGCAAAGTCGCTCCGCAAGGGCGACCCCAACGGGCTCTCCATGCTCCCGGAGCTCCGAGCGCTCGTCGAGGGCCTCGACCCGTTCGAACCCGAGGCGATCGAGTCGGGCGCCAAGGCGTTCTGTGAGGCCCGCGAACTCGGCATGGGCAAGGTCGCACAGCCCCTGCGCGTCGCGATCACCGGCACCAGTGTCAGCCCGGGCCTCGGCGACACGCTCGCGCTCGTCGGCAAGGCATCCGTCCTCGCGCGCATCGACCGGTGCATGGGCGAGTGTGCGCCGGAACCGAACAACCCACCGTCCCTCCCCTGATCGGAACACAATGGACCCCACGCCCCCGGACTCCCCCGCCATCAACGACGAGTTCACGCAGCTCACGCTGGCCGCCATCGCGGACCCCGCGGCCCAACCAGCCCTGTGGGAAGCGGCGCACCGGCTTGATCACTGGCACTTCCTTCCGCGGATCGAACCGGGTGACTCGATCGACGCGATGGTCAAGGAGGGGCGCAACCCCGGGCTCGTTGTCGTCAAGATGGGCGACAAGCCGATGGTGCCCGTGTTCACGAGCACCGAGCGCGCCCAGGAGGCCGCCAAGACGCACGGGCTCGCGCCCGCGGACGAGGACGTCGCGGTGCTGAGCGTCGATCGCGCCCAGGCGGTCGCGATGCTCTGCGGCCTGCCCGGGGAGGTCGTCGGCGTCATCTTCAACCACAACACCGGTGAGCAGGCATTCCTCGCGCCACTCGAGAACGTCGCCGCCCAGGAGGAGATGTTCCACAGCGCACTCCACCCGGCGGCGCTGGATCGGTTCGCGCGCGCGGTCGTGGCCGCCAACCGTCCCGAGGTCTGGGGTCGCCTGCACAGGCACGTGCTCAGCCGCGAGAAGTGGTTCATGATCGCCGACCCGGGCCAGCCCGATCGCCCCGTCGTGGTCAACGCCGAGGGTGCCAACCACCTGCTGTTGTTCACAGAACCCGAGCGGATCCCCCTGGGCGCTCGGGCCCTTCAGAACGACTCGCTGGCCGACGCGCCGCCGATCGAGATCGAGCCCGCCCAGGCGCTCGCAAAGTGGCAGGCGATGCACGAACAGTCGGGCGCCCTCGCGGCCGCCGTCTTCAACGTCGGCACCACGCCGTTCGTGATGACCCTCGAGCAGCTCGACGCCGCCCTCACGCCCACCGACGGCTCCTGACCCGTCCATTGGGGCGTCCGCCGGCGCCCACCAGCCCCCCATCCAGACCAGTTCGCTCGGGCGTGGTTCCGAATCGGCCCGCGCCTGCGCGCGCGGCGCTTGTGGGCGCGAGCGCCGTCCCGTAGCGTCGGGCCTGAGCCGGGGTCCGTCCCGCCCACGGAGGAAGAGAGACCAATCCTCCACACAACCGCCCCCTTGCCAGGGGCACAAACGTGCGTCGCCAGCAATGGCGTCGCACGGGGGCTTGACGGCCTCGACGAGCGCAAGCGTGGCGCGGGCGAGTGTTCACCGCCCGCCCGCGTCGCGCATCCGAGTACGCTCAACCCCAATGCGCAAGTCCGGACCACTCACCCGCAAACAGATCGACCCGCCCGACCTCGAAGGCGACGACGTGCGCACACTCGAGGACGACGACCTCGGCACACTCGATTCGCCGATCGAGCGGGTCACCCTCGAGCGCTGCACCACCAACGGGGCAAAGAGCGGGCTGCGGGTGCGCGATGCGCACATGCGATCGTGCGAGATGCGCAACGGGTCGTTCGTGGATCTCGACGCAGCTCGGATGGCGCTCGACGGGTGCCGTGGATTGGGGGCAGACGTCTCGGGGATGACGCTGCGCGACGCGATGATCGGCGGGTGTGACCTTCGCATGGTCCGCGCCTTCGGCGTCCGCATGACCCGGTGCTTCCTCGAGAGCTGCGATCTGCGCGAGGCGGAGTTCGAGGAGTCCACCCTCGACCGCGTCGTGTTCCGCAACTGCGACCTGCGTGGGGCGCGGCTGCTGCGCACGCCGCTGCGCACCGTCGACCTCCGCGGCTCGCGCCTCGACGGGATCGGCCTCAGCCCCGATCAACTCGCGGGCGCGATCATCACGCCCGAACAAGCCGACGTGTTCGCCCTGGCCATCGGCGTCAAGGTGCGCCCACCCGACGGAACGGACGCGTGACACCTCAGCGTCATTGCGGCCCGATACGGGGGACTCTGCCGAAGGCGGAATGCAGACCAGCCTCGCCGGCAGGACGCCACCGGCTGGTCGCCCAGCCGTCATCGCACACCACACTCGCATCCCGACCGTCCCCAACAGGATGCGCTTGTTTGATCGCATTGCTTGACCAGCCACGATCCGTCGCCGACAGTCAGACCATGACGTTCGCGCCCCGATCATCCAGTCAATCTCGACAGCAGGCCCGACAGGCCGCTCGGGTGATCGTCTAGGCGCAGCGTGCCCGCAAGGGCCCCAGCCCCCGCCGCGAAACCAGCGATCACCCGACCGGCCCGACGAGGCCGGCTGTGTCGTGCGCGTCCTCGCCCGCGAGTGCGTCGGTGCGCGCCCCCTCACACATCCCAGCGGAAGGTGACGCGGCGAGACGGCGCCGCCCCGGTCTCGAAAACCGGTGGAGCCGCAAGGCTTGGGGATCGTGCCCCCCGCCTTCCTGTTGATCGACATCAGGAGCGTGAAGCGGCATGGCTGCCGCCCCCGTCTGGAAAGCGGGTGGGGCCCCGAACGGGGCCTGAGGATCGTGCCCTCCGCGCTCCGCTTCGCGCACGCGATACGTGATCGCTGCGCGCTTCGGATGGTGAAGCCGGGAGGCGCCCGGCGGCCGCCTGCTACGCGGCTCGTGCCCGACGGGCATGTGGTTCGAGTCCACCGCCATCCGCTTCACCAAGCCGCAACCACTTCACCCTATCATCGAGCATCCCATGCCTGACGACACGACCGACACGAACGAAAGCCCCGCCCGCCACTTCATCCATGAGATCGTGGATGAGCACGTCGCATCCGGGCGCTGGGGACCCAAGGGCGACGCGAGCGTCGTGCGCACTCGCTTCCCGCCCGAGCCCAACGGGTACATGCACATCGGGCACGCCAAGAGTGTCTGCCTCAACTTCGGGCTCGCCACCAGCCTCGGCGGCAGCTGCAACCTCCGCTTCGACGACACCAACCCGACCAAGGAAGAGCAAGAGTTCGTCGACTCCATCACGGGCGACATCCGCTGGCTCGGCTTCCGATGGCCGGGCTCGAGCGAGACCGACCCGGGCGCCGGCGTCCTGTTTGCCAGCGACTACTTCGACAAGATGTACGAATGGGCGCTCGACCTCGTCGGCAAGGGCTTGGCGTACGTCGATGATCAGACACCCGACGAGATGCGCACCGGACGCGGCACACTGACCGAGCCCGGCACGCCCAGCCCGCGCCGCGATCGCCCCGTCGCCGAGAACATGGACCTCTTCCGCAGGATGGCAGCCGGCGAGTTCGAGGATGGGTCGATGGTCCTGCGCGCCAAGATCGACATGGCCTCGCCGAACATGAACCTGCGCGACCCGGTCATGTACCGCGTCCTCAACGCGGAGCACCACCGAACCGGCAACCGCTGGCACGTCTACCCGATGTACGACTGGGCCCACGGCCTCGAAGACTCGATCGAGGGCATCACCCACTCCCTCTGCACGCTCGAGTTCGAAGACCACCGCCCGCTCTACGACTGGTTCATCAACGCGATCAACGAGGGACGCGACGGGGCCGATCGCATCCACCACCCGCTCCAGATCGAGTTCTCGCGCCTCAGCCTCTCGTACGTGGTCATGTCCAAGCGCAAGCTGCGCCAGCTCGTCGAAGACAACCATGTCAACGGGTGGGACGACCCGCGGATGCCGACGATCAGCGGCCTGCGCCGACGCGGCGTAACGCCCGAGGCGATCCGCGCGTTCTGCGCCGATGTTGGTGTGACGCGGTTCAATGCCGTGATCGATCCCGTGCGCCTGGAGAACGCCGTGCGCGACCACCTCAACGAGGTCGCGCCGAGGCGTATGGCCGTCCTGGACCCGCTCAAGGTGACAATCACCAACTGGGCAGAGCACGGCGACGCCGATCGCGTCGAGATGATGCAGGCGATCAACAACCCGCAGGACGACAGCGCGGGCACGCGCGGCGCGCCGTTCTCCGGCACGCTCTACATCGAGCGCGACGACTTCCTCATGGACCCGCCGCCGCCCAAGAAGTTCTTCCGGCTCGGCCCCGACCGCGAGGTGCGCCTGCGCTGCGGGTACTGGGTCCGCTGCCACGACGTGCGCACCGACGCCGACGGCAACCCCGTCGAGCTCTTCTGCACCTACGACCCGACCACCCGAGGAGGGGAAAACCCCCCACCCGACGCCGAAGGGAAAGTCCGGAAGGTCCGAGGCACCCTGCACTGGGTCAGCGCGGCACACGCAATCGATGCCGAGGTGCGCGTCTACGACCGGCTCTTCAGCGTCGAGTCACCCGACCGGCGCCCGAAGGACGCGGGAGAAGACTGGACATTCCTCGAGAGCCTCAACCCGGATTCCCTGCACGTGATGACCGGGTGCAAGCTCGAGCCCGTGCTCGCAGAGGAGGCGACAGAGGCGGCGGCCGCCAGGCTCAGCGTGAGCCCCCACAATGCCCATCTTCCCGAGCACATCCGGCACCTCTATTCGGACTGGGTCCTCAGGTACCAGTTCGAACGCCTGGGTTACTTCTGCCTTGACACCGACGCCAGGCCCGAGAAACTGATCTTCAACAGGACTGTTACGTTGAAAGACTCTTGGGCCAAGGCGGCGAAGAAGGGCTGAGCCGGGCCGGCTCAGCCTGATCGCGCCGGCGGCCCCTCCCGCCGGGAGACCCGACATGCACGCGCACCGAGTGATCATCGGGATCGTGTCCGTTGGCGCCCTTGCTGCGCCATCGCTCGCCCAGTTCGACGTGATCGCGACGACCGGCGATCCCGCACCCGGCGGCGGGACGTACGAGGCGTTCCTTCCGGATGGCGCTTCGCTTGGCCCGAACGACGAGGTCCTGTTCATAGGGGACGTCGCCTCCGGCGTGGTCTCGGTCAAGGCGATCCTGATCGATGAACTCGGAGCCCGGGAGGTCTTCGCCGAGGGCGCGGTCGTCCCGCCGCTCGTGACGCCTCGGACCCTCCTCGACGCCCCCATGCCCTACGGCGCAGATGGTGCGATCCTGCGCCTCGTGCCGATCCCCCAACCCGGTTTCACGACGCCCGATCTCGCGTTCGGCGCACCGGGCGCGCTCGAGATCGTGGTCGCCGGCGGGCTCATGCTCGATGGCCAGACACTGGCCACCGGGACGTTCGACTTCGCGCACGATCGAGTGAACGGGTGGCTGGTGTTGATGCCGACGTTCGACGCGCCGGGAGACCCCGAGCCGGCGCTCTATCGGCGGGCGCCCGGGACAGGGGTGCTGACCCGCCTGCTCGCCAACGATGCCCCGTCGCCCGACGCCGACGGCGTCATCCGCCTGGACCATTTCCGGACCGAGATTCATGGGATCGCTCCCGATGGGACGGTCGCAACGATGATCGACCTGCGCGACCCCGAAGCGCCCCCATTCGAAGACAACTTCGACCCCATGCTCGTGCGCATCGACCCGGACGGGAGCGTGCACATCGTCGAACGCGGCAACCAGCCTGACGCGGGCGAGCCCCAGGAAGACGCGGTTTCGCTCAACAACCCCGCGATCGGCGCCGGCCGGCACGTCGCCTGGGTCCGAAGGGCCAACCAGGATCAGCAACTCAAACGCTACGACCCCGACGGGAGCGAGCGGGTCCTGCTAACCCAGGGCGACCCCGTTCCCGCGAGCGATGGAACGCCAAACAACGACACCGTCAGCTTCTTCTCACGCCTGAGCGTCGACGAGGCCGGCAATATCCTCGTGAGCGTCGCCATCTCGACGCCCGACCCCTCGATCCCACGCGCCCTCGTCCTCGCGTCGCCCGACGGCGCGCGGACCATCGTGCGCGACGACGACGCCACGCCGGAACCGACGGGGTCCTCCCAACGCGAGCCCGGGACAATCGAGATCAACACCCGCAGACGCGCCGTCATCAACGCACGCGGGCAGGTCGCGTTCGTGGCGACCGTCCACGAGCCGACCAAAGAGATCGATGCACTGTTCTACTGGGACGACGAACGCGGCCTGATCGAGGTCGCGCGCGAGGGCGACACGATCGACGCGGGCGAAATCGAGCACCTCACCTTCGCTTCACGCGAGGGCTCCGTCCGCCAACTCGGGCTCGGCGAGACCGGCTCGCTCGCATTCCACGTCGCCCTCGTCGGCGGGACCGAGCTGATCCTCAAGTGGAGCCCCCCCAGCATCCCAGAGGACTGGAACAACGACGGGTTCGTCAACGCCCAGGACTTCTTCGACTTCGTCAACGACTACTTCGACGCCGACGACACCAACGCCGATTTCAACGGAGACGGCTTCGAGAACGGCCAGGACTGGTTCGACTTCGTCAACGCCTTCTTCGATTGACCCCCCACCTGCCCGCCCGCCCCCGCCCACCCGCCGCCTCAGCCCCTCCACGCGGTCCGCGCCCCCCCCAACACGCTGTCACCTCTGTGTAACGCACCTCCCAGACCGCAACGCGAAGGTCCGTGCGAGGTACCCAATTGAGCGCTCCCGGGTGGATTGCCGATACGGGACCGGCCCCCCTCGGAGGTACCCTCGAACAGGGCCCTCACACATCGATCGGCTCAGTTCCCCCGAACGACACGAGAGCCCACTGGGACCTCGTTGCCGGAGAGATTCGTGACTCGTCTGCAAGCCACAACCCGTTGCCTCACCGCCCTCGCGGCCTGCGGGCTGGGGCTGTCGGCACAGGCGGACGTCACGCTCGTCGCAACCAGCGCCGATTTCGGGGGCAAGTCCGTCGAATCGCTCGTCCTCCACAACGACGGACGAGTCGCGTTCACCACCGACAAGACCCGAGCCATCGTGGCACGCCCCGCCGGGACCCCCAGCGTCCTGCTCGACCTCGAGTGGCCCGAACTGGCCGCGCTCGGATTCGAGCCGACCGAGATCGGTGAACTCGGCTTCGCCGGCAGCGAGCTCATCCTGGGCGTGGGGACCGTCAGCGGCCCGCACGCCACCGTCGCCGCGAAGCCCGGCTCCGTCCGGGGGCTCGCCGCGGCCGGCGTCATGACCGAAGACGGACACCTCGAGCTGGTCGTCGACACCAAGCTGCACCGCTCCGGCCGCTACGGCGCCCGCGGGCTGCTCGCCGGAGCCGAGACGATCGTGGGCGGGAACAACCTGCCGCAGCGGATCATCGGCGTCGGTGATGAGCTCTCCGACGGGCGCGTGATCATCAAGGACATCGGCGACTTCCGCGTCAACGGACGAGGCGTCGTCCTCGTCGAGGGCGTGGTCGGAGCGAAGAAGGCCGCGATTGCGGGCAATGTCCTGCTCATGGCCACCAAGGACTCGGTGACCCCCGTCGCCTCACAAGGCGAACGCGCCACGCGCGACGGCGAGCTCTTCACGCGCGAGTTCCGCGCCATGGAGCTTGCGGACAACGGCTCCGTCGCCTTCGTCGCCGGCGTACGACCGCCTGGCGCGTTCGAGCAGCGCCTGCGCGGCACCCCCGCCCTCTTCCAGCGTTTCCGCGGAAGCCGCACCGAAGTCCTCCGCGACGGCGACAACGTCCCCGACCTCGGCGTGGTCTCGCTCGGCGAGCGCCCCGTCGTCCGCCCGACCCACGACGGCCGCATCGGCGTCGAGCTGCACACCGAGACCGGGCGCGCGATCGCCCTGGCCTCCCCCGGGTGGGTCGAGCCGATCTTCACCACGCAAACCAGCCTCGGCGGGGGCGAGACCCTCGTCATGGACTCGTCCAGCCCCCCCGTCTGGAAGGTGACCCCCTCGGGTCGCATCCTCCTTCGAGCAGCGACCAACTCCGTCTCGCACGCCGCCGGCGTGCTCCTGCACTACGACCGCAAACGCGGCGTGCGCGAGATCCTCCGCGCCGGCGACGAGCTCGCAGGCTCGACCATCGCACGCATCGGCGAGATCGACATCAACGACTCCGGCCTGGTCGCCGCGAGCCTCACGCTCGGCGACGGGCGCCGCGCCGTCGTGACCTGGAGCCCGGCCCGCTCGGTCGACTTCAACCGCGACGGCGTCGAGGACCAGCGCGACTTCTTCGCCTTCATCCGGTCGCTGCACGACCACATCGAGGGCAACGCGGACTTCAACCGCGACGGCGTCGAGAACGAGCTCGATTTCACCGAGTTCACCCACGAGTACGCCGCGGTCGTCGTGGACTGAGCCCCGGCCCCTCCCCTCCAGACTGAATCCGCATCACGCCCCGCATCCGGCGCACCTGGGGTCGGTACCACGCGCCGGCGGCGTCGCGCTGACGCTACGCCTGCTCTTCTGGGGATCGACGTGCAGCGACGCTCCGCGGTTTGGCTCTCTGGGTTGTTCGCACTCTTGACCATGCAGTGTGGGTGCGCACCGCGGGGGATCTCCATCGCCGGACATGGCCGGACGGTCCATGCCGATGACGGGTTCGCCCTGCGGGCGTACACGCTGTATCAGGTGGTCGGGGACAGTCGCGCCCACCCCACGCCTTCGGGCGTGCTGTTCTACATCCAGGGCTCGGATGATCGGAGCGTGCTCGGGGCGACCGGCGAGCTTGCCGGGGCGGCCGCGATGGGACTGGACGTCGCGTGCGTCGAGCGCAGGGGCGTCTTGAATGACGGGCAGGTCGATCGCACGGTCGCCAAGCGATTCGCGACCAAGGGCACTCGCATCGCGGACCACCTTGCGTTGATCGACGACTACCTCGGCGAGCACCCCGGCATCGAACCGGTCATCGTGATGGGAACGAGCGAGGGAGCGGACATCGCGACCGGGGTTGCAGCACGCGAGCAGCGCATCACACACCTGATCCTGCTCGGCTCCGGCGGCGGCTGGTCGCAGGCCGACGAGTTCCGCCACATGCTGCGCACGCGACCGGGCTCCATGCCCGGGGTGAGTTCCGCCGAGGACCTCGAGGCGAAGTTCGACGAGATCCGGGGCGCGGTTGATCCGGACCCACGGGCGGACGAGGAGTGGTTCGGGCATCCCTACCGCCGATGGGCGACGTACCTCTTCGACCCGCCCGTGAACGAATTACTCACGCTGGACATCCCGATCCTGCTGATCCACGGCGAGGCAGACCAGAGCGTGCCAGTCGGCAGCGCCAGGGCGCTCCGAGACGCCTTCGCCGCGGCGGGGAAGGACAACCTCCGGTACCACGAGTACCCCGGCGTGGACCACACGTTCCTGCACGTCGAGTCGGGCACGCACGTCCGGGCATGGGTCGAGATCGACTGCGTTCGCTGGCTGGCGGCCCATGAGGTGCTCGACGAGGCGCGGGCGGTGCGGTTCATTTCGCGCGTGCGTGCGAACCACCCCGAGCTCGACGGGCTGGCGGGGTCCGGGGCTCGGTGAGGCCGCCGATCGTGTGCGCCTCCTAGGCTTCCTCCCAATCACCCCAGACCCATCCTCTCCGGGAGAGCTCGACATGCCCCTCGTCGTCACCGGCACCATCGGCATCGACACCGTCAGCGGCCCCACGGGGCACGCCGAGAACGTCCTTGGTGGGTCCTGCACCTACTTCTCCGCCGCCGCCTCGTTCTACACCCAGGTGCGCATGGTGGCCGCCGCCGGAGACGACCTCCCCGACGAGCATCGCGAGATGATCGCGAAGTTCGAGGGGATCGACACGACGGGCTTGGAGATCCGCGAAGGCTCGCGCACGTTCCGCTGGGGCGGGAAGTACATGGAGAACATGGACCAGCGCGAGACGCTGTTCACCGACCTCGGCGTGCTCGAAGAGGCGCCCCCGCCCGTGCCCGAGAGCTACGCGGACTCCAAGTACGTCTTCCTCGCCAACAACCACCCGGCCGTGCAGCTCGACCTGCTCAGCAAGTTCCCCAACGCGGCCCTGGCCGTCGCGGACACGATGGACCTGTGGATCAACACCGCCAACGACCAGCTCCGCGCGCTCCTCAAGAAAGTACACGGCCTCGCCCTCAACCACGAAGAAGCCGAGCAGCTCACCGGCAAGCGCAACGCCGTCGCCGCAGCCCGGCACATCCTGGAGATGGGCCCGCAGTTCGTCGTCCTGAAGAAGGGCGAGCACGGGTGCCTGCTGATCCACCGCGAGGGCATCGGCGCGCTCCCCGCCTACCCGTCCGAGACCGTCATCGACCCCACCGGCGCCGGAGACAGCTTCGCCGGCGGCATGATGGGCTTCATCGCCAGCGAGTCGGAGCGCGACGCGAACATCAACCCCACCGACTTCGACGTCATCCTCCGCGCCCTCGGGCACGGCACCGTCGTCGCGAGCTTCAACATCGAGTCGTTCAGCCTCGGTCGCATGGTCGAACTGACCCGCGCCCAGATCGCCGAGCGATTCGACGAGTTCACCGGCATGCTCCGCGTGCACGGATAGCGCCAAGACGTGAGCAAGAAGCCGGACAACAAGGCTGCACCGGACTACCTGGCCCCCTACCAGGAAGCGGTCGACACCGGCGGCGCCGGCTTCGACGCACTCCTGTGGAACAGCCGCGAGAGCCAGGCGACGCGCTTCGCGACCATCAGCGACCTCGTCGACCTCACCGGTCGTATCGTCCTCGACGCAGGCTGCGGCACCGGCGACTTCGGTGCCTGGCTGCACGAGCACGATGTCCAGTACGGGCGCTACGTCGGACTCGAAGCGATCGACGAGCTCATCGACCTCGGACGCAAGCGCGACCTGCCCGAGGCCGAGTGGGCGATGGCCGACTTCGTGCGCAACCCCGAGGCCTTCCGCGGCGTCTCGCGCACACCCGATGTCATCGCCTTCTCCGGCTCGCTGAACACGATGGAACAAGCAACGGCCGAGCGCGTCCTCGACCGTGCCTGGGAAGTCGCAACCGAAGCACTCGTTTTCAACTTCCTCTCCGATCGCCCGGGCCCTCGCTACGAGGGCAAGGAGACCGGCCCGGCGCGCCGGCTGGACACGATGGCGCTGATCTCGTGGGCGCTCGCGCGCACGCCGCACGTCGCGTTCCGCCAGGACTACCTCCACGGCAACGACGCGACCATCGCGATGCGCCGGCAGTGATCCCGATCAAGAGGCAGGTACACTCGCCCCATGCGTGACGAACTGATCACGGCGTGGCGGACCAACTGCCGCATCAACCACATGATCCTCGACTCGGTCAGCGACGAGGGGCTGGACGCCACGCTCTCGACACGCGGCGGTCGCGGCGTGCGCGGCGAGCTCGCGCACATCCACACGATCCGTGTCTGGCACATCGAGAAGCGCGCAAAGGACCTCGCCCCCGGCCTCGTCAAGTACAGCGCCAAAGACATGCCGAGCCGCACCGATCTGCGAAAGGCCCTCAAAGCGACAGACAAAGCGGTGCAGGAACTGCTGGTCGGTCAACTCGAGGGCGCACCGAAGCGGCGCGGGTTCAAACGCGGCGTCTTCACGACGCTGGGCTACTTCGTCTCACACGAAGCACACCATCGCGGACGGATCCTGCTGACGCTCAAGGTGAGCAAGAACACGATCGACCGCGATGTGGCAGCCGGAATCTGGGCGTGGGATCAGGTCTAATCCGCGGACCCGCGGCTGATCACGCAACCGCGTCCTGCGCCTCCTCCGCACGTTCCCCATAGAACTCCCCAAGCACCCCCATCCACTCCTCGGACGTCGTCACACGGATGAACCGCTGACGGACCTCCTCGTTCTGTGGGTGGTGCTGGGCGAAGCGGATGCCGAACTTGCGCATCATCCGCCCCGCGGCCTGCTCGCCGCTGACCAACACGCTCAGCTCGAAGTGTGTCTTGAGGACCTCGCGCTGCTCGGCGATCGTCGGGGCCGTGGGGGTCTCGCCGGCCATCATCTGGCGTGCCTGTCGGAAGATCCACGGGTTGCCGATGCACCCGCGCGCGACGCTCGCGCCGGTCACGCCCGCGTAGCCGATCATCCGGAAGATGTCGCCGACCTCCCAAACGTCGCCGGAACCAAACACGGGGCGATCCGGGTAGCGCTCCACGAGCGTCTTGAGGAACGTCCAGCGGCTCGGGCCGATGTACTTCTGCTCGACCGTGCGACCGTGCACCGTCGCCCACGAGTAGCCCAGGTCGTAGGCCGCCTCGAACACGCGGAAGAAGTTCCGCTCTGCTTCCTCGGAGTCATCCGACCCGCGGCGCAGCTTCACGGTGCAGGCGATCTCGGCCGGCACCGCCTCGCGCACCGCACGCAGGATCCGCTCGGCACCCTCGGGCTCCGCAAGCCAGTGCCCACCGCGCGCCTTCTTCTTGATCTTCTTGACCGGGCACGCAAGGTTCACGTCGATCACGGTGAACGTCCGCTCGGCCGCCTGGATCGGCGCCGCCGACTCCGGGGCCGCGTCGAGCCCGCGCTCGTGCAAACGCCGATACTCGAAAGAAGGACGACGCGCCTGCTCGATCATCTTCACCGCGGCCGCTGCCATCTCATCCGGATCGGACCCGATGATCTGGCCTGCGATCGGGTGGTCCTCATCGCCGCCCGGAATGTTGTCTCGGAGCGCCTCGAGGTTCGCCTTGTCGAAGCCCTTGCCGCCCCCAAGCAGCCCGCGATCGAGCAGCGCCTCGGTGACGCAGAACGGGCATCCCTGCCTGCGCGCCACGATCCGCATCGGAGCGTCGGAGTAACCCGCGAGACCAGCCTGGAAGAACGGCGCATCGAATTCCGGCGCAGCCTTGGTGACACGCGGGTCCATCCCGCGCTCGCCCACCTCGCGGGCGATCGCCATCACATCCAGCGCCTCCGCCCCGGGCGCTATCGCCGGGGAGGGCGGGGTCGCGTTGTTGCCGCCTTCACAGCTCATCACGGGACGATACGCTTGGGGCCCGTCCGGGATCACGATCGAGCCACACAGGGGACACCGGGATGAGAAGAAAGACCACGACGAGTCTCACCACGACCGGACTCGCCTCCGCGTGCCTCCTTCTCGCGGTTGGGGCGGGGGGCTGCGCCAAGGACCTGACGATCCAGGACGGCCCCCAGTACCCCACGATCACGCAAACCGGCGTCGTCGACGTCCAGGTGGTCCAAGAGTCCAAGCGACTCATCACGACCAACACCAGCAGCCGTGACTTCGGGCCCAGCCGCGTCTGGGTCAACTCGTGGTACAGCCAGGAGATCCCCGGCTTCGCGATCGGCCAGCGCCTCGAACTGAGCCTCGGCGACTTCAAGGACCGCTACGGCGACACCTTCCGCGGCGGCGGCTTCTTCGCCTCCGAACGCCCAGACAAGGTCGTCCTCGTCCAGATCGAAACCCCGCTGGGTGGCCCGGCCGGCGAGCGCGAACTGATCGGCCTGATCACGGTCATCGCGCCCGACGAGGTTCGCTAGGCAGCGGATTGGATTGCGCGGAGCCTCGTCGGTCACCGCCGGGAACGCCAAGCCCACACTCAGGACAGCGGTCTGCACGCCCGAGCGCGTAGCCACACCCGCGACACAACCCGCGCCGGGCCCGCCAACTGCTCCACCTCCAGCGGCTCAGCCCAACCACCGCAGCGAGCACACCGACCGGCGTCGCGAGAAGCAAGCCCGTCAGCACGATCGCGTGGAAGACCCCATCCCAGTGAATGACGCGTTCGACGTCCTGACCGGGCACGAGATCGTCGATCCGCTCGAGCCCATTGGCTTGGGCCCAGAAGTCGCGGATGAGCGCCCAAGCCTGCTCGGTCGTCAGATCGGCTTCGGCTCCACCGTCTGGCGTCACGACGATGGTTGTCGTCATGACCGACGAGAATGCGAGCTCGAAGCCGCGCGGCTCAGAGCTGTACGCGCGAGCGTAGTAGATACTCGGCGCGGCGCTTCGTCGGTAACCGAAGTCAACCGACGTGATCGTCCAAGCGCCGCCCTCATCACGCTCGAGCGCGAACCGCCGGCTGGACGAGCTGCCGTCGGGTTCGCGGTACGAACCGAAGTACTCCCGGACATCCGCGATGATGCCCTCCTGCACGCGCACCGGCGAGTCGGGCTCAGCCAAATGCCAGACCTCCAAGCAGAGGCAGACCAGCAGGAGCAGTGCGATCCGTAGCCGCCGGTACGGGAATCGCAAACACGCCTCACCCACAACTGCGCCGCGACGCTCCGCGACCCAGCGATCAACGCCCATGAGCAGCCAAACAAACGCGACCGGTGTGCAAAGCAGAAGCACGCCCAACACAGCAGCGTGCGCGATCCCGTCCCAAAACACCCTGTGGGCTGTCGTCGGGCTGTTTGGAACCAACTCGCCCCAGGAGTCTTCCATGTTGGGCCGCTCGCGGCGCCAGTAGTCACGGATCAACTCCCACGCTTGCTCATCCGACAAATCGGCCTCGGCGCCACCGACGGGTTTCGACATCATCGTCGTCACGGTGGTGGAAGCAAAGCGGAGCTCGAACCCAGCCTTCTCGACGTCCCAGTCAACCGACCAGAAGATGCCCGGCCCAGGGACCGTGCCGTCGTGGAAGTAGAAATAGCCGGGTTCAACGTCGACGGCCCTCCACTCGCCCTCTGCATCGTGCTCGAGCACGAAGAAGTCCGGCTTGAACCACGGGCTGACGTCGACCGACCCCATCCGCGCGGCGCGTGCCCTCTGCAACTGCCCATCGACCACCCGAACCGGACACTTCCAGTCCGTCAGGTACTCGAGTTGAACCCCAAGCCCGATCGCAAGAACGATCGTCGCGATCAACCGCCGCCACGGAAACCCTGCTGAACCGACTCCACCCATCCCCCGTTCATCGGTCGGCTCATCTCACAAACCCGAGCCGTCCTTCCCCGATACCCCACCCGGCCAACCCCACCAACCCCTGCCCCCGTCCGCATCACTCCCCGACCTCCGCGTTACCAGTCCTTCTCTCACCGCCCCTACCCTCCCACGGCTCCACCAGGAGAACAGACCCCGTGGCACGAATCCTCGTCATCGGTCCGCACCCGGACGACCAAGAACTCGGCATGGGCGCGACCATCGCGCGACTCGCCGACCAGGGACACACCGTCACGCTCCTCGACGTCACCAACGGCGAACCGACGCCGTACGGAGACCCCGAGACACGCGCACAAGAAGCGGCAGCCGCGGCACGCGTGCTCTCCCCTACCGACGGATCCAACCCCGTCCGGCGCATCCTCCTGGACATGCCAAACCGCGAGGTCACGCACTCCGTTCAGGCCCGTCACACCATCGCGGCCTGCATCCGAGCCGTGGGCGTCCAGGCCGACGTGATGTTCCTCCCATACTTCGAGGACGCGCACCCCGACCACCGGGCCGTGACGCGCATCGCCGAGGACGCGCGCTTCGACTCGAAGCTCACCAAGCTCGAGATGCCCACGCTCCCCGCGCAGCCCGACGACGACGCGTACCTCAGCGACGACGAACTCGTCGATGCGGGCCCGCGCTACCCAAGGTGGCTGCTGTACTACTACTGCACGCACCTGCGCTGGGTCGCGGACCCGACGTTCCTGCTGGACACGACCGGCTACGAGGAGCGCAAGCGCGAGTCGATCGTCGCGTACCACACGCAGTTCGTCGTCCCCGAGAAGAACCGCAAGGTCGTCGAGTGGATCGGCGCGGCCGGCAGCTACTTCGGCTCGCGGATCGGCACACCCTCGGCCGAGCCGTTCTACTCGAAGGAGCCGCTCGGGCTTACGGGCCTCGGAGAGCTTGCGCTGTAGCTACTCCTGCTCGCGTTCGCGAATCTTCATCCGCGATCGCTCGTACGGAAGCTCGACAGTGCCGGCCCAGAACGCGTCGAACCCGGGCTGAGCGCCGATCTCGGAGGCGAATGCACCGCGCAGACGGATGCGGTACCGCTTGCGATCATCGCTGGAGAGGGTCGTCCACCGCTCGAAGCTCCGCAACGGCGAAAAGAGCGTGAACCCCATCACCTCGTCGAACGTCACGCGGCACTCCGCCGTCTCCACAACCTCGCCGTCGAGGAGCAACTCCACGTTGGCACCGACGAAGCAGCGCGACAGCGCGTCGTCCCTTGGAACATCATCAGGATCCGTATCCCCGCGCGTATCGAGCCGGAACGCGTAGCGCACGCCGTCTACCGGAATCGTGCAGTACCACCCCCACATGCCGGCATCAGGGTCGCCCTCGGACTTGCCGACAAAGCAACGCGAGTAGTCGTCGATCACTCCGCTCGCCTCGTCGCCGACGGTCCGGAACACGTCCTCCGGGCGCTCGGCGACCTCGACGTGCAGACGCAAACGCGTCACGAAGCCGCCGATTCCGCTCTGCGTCATGGCGACCGGCGTGAGGACCGTCGGCAGGACCCGAAGCTCGATATCGATCTCGTGACGCCCCACATCGAGCGCACCGATCATCGTCGTGCTCGATCCACTCCCGTAGCCGAGGAAGACCGCGCGCGTGGAATCGAACCGTGTCTGCACACGGTTGACGCTCACACGCTCGACGGAGACGTTCGCACTCTGCGCACCAAACGACCAAGCCGGTGCGCTCAAGACCACCGGGTACGGGTACCCCTCGACCCACTTCCGACGCGGGAACCCGTCATCGAACAACAAGAGCGACCACCCCGACGCTGACAGCTCCTCGGCTGCCGCCCGCCGGATCAGCTCCGCGGCCCACGGATCGTGCTTGCTGACATTGTTCGCGAACGGGCGGATCGGCATCGTCGCTGGCACCTGCCCCGGCGCCCTGAGCGTGATGGACTCGGCACGATCAGGAACGAGGCGCAGGAGCAGGAACGTCGGCACCTGGGAACGCCATCCATCGCGGAGCGCGCCCGGCATGAGGACACAAGCGACGCCACCGACCAGCATCACGATGCCAAAGGCGATCAGCGGCCACCGCCTCCGGCTGCGCGTGAGGCGGGCGAGCGTCCGGGCATCGGTGCCGCACTCCGGGCAGACGAGCGAACCCGGCTCCGGCTCGTCGCCGGCGCGCTGAGCGACGCCGCCCATGTCGTACCAGCACTTCGGACATCGCTGACGCCCCCTGGCGCGCCCGCGCAGAAGCCCGGCGTAGAGGCAGCCGAGCCCCGCCACGCCGAACAGCGCCCCCCCGATCAACCACAACCAACCGATGCCCGCGCCCATGGCCACACCTTACCACGCCGGCCTCCGAACCCGAGCCATCAAGCAGGCACGGAGCGGCCCGGGGAGCAGGCCTGGGGAAGGGGGGCGTACGATGCTGCCCGTGAACCCGACCGTCACCCTGATCGAGCCCGAGGTCCGCCAGCTCATCGCCTCGCGCGACTACCGCGCGCTGCGCGACGTGCTCGCGAGCCTCGAGCCCGTCGACGTCGCGGACGTCCTCGAAGAGCTCGAGCCCGACGACGCCGCCATCGCGTTCCGGCTGCTCCGGCGCGAGGCCGGCGGCGACGTGCTCGTCCACCTCGACTCCGACCTGCAGGAATCGCTGCTGTCCGGCCTGTCCTCAGCCGCCCTCCGCGCCTTCGAGGAGATGGACCCCGACGACCGCGCCGAACTGATCGACGAACTGCCACCACAGCTCGCCAAAGCCCTCGTCAAAGGCCTCAGCCCCGACAAGCGCCGGCGCACGCAGGCGATCCTCGGCTACCCGCCCGAGTCGGTCGGACGCCTGATGACGCCCGAATACGTGCGCGTGCGACCCGAGTGGTCCGTCGAGCGCGCGCTCGAGCACCTGCGCCGGTACGGGCAGGACGCCGAGACCGTGCACTGGGTCTACGTCATCGACCAGGGCGGGCGACTCATCGACGACCTGCACATCCGCGCACTGCTCCTGGCCGACCCCGGCGAGACCGTCCAGTCGATCATGGACGAGCAGTTCCTCTCCCTCCCGGCCGCCGAAGACCAGGAGGAGGCCGTCCGCGTCATGAACCGCTACGACCGCTCGGTCATGCCGGTCGTCGACTCGCACGGCGTCCTGCTCGGAATCGTCACCTTCGACGACATCAGCGACGTCGCGACCGAGGAAGCCACCGAGGACATCCAGAAGCTCGGCGGCATGGAAGCCCTGCGCGATCAGTATCTCCGCGTCGACCTCTGGAACATGCTCCAGAAGCGCGGCGGGTGGCTCGTGCTCCTGTTCATCGCTCAGTCCATGACCATCGGAGTCATGGGCTACTTCGAGGAGCAGTTCGAACTGGCCGTGCTCCTCTCATTCGTCCCGCTGATCATCGCCTCCGGCGGAAACACCGGAACACAGGCGGCGTCCCTGCTCGTCCGCTCACTTGCGCTCGACGAGGTCTCCCCGCGCGACTGGTCACGCGTGCTCCGCAAGGAACTCATCACCGGGCTCCTCCTGGGCGCAGCCCTCGGCGTGCTCGGTTTCGCGGCCGTCCTCGTCTGGAACATGACGCCCATGATCTCAACGGATCGACCGGTCGTGGTCGGCGTCGCGGTCGGGGCGGCGGTCACCGGGATCGTGCTCTGGGCCGTCACGCTCGGCGCGATGTTCCCCCTGATCCTGCAACGCCTGAAGCTCGACCCCGCGACGATCAGCTCACCGCTGGTGGCCACGATGATGGACGTGACCGGCCTGATCATCTACTTCGGCGTCGCGGTCACGATCCTCAAGATCGCCTGACACCCGCTGACGCGACACGCGTTCACGACGCGGCCGCCGCGAGGCGCGCCTGACGCGCGGTCATCGCGGGCTCGATCGGCTCGAGCATGATCGCCTGGTCCGCCTCCGTGTACGCCTCGCCGTAGCGGAACAGGCGGAACGAGTTGGCAAAGACGAACAGCGCCGGGAGCAGCTGGTAGACCGCCGAGCCGATGACGCCGATCACGCCCATGGCCGCGAGCGCCAGGCCGATGATCGCGATCACGACCGAGACAGCGATGTTCTGACCGATGATCGTGCGCGTACGGCGCGAGAGCTCGATCAGGAACGCGATGCGCGACAGGTCGTCGGTCATCAGCGCGACACCCGCGGAGTTGGCCGCGATGTCCGAGCCCGACAGGCCCATGGCGACGCCGACGTCGGCCGCCGCGAGCGACGGACCGTCGTTGATGCCGTCACCGACCATCATCGTGTGGCGTCCGCTGGCGGTGAGCCTGCGGATCTCCTCGTGCTTCTCTTCCGGCAGGCACTCGGCCTCGACGGTGTCGACGCCGACCTGTCGTCCGACGCGCTCGGCCACGCTCAGACGATCGCCTGTGTAGATCGCAACGCTGCGCACGCCCAGCGAGCGGAGGCGCTCGATCACGCCCTCGGTGTTCGGCTTGACGCTGTCCTCGAGCCCGACGACGCCGAGGTACTTCCCGCCGAGCACGACGTGCACGCCGGACATCCCCTCGATCCGCGCCTCGAGCCCGCGCACCTCGTCGGTCAGCGCGGGGAAGAGCTCGACAATCCAGCTCGAACGCCCCACGTGGATCTCGCCCATCGACGTGCCCGCGCGGATCCCTCGCCCGTGGATCTCCTCGAACTCATCGGAGCCGTCCGGCTCGATCCGGGCCTTCTCGGCAGTCGCAAGGATGCTCCGCGCAAGCGGGTGGTTCGAGTGCTGCTCGCCGTTGACCGCCGCCTGCAGCAGCGTCGCGCCCTCGACGCCCTCTGCCGGCACGAGGCGGCTCACCGCGAACTTGCCCGTCGTGATCGTTCCCGTCTTGTCCATCACGACGGTGTCGACGCTCGCCGCGGCTTCCAGGTAGCTCGTCCGCTTGATCAGGATGCCAAGACGCGCGGCCGCCGCGAACGCAGCAACCATCGCCGACGGGCTCGACAGCAGCAAGGCCGCGGGCGACGCCACGACCAACACCGCGATGAACAGCTCCGCGTCCTGCGCGTTGATGTACCAGACCAGGACCGCCACCGCGATCGCCACCGGCACGAAGAAGCTCGCAACCTGCTCGATGAGCAACTGGCGCGGGGTCTTGCTCTGCTCCGCCTCGCGGATCAACTGGCTCACCTTGCCGATCGTCGTCTCTTCACCGACCTCGGTGACCTTCAGCTCCACCACCGCCGAGAGGTTCGTCGTGCCCGCGTACACCGGCTCACCCGGCTGCACCTCGTGCGGCACCATCTCACCCGTCAGCGACGACTGATCGATCGCCGACGAGCCCGATGTGATCACGCCGTCCACCGGCAGGTTCTCGCCGGGGCGGACCCGGACGGTGTCGCCCACGCGGACCTCGGACACCCGGACCTTGACCTCCTGCCCGTCGCGGATCACGCGCGCGTCGTCCGGAGTGCGATGGATCAGCTCCGCGATCGCTCGCTCGGCGCCCCACGCCCGGTGCTGCACGAACTGGTTCGCGAGCAAGAGGATCAACGCGAGGATGCCGCCGATCCGGTACTGCTCCGTCGCGATGGCGGCCGCGATGGCGATCGACGCAAGCATGGCCGTCGAGAACCGCCCACCCATGAGCTCCTTGAACGCGCTGATGAACAGCGGGAAGCCGAGCAGGACCGCGGCAATGAGCGCCGGCAGCGCCGCGACCTCCGGCGGGATCGACCCAATGAAGTTGTCGCCAATCCAACTGGCGAGCAGCATGACCCCCCCGATCAGGTAGAGGAGGACGCCGCGCTCGAGATTCCGGTTCTGCTGGGCCTCGGCGTGCGCCAGGGCCTCTGACGCGCTCAAGGTCCCGCCGCCGGCGTCAGACGAGCTGGAGGGGGCGGATTCGGTCGGCGCGGCCTGCTGCTCGGACATGCGTCGAGACTCCAGTGCGTCGGGCTTGGGGGCAGAGAGAGAGGACCCCGGCCTGAGAAGAGGCCGAGGGGGGGACCATCCTATTCCGGCGCAACGCCGGCGTCCGCACTCATACGATCCCACCTCCCAACGGGTTCACCGCCCCAACCCCCCCCCCCCCCTCCCCCCCCCCCCCCCCC
>JANQQG010000186.1 GCA_028285065.1 Phycisphaerales bacterium
GGGGGGGGGGAGGGGGGGGGGGGGGGGGCGCCTGATCGTCTCGATCCTCGCGGGGGCGACCCTCGCCGGATTGGCGGAGGCATTCGGGCCCGCCTGTCGCTCCATCCGCGTCATGCCCAACACACCCGCGGGCGTGCGCGAAGGCGCCGCCGCCATCGCGGCCGGTCCCGGCGTCTCCACCCAGGACCTCTCGCGTGTCGAGATGCTCTTCGCCAGCGTCGCGCCGGTCGTCGTGCGCCTCGACGAGTCACTGATGGACGCGTTCACAGCGGTCGCCGGCTCCGGCCCCGCCTACCTGTTCCTCCTGGCCGAGGCGATGACCCAAGGCGCAATCGAGACCGGGCTGAGCGAGCAAGACGCCTCACGCATCGTCACACAGACGCTCGTCGGCGCATCGCGTCTGCTCGCATCCGGTCAGGCAGACGCCGCGGAGCTACGCAGACGCGTCACCAGCCCCGGCGGGACGACGGCCGCTGCGCTCGACGTCCTCGCTGAGTCTGGCATGCCCGAGTCGGTCGCGCGCGCGATCATCGCGGCCCGCGATCGCGGGCGCCAACTCGGCGCGGGCTGACTAGAAGTCCCGCCGCGTGAAGATCCAGCAGCACAGCAGCAGGACGACCACCTCGAAAGCGATCGATGTCAGGATGACCCAGGCGAGGGACCTGCCCTCGGCGGCCTTCTCCAAACGCGCGATCAGCTCGGCGTCGTTGGCGCCGTCGGAGAAGAAGTTGATCGGATCCTCGCTCGCGGGCCGGTACCCGCGCCGCTCCATCTCCGCGACCCGCTCCTCATCGGTCTGGCTGGGCATCAGCCAGCGAGGGAGCACCGCGACCGTCTCGCCCGTCTTGGGCAGGACCGTCTTGACGCCCACGACCAGGCGCGACCAAGTCCGCCACGTCTCCGCGCTCTGCTGACGCTTGGGCAGATCCTCGCGCAAGTCCACGAGCCGCGGTGACAGCGCGTCGAGCTGCGCCTCCGACGGCTCGGGCGCCTCCGCGCCACCATTCTGCTGCCGGAAGATCCGCGCGACACGCTGCTCCTCGCGATCGAGCTGAGCGGCGACACGCTCCTCGTTGATCTCCGACGTGTGACGCAGGCCGAGCATCATCCCGTCGGTGAAGTTGAAGATGAAGATCACGAACCAGAACAGCAGCGTCAGCAGGATCGACGCAACCGTCGAGCGCGTCAGGAGTCCCAGGAACGCGCACACACAGAACAGGTAGCTGAAGAACACCACGACAACAGGGATCGCAAGGAACAGCCCCGGCAACCACGCCCCGCCACGCAGCCCCAGCACCAGGAACGACGCCAGCGTGAACACGCCGACCTGCAGGGCCGCGAACGTCAGCCCGGCTGCGTACTTCGTCAGGAAGAGCCGCCAACGCCCGATCGGCTTCGAGAGCGACAACTCGATCGACCCCGAGCCGATCAGGTCCGGGATGATCCCGCCCGTCGAGACGATCGCCAGGATCGCCGCGATCCACGTCAGCCACACACCGATGCCATAGTCGATGAACAACTGCGTGTAGAACGTCTCACGCGATTGATACACCAGGTTCGCCGAGTCGTCCTTGAACTCCCAGACGAACAGGCTGAACCCATCCTCGTGGATGCCGACGCCGCCGAAAACGCCGACGATCAAGCCGGACAACACCAGTGTGATCCAGAACAGCTTCTTCGAGGCAACCTCGCGGTAAGCGTCCAGGAAGATCGCAAGCGTCTGCGTCATCATTTCGACGCCCCCTTCCGCGCCCGACGCTTGCCCTTCCGCCCGCCCGCCCCGGGACGCAGCGCCTCGCCCGTCGTCGGATCCGTCACCGCCTGCATGAACAGGTCCTCCAGCGACGCACGAACGTGCCGCACCGTCCGGATCTCCGCAGAACGCGCTCGCAGCGCGTCGATCAGCGGCTGCACGTGCTCGGCGTCATCCGTGCGCACACGCAGCATCCCCTCGGTGATCTCGACCGCGATGCCCGTCGGCAAGAGCCGCTTCCCGTCCGGACCCGCGCTCGTCAGCGGCTCGACCGCGCCCGACACGTGCGTGTGATGCTCCTCGGCCACCTCGATCACGTAGTGGCGCGACGCGGCCGTCAGGTCCTCGATCGTCCCTTGGCTCACGACCTTGCCCTGCACGAGGATGGCCACGCGATCGCAGACCATCTCGAGCTCGCTGAGCAGGTGCGAGTTGAGGAAAACCGTCTTGCCCTGCTCGCGCAGCCGCGTGAGGATGTTGCGGATGTCGCGCCGGCCCACCGGGTCGACCCCGTCCGTCGGCTCGTCCAGCAGCACCAGGTCCGGGTTGTTGATGAGCGCATTCGCGATGCCGAGTCGCTGGCGCATGCCCTTGGAGTACCCGCCGACTTTCTTGTCGCGCCACTCGGTCATGTCGACCAGCTCGAGCAGCTCGTCCGCACGCCGCCGGCGCTCATCACGCGGGATCCCCGACATCATCGCGAAGTGGTCCAGCACCTGGCCGCCCTTGAGGTAGGGCGGGAACCTGTGGTGCTCCGGCAGATACCCGACCCGGCGAAGCGTCGCCTTGTCGCCGACGGGCTGGCCCAGCACGGTGCCGGTGCAGCGTGTCGGGCGAATGACCGTCATCAGGATCTTCACGAGCGTGCTCTTGCCCGCGCCGTTCGGGCCCAGCAGCCCGAAGATCTCGCCGGCGGCGACGCGCATCTCGATCCCGCGGAGCGCCTCGACCCCACCTCGATACGTCTTGGCGACGTCGGTCAGGTCGATCGCGTATGCGTTGGACGTGGTTGATCCCATGCTCGTTCCGTTGTTGGCCGGTTCGCCCTACCGCTTTCGCGCAAGTACGTGGAAGACGTGCCAGTGCTTCTTGTTCCCCTCGGCGTCCTCCCCGTCACGCTCCCCTTCCTCGAAACGCTCGATCAGAAACGAATCGAACAGTCCCATCACCTCGTCGCGGCTGTGATGCGACCGATCCGGCAGCGCCGCCCACCCATCACGATCACCGAAGAACTGCCCCGCGAACCGCCCGCCCGAAGGGATCGCCCCCGCGATCTGCTCCCACAGCCCCCCGAACGCCCCCGGCGGGCAGAACGGGAGCGAGAAGCTCGCGCTGACCAGCGACGCCGAGGGAAGAGTCAGCCCCTCGAAGCCCTCCAGACGAGTCTCCAGACGCTCACGATGCACGAGGTCATCGCGTTCCGTCAGACGCCTCAGGCCCCCCGGCGCATCGTCGATCGCCTGCACCCGCCACCCACGCCGCAACAGCTCGGCCGTATCACGACCCTCGCCGCAGCCGAGGTCGATCGCCAATGGGGGGGGCGGGGGGTCATCGTCGGCTGAATCAAGCAGCCCCTCGGCATCGAAACGCTCCAGTGCCCACAGCAGCGTCTCGCGAGGCGGCTTGCCCGCCATGATGTCGTAGTACGCTTCCCAGTCTCGTGTCGCCGCCGCGGCGAACGCGCTGGGCGCACGCCGCGCCTGCTTCTCGGGATCGGAAGGACTCGTGCCCATGGGGCTCACTCTACCGGACTTCGTCGCTCGGCTCGAACGCGCGG
>JANQQG010000187.1 GCA_028285065.1 Phycisphaerales bacterium
AGGGGGGGGCGGGTGGGCCGGGGCTGCTCGGGTTCGCTCGGGTCGAGGTCGTAGGGGTCGAACTGTTCGGCCATTGCTGGACTCCGGGGGCGCGAACTCGGCGGGCCCGGCGCGGCGGGCGTGGCCACGAGCGGATAGCGTACTGACTTCCAAGGAGGACAGCCCGATGGGTCAACGCAGGACGAGACTCCCCGATGCACGCGTGTCCCCTCGCTTCGCGGGGGTGTGCACCTTCTGTCGCTACCCGCGCATCGAGGATGTCGCGCCCGACGCATCACCGATCGACTGGGCGCTCTACGGGATCCCGTTCGACACGGGTGTGACCTACCGGCCGGGCGCTCGTTTCGGCCCGCGCGCGATCCGCGATGCGAGCCAGTACGTCAAGTGCTACTCGATGGAGCACGACGTCGACGTCTGCGAGGTCCTGTCGCTGACCGATGCCGGGGATGCGCCCGTGCGCCCCTACTCGGTCAAGGAGACGCTTGACGCAGCGGTCGGCTTCGCCAAGGACGTCGGTGACTCAGGGCACACGAAGCTGTTCGCTGTCGGCGGGGATCACTCGATCGCCTACGCCAACATGCGCGCGACCTGGGAACGGCGCGGCTCACCCGCCGGCGGGCTGGCGCTCGTCCACTTCGACAGCCACTTGGACACGGTCGACACGGTCTGGGGCGAGAAATGGACGCACGCGTCGCCGTTCATCCGCGCGATCGAGGACGGGATCATCGATCCGAAGCGGATGGTGAGCATCGGCATCAAGGGCCCGCTCAACTCGCGTGATGATCTGGATTACGCCAAGAGCAAGGGCGTGGAGCTGATCACGTACGAGGACTGGCGCACGGGGGGCGACGCGCGGGTTGCCTCCGCGATGGAGCGCATCGGGTCCGATGAGGCCTACCTGACGTTCGACATCGACTGCGTGGACCCGGCGTACGCGCCGGGCACAGGCACACTCGGCGTTGGCGGGTTCACCTCGGCCGAGGCGCTCACGCTGCTGCGCTCCTTGCGAGGCGTCAACCTCGTGGGTGCGGACGTGGTCGAGGTCCTCCCCGACCGCGATCCGTCGTGCATCACCGCATTCCTTGCCGCGCACGTGATCTTCGAGGTCCTGGCGCTCGATGCCGTAGCCCGCTCCTGAGCATCAGGCCCTGCGCAAATTCAGAATGAGCTCGACGGTGCCGGTTGACTGCTGGAGGTCGCCGGCGATCTCGACGGCGCTCTTGCCCGCGTCGGCGAGGCGATAGACCTCGGCCGCGAGCGGGTCGGGTGGCTGTGTCTGCGCAGCTGGTGCCGGTGTTGGGTCGGTCGTGGGGGCGCTCTGCTGCTCCGCCCCGACGTCCTTTACACCCATTCCCTCGAACTGCGCGATCCGCTCTTCGGCGCGCTCGATGAGCAGTTCGAGGCGGTCGGCCTTGTTGTCGAGTTGGGCGGCGCAGCGGCGGGTGAGTTGCTCGACATCCACCATCAGCGTCGTGAGCCGGTCATGCTGCTCGGCCGCGCGCCGGATGGACTCGAGCCGGTCCGCCGGTGGCAGGGAGGTGTCTGACGCGGGGGTGGTCGGTCGCTGCGCCCGCTTGCGGATCATGTTCGTCATCACGAAGACGAACAGAAGCAGGCCGGCGGCCAGCAGGACCAGCGACAGCACCGCGTTGGGGTTGCCCGCCGCCGGAGCGGACGCGAGCCAGGTCGCTGCCTCTGTCACTGTTGCTGGGACGGTCACCGTCACCTCGGCTGCCTCCTTGCCGCACGGGGCCCCATGGTACCGTGGGCGGGTAGGAGCGTGCCATGACCGGTGGCGAGTTGATCGGACGCGTGACCAAACGCCACCCAGCGGCGTCGCGGGTGCTGCGCGCCTGGCGGGAGCTGACGGATGGGGGCGAGCCGACCCTGGTGGCGTGTTCCGGGGGGGCGGATTCCTCTGCGCTGGCGATCTGCTTGTGTGCTTCGCCACAGGCCGGCGCGGGGCTGACGCTGGCGTACGTGATGCACCCGATGCGTCCTCGCGAGGAGATCGAGGGAGAGGGCGAACGCGTACGCGAGCTGGCCGAGGGGCTCGGAGCGGGGTTCGTGCTGCTCGAGATCGAACGCGGGGACGGCAACGAGGAGGGGCATGCCCGGGAGGCCCGATACAGCGCTCTTGCGGGTTGTGCCCGCGACCGGGGCTTGCGTTGGATCGCGACCGGGCACCACGCGGACGATCAGCTCGAGACACTGCTGATGGGGTTGATCCGGGGATCCGGTCCGGACGGGCTGAGCGGTGTGCGGGAGCGTCGGGTGCTCGAGGGGAGGCCCGAGGTGTTGGTGGTGCGGGCGATGCTGGGGGTCAGCCGGGCCGAGGCGCGAACGGTTTGCGAGGATGCGGGGTGGTCGTGGTGTGAGGACCCGACGAATGAAGACCGGACGCGAGTGCGCGCACGCCTGCGCGCGGAGGTCACGCCGATCCTGGAAGCAATCCGGCCGGGGGTGAGTGCACGTGCGGCTCGGTCAGCGCGACTCATCGGTGAGGCCGCCCAACTGGTCGCGAGCGGTGCCGACGCCTTGCTGGACGGGGGTGAGTCTGACGGCGGGGCACTTGTGCTGCGTCGCGAGGCGCTGCGCACGATCGAGCCGATCGTGATCGGGGCCGCTGTTCGGCGCGGGGCGCGTCGGGTGGCGGGTGACGCGGGGATGGACGGGCTCGGCGGCACGCAGATGGACGCGATCGTCGGGGCGATCCGATCCAAATCTGGCGAGCGGCGCGAGTTCGGTGCTGGCGGGGCGCGGATCGAGGTGACGCGCGATGCTGTGCGGATTGAGGCGAGCGCCTCCTAGGCGTCGTCTACTCGCGGGTCGGCGCGATCAGGCGTAGGCGTTCGGCCAGCTCGTCCATGTCGGACCGGAAGTTGTGGTGGTAGATGCCCAGGACCCGCTTGTTCGGCCCGATCAGGATGAGATGGGCGGGGTGGTTGATGTTGGCCATCGTGCCGCCGCCGGCGATGTTGACCGGTGTGTTGGGGTCTTCGTCGATGTTGAACTGCAGCCCATCGCCGAGCAGCGACCAGATGAGCGATCGGTCGCCGGTCAGGAACATCCAGCGATCGAAGTCGTCGGTGAAGTTCGAGCCGTACTGGCGGAGGCGATCCGGCGTGTCGTTGGTGGGATCAACGCTGATGCTGATGAACTGGATGTCGTGGGCCCCGAGGTCCTCGCTGAGCCTGCTCATCTCAACCGCCATGGTCGGGCAGATGAACGGGCAGTTCGTGAAGATGAAGTCAACGACGCTGTAGCGCCCCTCGAGGATGGCGTCGGTGACGGGCTGCTCGTCCTGGTTCACCAGCTCGAACGGCAGGACCTGGAGCGCGTCCATGTGCTCGTTCGGCTCGCGCGGATCGGGGCCGCGTTTCGAAGCGGCGTCGGGATCGGTGCACGCGCTGAGCGAAAGGGCCAGAAGCGGGAGCAGAGCGAGAGACAACCACCGGAACGTCATCAGGCAGCCTCCTTCGTGGGGGTGGGGGGGCGGCTCGTCCAGGCGAGGACGAGGACGGGAAGGGCAAGACCCGCAGCGGCGAACGCGACGCTGAGCAGCCACGTTGTGGCATCGAGCGTCGCGGCACCCGGACCGAGCGCGTCGCGTGCGGCGGACGTGGGCCACGAGAGCGGGTTGAGGCGGGTGATCATGGCGACCCAGGGTGAGGCGCTGTCGATCGGGAAGATGCTCCCGGAGAGGAGCCACATGGGGAAGAGCAGGAGGTTCATGACGCCGTGGAACCCCTGTGTGGAATCGATCTTCCATGCCAGGGCGATGCACAGACCGGTGACGCCGATCGAGGCAAGGGCCAGCGCGAGCATGGCGAGGAAGAAACCGGCGACGGTCGGGGCCGGCCCGGTCAGCGGCATGGCCAGGAGGATCACGCCGCCCTGGAGCGTGGCGATCAGTGCGCACGCCAAGGCCTTGGCCGTGACGACGCCGGAGGTCGGGAGCGGGCTGACCAGCACGCTCTGGAGGAAGCCGTTGTGCCGATCATCGATCAGGCTCATCGCGGCGAAGATCGAACTGAACACGACGGTGAGCGTGGCGACACCGGGGATCAGGTACGCGTCGTAGCCCGCCCTCCCGTCTGAACTGAGCGCCTCGGCGAAGCCGGAAGCGAGGAGGACCCAGATGATCACGGGCGTGGCGATCGCGGCCGCCAGTCGCGTGGGCTGGCGCGTTGCGTGGATCAGCTCGCGCCGGACGAGTGCGAGGGTTCCTCGTGCGATGGCGGGGTGTGCGCTCATGGCGTGTCCTGCCCATCAGCGCCGTCGTGATCGAGGGAGGCGCCGGTTCGTTCGAGGAAGACGTCGGCGAGCGTGGGCGGTGCGACCTCGAAGGGGACGCGGCGCTCGACGAGTGCGCTGATGGCGCCGTCGGGGACGCTCGCATCGCCGAGGGCCGCGCGGAGTATGCCGTCGCGTTCGACCGGGCGAAGGCCGGCGCCGCTCCAGGCGGTGCGCACGTCGGATGCATGCTCGCCGGGTCTGGCGGAGAGCGCCAGTTCGCCGAGGTCGTGACGGAGGTCGTGCGGCTGTCCATCGGCGACGATCGCGCCCTTGTGGAGCATGATGACGCGATCCGCCCGCTCGGCGACGTCCATCGAGTGCGTCGCGACCAAGACGGTCGGCTGGGTCGCATCGGCGTCGTCGACGAGCGAGCGCATCAGTGCGATGAACCCGGTGCGGGCGCGGGGGTCGAGCGACGACGTCGGCTCGTCGAGCAGGACCAACTCCGGTTCGTGCAGGAGCGCACGCGCGAGGTCCACGCGTCGCGCGAGCCCGCCCGAGAGGGTGGAGACGCGGTCGCGCGCGCGGTCGGCAACGCCGAGGCGCGTCAGGAGGCGCGCGATCGCTTCTTCGCCCCGGCTCGGCGTGAGGCCGAGGACGCCCGCGTGCAGGCGTAGGTTCTCGCGGACTGTCAGGAGCGGGTCGAGCGAGGGGGACT
>JANQQG010000189.1 GCA_028285065.1 Phycisphaerales bacterium
GAAGCGGGCACGACGATCGAGCCCGGGGGCATCGCGATGCGCGTGCTGGCGACGCCTGGGCACTCGCCGGGCGGTGTGACGCTGGTGATCGAGGGCGCGGGCGCGGCGATCGTGGGCGACGCGCTGTTCGCTGGCTCGATCGGGCGCACGGACTTCCCCGGGAGCGACTTTGCGACGCTGGCCGCATCGATCCGTTCGCAGTTGTACGCGCTGCCGGACGAGACGCTGGTGCTCCCCGGGCACGGGCCTTCGACGACGATCGGTCGTGAAAAGAAAACGAACCCGTTCGTCCCAGAGGAGCGAACGGGTTCGGGGTTGTCGTAGCGGGTTGTCGAGCGCGAGCGGTCGCGTCAGGGCGTGGTGTCGACGCCGGCGAAGGCGGGGTCCTCACGCGATGCCTCGAGGAACTGCTTGACCGGCTCGTTGTCCGGGGCGAGCTTCGAGGCGAGGGCGAGGGCCTGCATGGCGCGATCGAACTCGCCCATGTCCTGAAGGATGAGCGACTTGAGCACCAGCGGGGCGTGGTCCTGCTTGGTGCGGACGATCGACTTGCCGACGGCGTCGAGGGCCGCCTCGAACTGACCGGTCGCGCGGAGGTACATCGCACGGAGCATGTAGCCCTCGTGGCGGTTCGGCGAGATCGCGATGGCGCGGCTGGAAGCCGTGCGGAGGCGTGCCTCGTCGTTCATGAGAGCGGCGACGGCGCCGAAGTCCATCCAGAAGCTGAAGTCGGTGTCGAAGGCGTTGGTGCGTGAGAGGTCGGTCAGGAGCGTGCGGGCCTCGAGGGGGCGGTCGAGCGCCATGAGGCAGCGGGCGCGCATGTGGACGAGGTCCGGGCGCTCGGTCTTGGACGCCTCGATGAGGCGACGGAAGTTGAACTCGGCCTCGGCGTACTGGGCAGCGTTCATCTGCGCCATGGCCAGTTCCTCGAGGAGCATCATGTCGTCGGTGGCGAGGAGCTGGGCCTCGCGGAAGGCGGCGACCGCGGCCTCGGGGTTGTTGTCCATCATGGCCATGCGGCCTTCGAGCTGACGGACGGCTGCGTTGAAGCGGAAGGCGTCCCTCTTGGACTCGAGCAAGCTGCGCGCTTCGTCCATGCGTCCGAGCTGGATGAGCATCTCGCAGGAGGCGACGACGTACTGGGCGTCGGACGGATCGATCGCCATGGCGGCGCCGTAGTACTCGAGCGCCTCGTTGGGGCGGTTGAAGCGCTCCATGACGATGCCGAGGTAGTAGTTGGGCTCGACGGCCTTGGGGTTGAGGCGGTGGGCTTCCATGAGTGAGGCGAGTGCCTTCTCGAGCTGGCCCTCTTCGATGAGGATGCGCCCGCGGAGGGTGTGGGACTTCTCGACCTCGGGGTTGAGGGCGATCGCCGAGTCGACGGTCTTGATCGCCTTGGTGAACTCGCCGGCCAGGTACTGCTGCTTGGCCATCTCCCAGTCCGTGGCGCTGCGGAGCTGCGCGTAGCGGACCTCAGCCTCGTTGATCGCCTGGCTCGTGTGGTTTCCGTGGCCGGAGCAACCGGCGAGGAGGCTTGCGCCGGCGGCGCCGGCGAGCGCCACGAGGAGGCGCATGTTCTTGGCGGGGACGTGCATGTGATCAGCCTTTCTCAGGGTGCGTGCGTGGGAACTCGCTCGCGATCAGTCGTTGGGGGTGGTCTCGACGCCGGTGATGCTCTCGTTCGAGTCGAACGGGGAGCGCGCCAGGGGGGCCTGGCTGATGTCGAACGACGCCGGCCACAGCTCGCCGGTCTTGGGGTTGAAGATCCAGCCGTAGTCGTTGTGGAAGCTGCTGTCGGGGGCGGAGCCGACGACGACCTTGGAGGCGTTGGCGGCATCGACCCAGGGGTTGACCGGTGCGTCCTGCATGAGGCCGGACTCGAGCATCACCTGCCAGCCGTCGAAGTCGTCGGCGGCGCCCAGCTCGGGGAGCTCACCGTTCATGGTCTCGAAGAGGGCGATGTTCCCGCGGACGGAGGCCGCGAGGGTCTGCATCGCCTCGAAGGCCTCCATCTCGGCTGCGTCAAGCTCCTCGACGCTGCGCCCGACGAAGGGCTCCGGCGCGTCGAAGGACTCGACACCGGCGGTGTTGAACTCGAAGACGCTGACGGGCTCGGGGCGGGAGATGGACTCGAACGCGTAGTCGCGGTCGAATGACTTCTCGGTGGGGTGGATCCACTTGGCGTCGTCGCCGGGGGTGTGGACGCTGAAGCGGGCGCTGAAGGGGTCGAAGCCCTTGGGGAGCAGGTCGTAGACGCCGTCGCCGTCGCGGTCGTACTCGAAGAAGAACGGGCGGGCTCCGACGCCGGCCTCGGGCTCGGCGAGGGGGCTGGGGCGCTTGTCCAGCGGGTGCTGGCGGTCCATCCAGGGCTCCTTCGGCTCGACCTTGGGACGCCAGAGGTCCTCGGCGCGACCGATGAGCTCGTGATCGAAGTGGTAGTTGAGCATGGAGCGGCTGGGCCAGATCTCGCGCTCGCCCTGCAGACGCTCACGCAGGCGCATGACGTCGGGCTGGACGGGGTTGAGCGAGAGGGAACGCCCGATGTACCACATGGCCATGTCGTAGTCGCCCTCGCGGGCCAGGCGCTCGGCCTCGACGTTCATGCCGGCGGTCATGCGATCGCGGCTCCAGGGGAGCAGGCCCTGACGCGAGCCGGCGCGGATGCGCTGGACGTCGGCCTCGGTGCGCTCGGCGGACTGGGCGATGAGCGTGTCGGTGACGATGGTCGGGGTGATCATGAAGATGATCTCCGACCGGCTGACGTCGTCCTCGGAGCCGCGGAAGGCGGCGCCGACGAGCGGGAGGTCGCCGAGGAACGGGACCTGGCGGCGGGTGAGCGAGGTGGACTCGCGGAACAGGCCGCCGAGCACGATGGTCTGACCATCGCGGACGTTGATGTTGGTGACGATCTCCTGGGTGACCTCATCGGGGATGGTGACGACCACGCCGGTGATGTCGGTCTGCTCGCGGAGGATCGCCTCGGAGACCTGCGGCTTGAGCTCCATGCGGATCTCGCCGGAGGCGGAGACGAACGGGCGCATGTAGAGCTGGGTGCCCGTGTCGAGGAACTCGACCGTCTGTGTGGTCGAGGTGTCGGTGCTGGTCGTGCTGAGGTAGCCGACGCGACGACCGACGAGCACGCGGGCGGGCTGACGGTTGAGGGTGAGGATCTTCGGGTTCGACAGGATGGTCGTGTCCGAGACCTCGTCGAGCAGCTTGACGAAGACGGCGACCTCATCGGCGACGACGCCGACCTTGAGGGTGCCGGGGCCGGAGGTGTTGCCGGCGGTGCCGACGACGCTGGTGGCCTGGTTGTCGGCCGGGAAGGTGGGCGCGCTGCCGGTGCCGAGCAGGTTGTTGACGACGCCGAGGGGGCCGCCGCTGCTGGTGAAGGCGGAGAAGTCGATGTCGGCGATGATGGAGAAGTCGACGCCGAAGGCGTTCGCCTCGGTGAGCGAGGTCTGGAGGATGGTCGCCTCGACGAGGACCTGCGCGGGGCGGGTGTCCAGCTCGGCGACGAGGGCGCCGATGGCGTCGATGTTCTCCTCGTAGTCGTAGACGACGAGCTTGGCTGCGAGCGCGTAGTCCTCGCCGCCGATCGGCAGCTCGCCGACGGTCGGGAAGTCGGACGCGTTCTCGCTGGTGATGATCTGCCCACCGTCGCTCGAAAGCAGGGGCTCGACGAAGGACTTGGCGCTCTCCGCGTCGAGGTAGCTCAGGTCGAAGACCTTGATGACGCGGCTGCGGAGGGACTGCTCGAGGAGCTCCCACTCGGCCTGGCTGTAGACGAAGATGACGCCGTTCTGCTCGAGCCAGTGGAAGCCGTTGACGTTGAGGATGATGTCCAGCGCTTCTGTGAAGGTGACGTCGAACAGGTTGGCCGAGACCTTCCCGCTGACCTCGTTGCTGGCGACGATGCTCTTCTGAGTCTGGAGGCTGAGCAGCTCCAGGACCTTGGTGATCTCCTCTTCCTGGACGAAGAGCTCGATGGTCTCGAACTCACTGACCTCGACCCGGGGACCACCCTCGTCCTGCGCGAGAGCAGGAGACGCAAAGCCGATCGCGGCGCACGCCAGTGCGGCGGCGATGGACGTCTTTCCAGCACGCTCGAAGAGTCGGAGCGCAGCGCTGGGGTTTGCAATGGACATGCCTTGTTCCTCCAATGAGAAAGCCTCGTGCCTTTCGCCCACGCCCCTCATGTGGCGACGAGCATCGCTGAGACCGTCCGCGTCGCGCGAACGGCTCCTCGAATGTCGTCACAACAAGATGGGGACTTTGGGAAAGAACGGTGAGAACAGCAGGCCCAGGCAAACTGCGCAATCTGCGCCCGGTCCGATTGCCCGCTCAGGGTTTTGGGACCTGCTCCTCGGTCCGGACGGGGCTCTCACCCTCATCCGGCGGCGTGGGCTCGGTGGCGCGGACCTGGTCGGGGTCCGCGATGGCCGTTCTGGGGTGGTCCGTGATCAGGAGCAGCCGGGCCCAGAGCAGCAAGCCGACCATGAGCGCCCCGAGGACGATCCCGCCCTCCGGTCGCGTCAGCCAGCCGAAGCGGCGTCCTGTCTGCCTGGTCGGTCCCATGGGTTCAGCCCCCGCCATCGGCTCGTTCGACGGTGACGCGCCCCGTGAAGGGCTCGACGTCGATCTCGAAGACGGCTCCGGAGCCGATCAGCGTGATCGTCCCACCAACACCGGGCGTGTTGTCCGTGGGCTCGTCGATCGGCCCACCGAGCGGGTCGAAGATGAGCACCTCTTCGCCGGCGAAGTCGACCTGGGTGATACGGCTGTCGCCGAACTCCTCGCCGTCGAAGCGGACGACGTAGAGCCCGCCCGGCTTGCTGGGGTGGAACATGGTGTCCACGCCCGGGTCGATGTCCGTGCCGGGTACGGAGACGACCCGGTACTCGTCCTCATCGATGTTGAAGACGAGCGCGCGTCGTTCCTGGAAGGCGACAGCGTCTGATTGGGCGAAGGTGATGTCCGAGACGACGGTGCGCACGGCGGCCTGCACGCGCAGGATGCCCGTCTGGCCCATCGCGGGGATCACCATGGCGCCGGCGATGCCCAGGAGGACAACCACGATGAGCAGCTCGACGAGCGTGAAGGCGCGTCGCGGGGCGGGGACGCGTCGCGTCCCGGCGGGCCCGCAGAACTCAACGGACGTGCGCTGCATGGTTGGCTCCTGTCGCCTCCGCGTCGGATCAGTCCTTGTCGGCGCCCTCGACCTTGACGGCCGGCATCTCGGTCACCTTCACCTTGATGCCGCTCTCGAGACGGGACTCGAGCGTGGCGAGGCGCTGGTTCATGACCTTGAGCTGGTCGAGCATGGCCTTGCGCTGCGCGCTGGCGTTGAAGGGGACGTTCGGCGGCTCGGCGCCCGCGTGCGCGGCGCCCGGACCGGCGAAGTCGCCGATCTGCGTCACCGTGATCAGGCCGAGAGCGATCGCGCCGATGGCGATCCAGTTGGTGTTGTTGCGTTCAGCGGGCTTGCGCATAGGGAATCCTCCAGGTTGAGCCGAGTGAATCATCGGCCAGAACGCCCCGCCCTGTGAGCGGGACCGTCCGATTGCCCGTGAAGGGGGCCGATAACTCACGGACGCGCAAACGGCTGGTCGTCCTCGTCGAACGCACCGGCCCAGATCTCGCCGGTCGCCGGGTCGTAGATCCACCCGTAGTCGGTGTGGTGGGCCAGGTCGGCGGCGTTTCCGAAGACGATGGTGCGCGAGTTCTCCCCGCCGACCCAGGCGTTGACGGGAGAGCCGAGCAGGTACTCGCCGCCGCTTGCGACGAGCTGGCCCCACGTCCCGTCGCCCTCGAGGACGTCCGGGAGGGAGCCCTCGTTGCGGGCCTGGTAGACGCCGATGTGGCGCCGGAGCTTGCGTAGCTCAGACTGCGTGGCGGCGACCGACGTCTCGTTGACGGTGGACGAGAACTGCGGGACGACGATCGCGGCGAGGATCCCGAGGATCACGACGACGATCAGGATCTCGACAAGGGTGAACGCACGCGCGAATCGGTTCGGCATGGGACGGCTCCTCCCCAGAACACTGGGTATGAAGAGGATCATCGGCCCGGCGGGGCCCCTCCTTCCGGCAGCGCCCAGTTCGCCACGAGATCCGTCGTTGCCCAGAGCGCGCAACACGCATCGCATGCACACTCCAAAAAGACGACCGACGCCCTTGCGGGCGCCGGTCGCGGATGACTCAAATCGATACGGACGGGAGGACGGGTTTACTCAACCCACTCGCCGTTGGCCTCGTCCAGACCCATGGCGTAGATCTCGCCCTCGGCGGCGTCGAAGACCCAGCCATCGTCACCGGTGGAAGCGGCGACCTCAGCGTCGGCCTGCACGCCGGCGATGACCGTCGACGTACCGGTGCGCGGGTTGACGGGGACGGAGCGGAGGTAGTCGTTCCCGAGCAGGCCCATCTCCTCGGCGTCGGCGCCGTCGGGATCGCCCCAACCGCCGTTGGCGTTGTTGGCGAAGTCCGGGTAGTCGCCGTTGTTGCGGACGCGGTACAGCTCGATCTGGCTGCGGATGGTCTGCAGCTGCGTCTGGACGTTCCCGATCTGGGCGTCCTCGCTGGCGCTGGTGAACTGCGGAACGACGATCGCGGCAAGAATGCCGAGGATCACGACAACGATCAAGATTTCGACGAGGGTGAAGGCCTTCTTCGCCTGCTTGCGCATGTTCGATCACTCCTTGCAAGAAGAAACACCGGGTCCCTGGTCCCGGCGGACTTCGCCGGGGATCTGTCCAGACTGTCCCGGGCAACCCGTCAACCCCAAACAGGGGGAGACGCTTGCCCGCGACCTCTGGATCGACCCCAGCGCAAGGCGATTTCACACGCTGCATCGACCACCCTGATTTTGGTGGCCGGTCATACCGGCTGTCACAGCGGCATCGTTTCGACAGCCTGGTCCCGTCAGGACGTCAGCGACGGCGCGCGTGCGTCCACGGAACGCCTCGGATCAGCCTCTCGAGCCCAGGATCAGCGATCGAGGATCAGGGGGAGCACGCTGCGGTTCTCGAGGTTGAGCGCCCCGAGGACGGTCGCGGCCCCCGTCGCGGCACGCTCGTCCGAATCCATCGAGAGTCCGATCAGTCGGCGCACCTGCGCATCCTCGAGCTGATCCCCGAAGCGACGCACCGAACCCGCCAGCGAACCGAGGAGCGTGACCTGCTCGGCCCCGACGGCGTCGAGGGCCGCCTCGGCGAGCGCCTGCTGGGCCTCGCTCGTGCCGACGTATGAGAGGATCTCGGCGATGAGCACGCCGATCTCGGTGGGCTCGCTGTCCATGGCGCCGACCAGGGCGTCGGTCGCGTCCGCGACGTCGAGCACGCTGGAGGCCGAGACCGAGAGGTCACGGAGCGCCTTGAGGGATCGGAACTTGTACGCCTGGGCCTCGGTGGGCGAGAGCGAGCCGCCGAGTGAGGCCTCGATTGCCTGCTCCGACGCCGACGCGACGCCCGAACGCCCGACGCCGCTGCGGAGGAGGGTGATTCCCTCGACCGTGGCGAAGCGCGGCTGCAGTTCAGCAAGGTCCGCGAAGTCGAGCAGGGAGACGATGGGGGCCGCCTCGAGACGGCTGTCGTTGCGTGCGGACGCGATCAGGTTCTCGGTCTCGGCTCCGAGCAGGTCGGTGACGATCAGATCGACGCCGGGTGCGCGGGAGATCGTCTCGTTGAGCGCGCCGAGCGAGGAGCCGGTCGGGAGGACCGTCATGCCCTGGCCCCGCAGCGCGTCGGTGAGGAACTGCTGACGCTCGATGTCGGCGGCGACGACGAGTGCGTAGGTCGCGCTCGCGTCGCGGACGGCGCCGGCGAGCAGCGGGACGACGCGGTTGGCGCCGTCGAAGTCGGTGCGTGGGTGGGCCTCGGCGAGCGCGAGGGCGGCCTCGTATCGGACGCGCCGGTTCCCGTAGAGGAGGGCCTCAAGAAGAGGACGGCGCTCGCCCAGGCCGTCCCAGAGGTTGGTGCCGCCGGCGGTGGCGCCGATGGCCTCGATGGCGCGGCGTGCCAGTGCGGTGTCGCGTGCGTCGAGGGCGCGCCGGAGCACGCGTTGCGAAGCGGTGGGTCCGGAGGCGACGGCGTAGTACTTGGCCTCGCGTCGGTCATCGCCGTAGGAGGGGTTGGGCATGCCGCGGCCGGCGTCGTCGATCTCGCGTGAGAAGTTGGCGCTCAGCCAGAGGGCGAGGGCCTCTGCGTTGTCGGGGCGGAGCTGCATGGCGCGCTCGGTGAGCGCCATGCACATCGCCTCATGGAAGAGCTCGGTGGGGATGGCCTGGGGGGTGAGACCGATCGCGGGGTTGTAGCCCCACAGCAGCTGCTGGGACTCGCCGGGGAAGCTGGTGAGGCTTCCGCTCTCGGCGTAGTAGCCCTCGGCGAGCGCCTCGTAGTAGCTGGACACGTCGCCGTCGGGGTTGAAGCCTGCGCCGATGCGATCGATCGCGCGCTCGCACGCGTTGCCGACGCGCTGGTTGTCGGTCGACTGGGCGAGGTCGTAGAGGAAGGGGACGGACGTGGGGTAGCTGATCTGGCCGAGCACACCGACGATGCGCTCCTGGAGCGTCGGCTCGACATGGGGCAGTGCGGTCACCAGCGGGATGATCGCCTGCGAGCCCATCTCGACGAGGACGCGCCCGACCTCCTGCTGGAGGACGACGTCGCCCTGCTGGGCGAACGCGGGGAGCAGGTACGGCATCGCGTACTCGCCGGCCTCGCTGAGGCGGCGGCGTGCGACGAGCGTTGCGCGTCCGCCCTGGCCGAGCAGTGCGATGCTCTCCTCGATCTGCGCGGGGTTGCGTGCCTGTGCGAGCTTGCCCTCTTGGTAGCGTGCCTGGAGGCCGCCACCGATCTCGGCGAGCGCGGGCACACCCTGGATGCGCCGGGTGACATCCTCGAAGCGATCGAGGTTGCCGGAGGACTCGACGAGGGCGGCGAACTCATCCGGAGCCATCGGGTCGTCGAGCAGGGCGGAGCCGTAGGCGCCGGCGAGCTCGTGGTTGTCGATGGTTGCGTAATGAAGGAAGTCGCTGAGGAGGCTCCCGGCGTCTTGGGCGCCGGCGGGGGCTGAGCAGAGCCCGACGAAGAGGGCGGCAAGCAGTCCGAGCACATGGGTGCGGAGGGGACGAATCGACACGAGCCGGCTCCTGTTCTGGGTTCGGGCGCAACGTGGACCGACCCCCCCCTCGCCCGGTTCGCCGCTCGGTACGTCCGACCGACCCAAACGGATGCCGGGGGATCGTCCGGCGAGCCGCGAAATCTACCCCTGTGCGCCCGGGGGTGTCAATCCGGGCGTGGTGTTGGGAGGGGTTCGGACGGGGGTGTTGGGGCTGGTCCCGGGTCTGCCGCCCCCCCCA
>JANQQG010000208.1 GCA_028285065.1 Phycisphaerales bacterium
GTCGGGCACGCCCGGGCCGGTGTCGCGCACGCGGATCGCGATCCCGCTGACCGCGCCGCGGGAGCTCCCGGCCCGCGAGCGAGCCGGCCGTGCACTGACGCTCAAGACGCGCGGGCGTTCGGGCTCGGTGTCGACCATCGCCTCGACGGCGTTGCGCACCACGTTGACCATCGCGCGATGGGCCAAGTGTGCATCGCACTCGATCGACTCGGCCGCGGCGACGTCCAGCTCGACCTGGACGGAGGAACCCCCGTCGACACCGGCGATCGCCTCTGAAATCGCACGCTCGCAAAGCTCCTCGGTGCTGACCTCCATCGGACGCACCGGCATCTCCTTGGAGAACGTCAGCACGTCGGAGACGACGGCGTCCAGCCCGCGCACGGCCGCACGGATCTTGCATGCCAGCGTGCGTTCCTCGGAGTCGGGCGGGAGGTCGCCCTCGAGGATGCCTGCGTGCAGGGAGATCGAGCCGAGCGGGTTGCGCACCTCGTGCGCGATGCCGGCGGCCATCTCTCCCAGGGCCGCGAGTCGCTCCTTGCGTGCCAGTTGCTCGTTGGCCTCCCTGAGCTCGCCCTCGAGGCGTGCGACCTCGGCACGGAGGCGCTGGTGGGTCGCCTCGAGTTTGGTGGCGACCTCGGTGAAGGCGCCCATGAGTTCGCCCAGGTCGGCGGTGTTCATGTCCGAGGTTGGCAGCGAGGGCAGGGCGCTCATCCGCGTCGATCCTGGAACATGGGACCGCGTGTGTCATCCTGGCGTCCGTAGGCCCGCATGGCCCCACGCGCTCGCACATTCTCGCCGAGCTCTGTGACGACCTCGGAGCGCCGGCGGGTGAGGACCTCACGGTCGCGTTCGTCCTGCTGCTGGATGCGTTCGACGATGGTCGAGATGGCGTCGATGCCGCGCTCGAGGCGCACGCGGTCGGGCTCGTGGAGTTCCGAACGGAGCTCCTCCCACTTGGCTCTGAAGGGCTCGATCTCTTGGCCGAGCACGCCGATGCGCTCGAGCAGGACGTGGCGCGAGGAGAGGATCTCGAGGAGGGCGTCGGTGTCGTCGGTGGCGACCAGCTCTGTCTGGCGCTCGCTGAGGCCTTCGAGCTGCTTGCACAGCTCGAGCTGCTCCTCTACGACGCGGACGAGCCTCGCCCCCCACCGTGCCGGGTCCCCATAGGACGCGGCGCGCCCCTGGGCGCGTGGATCAGTCATCCTTGACCTCCTCGTCGCCATCCTGGCGACGCCTGACAACTTACCCGGCCGAAGCCAGTTCTTCCAGCAGAGCGGTCGAATCCAGCCACCGCTCCCAGTGTGCTTGGTCCATCGGCAGGTCCGAACGCTCCCAGACCTCTGCCGGCAGGCGGGAGAGCTGCTCCCGGGCCCGCTCGTTGGCCGTCCGGGCCTCCTGGTACTTGCCCTGCTGCACGTAGGCATTGACGATCTGCACCATCGCGACCAGCGAGGCGGGGTCGTCGCGGTAGCGCCGACGGGCGGCCTCGTAGAACGCGATCGCCTCGTCGTACATCCCCAGCTCGAAGGCGCAATCACCCAAGTAGAACGACGCGTTGCGCAGGTAGACCTCGTCCAGGCCCTGGCGCGCCTCGTAGGGGATCGCCTCGAGCTCCCGCTGCACCCACGCGAACTCCGACATCGCCGACTGAAGGCGCGTCTGGCGCTCGGTCCGCAGCGCGTCGACCTCCTGTCGGGGCAGGCCGCCCTGCTCGAGGGCGGCCTCGAGTTCGCGGGCGGAGAGCCGGTAGCTGTCGCCCAGCGCGAAACGGATCGCGGTGATGCGATCGTCCTCGGGGTAGCGGCTGGCTGCCTCGCCGAGCCGCTCGATTGCGTCGGCGTAGGTCGCGGTGCGGTAGTGCAGGCGCCCGAGCTCGATGAGGGCCTCGCGGAAGTCGTACGCCTCGGGCTCAACGCGGGTGCCGTCGACGAGGCGGAGGAGCAGGCTCCGTGCCTCTTCGGGGGAGTCGGGCGCCATGGCGAGGAGGCACTGGGCGAGGGGGACGATGCTGCGATCGCCCCAGATGCCCACGCCCTTGTCGGTGTCGGTCTGCTCGATCAACTCGCGGAAGAGGGCGCCGGCGGGCTCGAACTCCCTGCGCGCCTGGAGCACGCGGGCAAGGCGGTACCGCGCCTCCGGGCGCTTCGGGTCCGTGTCAGTCGCGAGCTCGATGAACTCCTCGAACATCCGGTACGCCTCGCCGAGTTCGCCGGCGAGGTCGTAGCAGTCAGCGGCCAACCAGCGCGACTCGGAGGCGGCCGCGACGTCCTCACGCACGATCGCGATCGCGTGGCGCTCGAAGGCCTTGCCCGCGAGCAGGTAATGACGCTTGACGTTCTCGCGCGTGACCGGATCCAACGAACCGATCAAGCGGGCGCTGGGTTCGGCGGCGACCGCCTCGCGCAGTTCCTCGCCGGCAACAGCTCGGTGGGTCCTGCCGAGCCCGTCGAGCACGAGCGCGGGCACCAGCTCGTCGTCGTAGAGGCGTTCGCTCAGTTCGGCGTAGCGCAGGGCCATGTCGTTGGCGCCGCGCGAGGCGAGATCTGCGTAGCGATCCATCAGCGTTCGCGTCAGTTCGGGGCGTTCAACAGCCAGACCCGTCGGCTCGCGGACGACTGCGTCGGAGACCTCCGCGAAGAGCTCGATGGCTTCCTCGTGACGCCCCAGGAGCGCGGCGCACTCGCCGAGGCCGAGGAGTGCCGCGAGACGGGCCGGCGAACCGGGGTGCTCGGTGATGACGCGTCGGAAGAGCTCGGAGGCCTCCTCGAAGCGTCCCTCGCGCGTGCTCGCCATGACCAGGCGCCCGGCCAGGACCTCCGCGCCGGCTCTGGCGGGATCGTCCGGGGTCAGCATCGCGAGGCCCTGCTCGAGCCTGCGCTCGGCCATTGCGGCATCGCCTAGGTCGGCGTGCGCGCGTCCGAGCAGCACGTACAGGCGTCCGAGCTGCGCGTCGGTCGCGCCCGGCATCGCCTGCATCTCGCGCTGGAGGCGGTCGCGCGCCTCGCCCGGGTGCCCCGAGGCAAGGAGCAGGTCGCCCTGACGCTCAAGCGCCCACGCCCGGTCGTCGAGGCTCAGCCCGCTCTCCTGAATCAGCTCGTCCAGCAGGTTCAGCGCCAGCGTCCGCTGGACGCCCTTCTCGAGCGTTTGGACCACGATCGATCGGATCAGCCGACGTCGACGCTCGCCCTCACCGGGGCTCAGGCCTCGCGTGCGTTCGGCGGCATCCTCGTAATCACCCAGTGCAAGTTGGGCGTGCACCATCCGCTCGGTCTGGTCGGGCTCGAGCTTGGCGCCCAATCGCTCGGCGGCTCGGTAGTCGTCTCGGACGTAGGTGTGGTTCTGCTCGTGGTCGATGCCGCGCGCGGACTGGGCATCGCTGACGGCCTGCGCTCGGAGGATGTGAAAGCGCCGGATCATGGACTCCGGCGTCTTGGGGTCCTCCGCAAACGGGAGCATCTGCTTGTTGAGGACTTGCAGCGCGCGCTCATGCTCACCGGCGCGCAGCAGCGACTCGGCGTCCTGGAGCACGTCCTGGGGGCGGAGCTGCGGCGCGAAGGCCACGTACGCGACCAGCCCCGATACGAACAGCGCGGCGGCAGCGGCCAGCCCAAGGAACGGGCGGAGGGCCTGCCAGTTGACCCTGGCCGGTCCGGTTGATGTGGGACGCGTCTCCGACACGGACACCTCATGCTCCGAGCGGACCCGCGGCCTCCGTGCCGCTCCGCCCGGTGTCGTCTTATCGGGCGACGCCGACGCGCACCTTCAGCGCCTCAGGCGCGTCGCCTGCGCATTGGGTGTATCGGCTCTCTTGGGCCCCGCCTAAACAGGCGGGGACGCCTCGGCGCGCTGGACCACGATGGTCTGGCCCACCAGGTCCCCCGGGTGGCGGCGCATCGGATCGAGCAGGGCTAGCAAGCCGATGGGCGGCGTCCCCCATTTCAGCACGTTCCGCAGCACGATCCCCACCAGCGAGGCTCGCCCCACCGTCCCATCGGGACGCACCCCGATCACCCCCAGCCCCGCGAGCATCTTCCCGAATGATCGCCCGAGCATCGCCTCGCCCAGCGTCGCGGCGAGCGCCGACGAGCCGAGGATCGTCAGCAGCTCCACGCCCCCGACCTGCGAGGCCGCCGGCCCGAGCTCGATGGAGATATCGAAGGCGATGTCGGCGATGAGCAGGCCGACGCTGAGATCGATGATCGTGCTGACGAATCGACGCCACATGGCCGCCGGGACGATCCCCTCGGGGAGCTTGATCTGCAGCTGGGCGCCGTCGGGACGCAGGACCATGACGATGAGACACACGGTGGCCAGGAGCAGCGCAACGGAGACCCACTGGAGGTCCTGCACGCTCAGCGGCCCGTGCTGCGACGCAGCACCCTCGTAGACGATCTGCTTCGCGAAGATCGAGACCTCGATCAGGCGGAGCGCACTGACCGGCGAGAGTGTCGGCGCATCTCCCGGACGGTCCACCCACCCCATCGCGACCACGCTCTCACCGAGGAGCGGTGCGATGTGTGCACCGTCCGGCACATCCGGCGCATCCGCGATCGGGAAGGTCCCACCCTCGCGGCACAAATGCAAGGACACGCCCGCCCCGGTGCGCTCGACCTCGACAATCTGCCCGTCGATCCCGAGGATCGTCGAGTCCTTGGCGACCGGGACCGATCGGGTCTGGATCGGCTCGGACTCCCACGCCTCGCCGGGCTGCTCGGGCAGGGTCCAGAGTGCGCCAACGCCACCGCCCGCCCCCTCGACGAGGATCGCCGGATGACGCCCGTGTAGGACCAGGTGTACCCGCTGCGAGACGCGGGGCGGTGCGTCCCAACCGGGCTCGGAGAACTCCCATCGCCCATCGCGCATGATGCCGAGCGTCCAGGTTGGCCCGTCGCGGAGCAGGACGGTCGGCCCGTCGGGCGCGCCGACGAAGCCGAGCAGCGCCGGCTCGCCGGGGAGCGGCTGGAGTGTCTCGGGCCGGTCGCGTGGCTCGTAGGACCAGCCCGCGGGCGCACGCACGGCGCGCACCTGAAGCACACGCCGGATGCTCCGCACGTCATCACCTTCGCCGACACGCTCGGACGCCATGATCAGGTCCAGGCGCTCGCCCCAGAACGCGGCACGGTCGGGCGCGATCGCGAGACGGAGCGGGACTTGGCGGACAAGCCCGCGACGCTCGGGGTCAGAGCCGCGCGGGGGCAGGTGAACCAGCGCGGCGGCGCCGTCATCGTCGGCGAGGACCATCCAGCCGTGCCCGCCGGCCTGCTTGGGCTCGGGAGCCGCGGGCGCACGCTGCTCATCGTCTTGCGCTGCGGGAGCAGCGAAGACAAAGGAGCAGACGATCAGGAATGCGGCGCACGCGCGCAGCAGTGCGGGTCGGGCGGACATGATCTGATCCTACTCGCCCGGGGGCGCCGCAGCGTCCAGGTCCACCACCCGATCCGGGCGCAGCGTCTCGACGAGCGTTCGCAGGTCGAAGGCCTCGTCGGCGATCACGCTGTCGCGCGGGGCGTAGAGCGTTAGACGCAGCTCCGCGCCCGACGACGGGTCCTCGACCAAGATGCGCCCCGGCATCCGCGGGCGATAGCCACCGCGCCCGGCGATGTCGACACCGAGGTGGCGCGAGAGCAGCGAGCGGGCGACCAGGTTCCTCTCGGCGTCGAACAGCTCGACTTCCTGAGCCCAGTACCGTTCGGGGTCGAGCCAGATGCGCAGGTAGCCCGCGTCGGCGGTGCGCGTGGTGACGCCGAGCTGGCGCCCGTCCTCGGACCACTGCGTACGCCCGGGGTGGGCGATGTCCAGTGGGGTGATCCCAAGCAGTTGAACCAGGTCCAACGGGTGGATGCCAAGGCCGACGGCGTTCTCTTCGAACCGCTCGTGCAGCCCGAACGCGCCGAGACGCTCATCGCCGGTCAGATCGAACCACCAGTAGCGCGAACCGTCGCAGCCGAACCAGAACAGGCGCTGGCCGACCTTGTTGACACTCAAGGCGAGGCGATCGGGCCGGACCACCTGGAGCAGACCCTCGCCCTGCTCGGTGCGACGCTTGCCGTCGTCGTCGGTGTAGCGGATCCGGATCACGGCGTCGGCTCGCACGCGCGCGAGCAGCTCGACCTGGTCGTTGTACAGCGCGGCGCTCTCGAGGAACGCAGGCGCGTCGCCTCGCTCGATGCGATCGGGCCCGCCGTTGCATGCACCCAACAGTGCGCACGACGCGATCAGGAGCGCAAGGAGGAGGCGGCTCACGACTCGCCCTCGAGGACGGCGTCGAGCTGCTCGGCGACGATCGCGATGGTCGATTCATCAAGGCCGGGGTCGGTGATCTCGATCGGTGGCGCCTCGTCCTCTCCCTTGCGGGCGACGAGGATGGTCCCGTCGCGCGTGCCGTGGTAGACGAGCGCACGCTTGCGGACGAGCAGGAGCGTCAGGACGTAGCGCAGCGCGTGCCTGGGTGAGGCGGGCGTCTCGTCCTGGACGTCCTCGTCCTCGACGAGTTGCTCGAAGAGGTCGAGCGCCGATCCGGTGTCGAGCATCGGGCGCTTGGGCCGGTCCGGCGAGGGCGCCACGCCGCGCCAGGAGGCGAAGACGCGCCACGGCGACTCGGGCCGTGCGCCATCGGACCAGGCTTGGATCGAGTAGTCGATCCGGCGCAACTCGCCGGTCTCGAGCGACTCCGCAAGGGCGGCGATGAACGCCTCGCCCGGCTCGAGCGCCCGGTCGGTCTGGGCGCATCGCCCACTGAACTTCGCGATGGGGTACGACCCCTTGATCAGACTCATGGCCGGAGTCTAGTCGTCCGGGGCTCGGCGAAGTTCAGCGATCTGCGCCCGAACGCCGGCGATCTAGCAGCGGACCTTGAAGAAGCGGTCGCTGGATCCCTCCGCCCCGACGCCGAAGCGCACGCTCGCGCCGCACTTGGGGCACTTGCCGAGGTAGGCCCGCCCGTCGGGCGTGCGGTACGCGCGTCCGTACACCTTCGCGCACTCGAACCAGAGTCCGAGGAAGGGCTTGGGAGCGCGCTCCTGAGCCCCCGACAGTCGCGCGTCGGGCTCGCGATGGTCGATCCTGGTGGGGTCGCGGCTCACGCGAGGGAGTATCGGAATCCGAGCCGAGCAGCCTTGATCGGTTCGCCGGAGTGAAGCGGGTCCTAACTCCGGGGCGCCAGGGCCCGCGCGCCTGGTCGGGGGGCATGGGGACCGATATTCTCCGGATCGAACCGGAGCGACCGATGATCCGGTCGCGCGAGCGTTGCATGCGTTCGCCCACCCAAGCCCGATGGCCCCAACGCTCACCATCCTGCCGGACCCGCCCGCACCGCCGACACCGATCGGCCTGATCGCGGGGGGTGGGCGTCTGCCGATCATCGTCGCGGAGGGGCTCGCCAAGCGCGGGCATCCGATCCACGCGCTCGGGCTGGCCAACCAGTACGAGGATGATCTGCGCGAGATGTGCACCTCGTTCCGCCAGGTCGGGGTGCTGAAGGTCGCCCGGTGGGGCAAGCTGCTGCGCCGTCGCGGGGTGCGTCACGCG
>JANQQG010000217.1 GCA_028285065.1 Phycisphaerales bacterium
CGTTCGGCGTCACCGACATCGCCTCGGCCCGGGCCCAGCTCGAGGCCAAGGACGTCCGCTTCGATGGCGACACCATGACCATCCCTGGCATGGTTTCGCTGGCCACCTTCTACGACCCCGACGGCAACGCGCTCATGCTCTTCCAAGACCTCCGGCAGCAGTAGCCCCCCCGCCCCCCCACACTCCCCCCCCGCCGCACTTGGTCCCTGCACCCCACCCGGCTCCAAGAAGAAGGACCCGACATGCCGCACGTTCCCGTCACGCTCGTCGGACTGACTGCGCTCGGCGCCCTCCTGCTGGGCGGCGCCGGTGTCGCGTCGATTCAGTCGCACTCGTCACAGCCTGAGGTCGATGCGCAGTCGAAGCGCATGCCGACGCCGAGCGCGCATGTCGCGCCGATTGTCACGGCGGCCGAGACCAACGCGCCGCCCGCGGACGTCTTCCGTGCGCTCACGACGAGTGAGGGCGTGCGCGCCGCACTTGGGATCGACTCGAAGGTCGAGCTGCGCATCGGTGGTCCGTACGAGTTCTACTTCATCCCCGATGCGCCGGAGGGGTCGCGCGGCTCCGAAGAGTGTGTCGTGCTCAGCTACCTTCCCGATCGGATGCTGACGTACACCTGGAACGCGCCGCCGCAGTTCCCGACGGTGCGTGAGCAGCGCACGTGGGTGGTGTGGGAGCTGGCCGAGACCGAGTCCGGTGGCACATCGATCCGCTCGACGCACCTCGGCTGGCCGGAGGAAGCGGGTGATGCGACGACGGAGTGGGGGCAGACGCGCGAGTACTTCGTGAACGCGTGGCCGTACGTGATGGGGGCCGTCGTGAGCAGTGTCGAGCCGGAGAAGCCCGAGTGATGGCGGGCGTGATATCGTTGCGGCAAGGAGCACGCATATGCGCTTGATCCGACCGGTCGTTTTCACCGTGGCCTTCCTGGGTGCGACTGTTGCATTGATGGCGATCGATCTGTCTCCGAGGGCGCCGGATGCGCCCGATGCGGTGCGCGCGGACGATCCGCTCACTGATCTCTCGTTCATGTGCGGCTCTTGGCGCGCCCGGCTCGATGGCGACATCGCCGAGGAGCACTGGTCGGATCCCGTCGGCGGTCACATCGTCGGCATGTTCCGTTGGCTCGGCGATGGGCAGATCCCGCGTGTGCTCGAGCTCGAGACGATCACGATGCGCGTGCCCGATGACGACCCCGAGTCGAAGGCGGTGCCGACACTCTGCTTCCGTCACCTTGCGCCTGCGGACCTCGCGCCGCTGGAGGACAAGGCGTTCCGCTTGCGCATCGAGTCGCTGGACACGAAGGCGAAGCGGGTCGTGTGGCGCAACGCCGATGAGGAGAGCCCGCTCGAGACGATCACGTACCACCGGCACGCGGACGACGCGATGACGGCACGCGTCGACTTCCGGGCCGACTCGGGTCGTGCGCCGATCACGCTCGAGTTCAAGCGGGTTCGGCCGGGCTCGTAGGGATCAGGCGGCGGCGATGCGCTGACGGAGCAGCAGCCCGACGCGGTGGCGTGCGCCGTGGCGCTCGCAGCGGACCGCGACGGTGGTCATCGCGGCCGCGCGCCTGCCGGGGATCTCGATGGTCACGACGCTGCCTGGGTGGATCTCGACCGGGGAGTCGACGCCCAGGCCGGTGTTTGAGACATCCATGACGACGAGTGGGACGACGCCGAGGCGTCCGTCGGCGCCGATGAACGAGCCGGTGACGCCCTCGTCCGCGGGTTCACGGTGTGCGTGGCGTCTTTCGAAGGCCAGGGGTCTCGGTGGCAGGTCGTCGCGGCACATGGGCCGCCTCCCTTGTTCGACGCCGCGGTATGCAGCGTCCAAGAAGGCGGATCGGGCCCGCAACAGGGTGACTTGATCGAGATGCGCAGTTTGTTGCGCCTGTGACACCTGGACGGGGGGGCTCAGGTGGCGGGCTTGCGGGGTGGCGCGTCGCGCTCCATGCGGCGGGCGAGGTGGAACGCGAGT
>JANQQG010000219.1 GCA_028285065.1 Phycisphaerales bacterium
GTGGACGCCCGATGAGCGTCCACAGGGGTGTGTCCGCGGGCAGGTCGAACGGGTCGAAGATATCGCGCTGGCAATCGGCGAGCTGTGCGTCTTGCAGCGACTCGAGCTTGCGCGTGATGCGATCGAGCACATCCGTAACGCGTGAGGCTGTCTCCGCGACCACCGCCACGCCCATCTGCGCCCGGTTCCACACCTGCTGGTCGCCGACCTCGGCGACGGAGACGAGGTGATCGCGGTGGAGCCGGTCGCGGAGGGAGCGCACGACGCTGCGCTTGTCCTTGAGGGACCGGGCGTCGTCGATGCGGAGTTCGAAGTGGAGGAGTCCGACCTTCATCGTGGCGTGTCGTGCGTCAGAGGGTGCGCTTGACCTCGACGTTGCGGTAGCACTCGAGGATGTCGCCTTCCTTGATGTCGTCGTAGCCGACGATCTTCATGCCGCACTCCTGGCCGTTGCGGACCTCCTTGGCGTCCTCCTTGAAGCGCTTGAGCTGCTCGAGCACGCGATCGTTCTCGATGACGATGTCGTCTCGCGTGACGCGGATGAACGCGTTCCGCTCGATCGAACCGTCCGTGACGTAGCAGCCCGCGATCGCGCCGACCTTGGAGATCTTGAACACCTTCCGGACCTCGGCGTGACCCAGGATCTCCTGGCGGAGCTCCGGCTCGAGCAGGCCCTCGGCGGCTTTCTTGAGGTCGTCAGTGATGTCGTAGATGACCTGATAGGTGCGGATCTCGACGTTCTTCTGGTCCGCCACGCTCCGAGCGCTGCCCGACGCGATGACGTTGAAGCCGATCACCACCGCGTCCGATGCCTGCGCGAGCAGCACGTCGGACTCGGTCACACCGCCGACGGCCGCATGCAGCACCCGGAGGCGGACCTCGTCGGTGGAGATGCTCTCGATCTCGTTGCGGAGCACGTCGACCGAGCCCTGAACGTCCGCCTTGACGACCACGTTGATCTCCTTGAGATCGGACTCGGCCATCTGCGCGAACATCGTGTCCAGCGTGACCTTCGGCGCCGCGAGGTCGACCTTGCGCTCGCGATCGCGGCGCTGAGTGGCGGCCTTCTCTGCTTTCTTGAGCGAGTCGACGATGTAGAACTTGTCGCCCGCGTCCGGAAGCAAGTCGAAGCCCGAGATCTGGACCGGGTGGGCCGGCCCGACCTCGGTCAGGCGATCCCCGCGATCGTCGAGGATGTCGCGGACGCGTCCGTACCCGCGCCCGACCACGACGAAGTCGCCAACCTTGAGACGCCCGTCCTGGACGATGACGTTGGCGACGGCGCCGCGTCCCTCTTCCATGCGAGACTCGACGACGCTGCCCCGTGCGGGGCCGTCGTGGTCCGCCTTCAGCTCGAGGATCTGCCCCTGGATGTCCAGGACCTCGAGCAGGTCGCTGATGCCCTCGCCGGTGGCGGCGCTGGTCTTGACGACCTCGATGTCGCCGCCCCACGGCACGGGGTTCAGCTCGTGGCTGTTGAGCTGCCCGTAGATCTCCTGGATCTTGCTGTCCGTCGCCTCGGGCTTATCGATCTTGTTGAGCGCCACGACGATCGGCACACCGGCCGCCTTCGCGTGGCTGATCGACTCGGCGGTCTGGGGCATCACCCCGTCATCGGCCGCGACCACGAGCACGACGATGTCGGTCATGTTCGCCCCGCGCGAGCGCATCTCGGTGAACGCCTGGTGACCCGGGGTGTCGAGGAAAACGACTTCCTTCTTCTCCCCGCCGACCTCGATCGGCACGCGGAAGGCGCTCGTCGCCTGCGTGATGCCGCCGGCCTCGCCCGCGGCGACGTCCGCCTTGCGGATCTTGTCCAGCAGCGACGTCTTGCCGTGGTCGACGTGACCGAGGATCGTGACCACCGGCGGACGCGAGCGTGCGTCGATGGCCTCGCGGTTCTCGAACTCCTGGCTGACGGCCTGCTCGGCGGTCTTCTGCTCCACGACCTCGAGCTCGATGTCGTAGTCCGCCATGATCTCCTGGGCTTGCTCGGCCTCGATGCCCGAGTTGATGTTCGCCATCACGCCCTGCATGAAGAGCTTCTTGATGATCTCCGCGGACTTGACGCCCGTCGCCGCGGAGAGGTCCTTGATGGTGAACGGCTCGGGGATGCGCACGACGCCGCCGGTCTCGGCCGGGGTCAGCGCACGCTCGGCGGATCCGGACTGGCTGCGTGCCTTCTGGCGGCGCATCTTGAGGAACCCGCCGGAGCGCTGCAGGCGCGCCTGACGCTCGAGCAGGTCCTGCTCGCGGAACATGCCGGTGCCGAGGTCGTCGTTGGACGACGTCTTGGCACGACGACGCGCGGGCACGCCGCGACCGCCCGGGCCGGCGGGACCACCGGGCCCGCCAGGGCCGCCGGGACCGCGACGCTTGTTGCGCCGCGGGGAGCGACCGCGATCGTCCTCACCGGGCGGCATACCACCGGGGACCATCG
>JANQQG010000221.1 GCA_028285065.1 Phycisphaerales bacterium
CACCGCGCCGGCGACACCATCGAAACCATCGACCAGGAGCGCTTCTACCTGACCGCCAAGGCCCTCGCCCACGCCACCCACATCCTCGCCATCCCCGCCGGCTACCCCGACCCGCTCGCCCCCAAGCAGCCCACTCCCCCCACCCCCGAGGCGCCCGTGCCGGAACCGATGCCCGAGCCAGCTCGCCCCTGACCCTGCACGCGTCAGCCCGGCATCGCGAGCGCGACCACCACGATGACAACCACGACCGTGCCCAGCGAGGCCCCCATGGCGCCAAGCCATGACGCACAGTCTCGCGCCTCTCGCTGCGCGCCGATCGCCCCCACCATCAGGATCACGACGCCCGCGACGACGCTCGCAACCGAGCTCAAGAGACCCTCGACAAGCCGGTCGACCCCGAGGCGCGCCGCCACAGCGAAAACCAACCCCGATCCCGCCATGAGTCCGCTCGCCAGGAGAAGCGAACCGGCGCCCATCCCGATGGCGTGCACCAGAAGCAACCAGCCAGGCCAGCGTCCCCGCGCCGCACGCGCGCCCTCGCTCCCACACTCCGGACAGCGTGCCCCCGCCGCCAGCCCAGCGAGGTCATACCCGCACACAGCGCAGCACCACTCCATGGTGCTCGTACGCCCAAGCCGTACCCGGGTGCGATCCGTCAGAGCGCGCTGACACAAAACGACGGCGCGCGCTCAAAGGCGCGGGCCGGCGGGAGAAGAAGATGATGGCCTCGATGTCGGATCGGCCGGGGCCCGCACGACGCGGAACGCCCGACCGGGGTGTCACGAAGCTACGCCGTCACGTCTAATGAACGAGACAGCTTGTCGGCCACGAGGGCGAGCTTGGTCTCGCTCTCGTACGAGCCCGCCTCGATCTCGTCGCGAACACGCGCGACGAGGTCCGGACGGAAGGCCTGTTGTTCGAGTCTGCTACCGCTCCCGAGGCGCGACGCGCGATCGGAAAGCTCCACGCGATCGGACTCGCGGTGACGCGTCTCGCTCGGGCGTCCCGTTGCGTCCTCGACGCGATGACGCGCCCCCGGGACCGCACGAGACGCCGAACCGTTCGAAAGTGGGGAAATATCGGCCATGCGGCGAACTGCTCCTTCGATCAAGCGCACAAACCTCGTCCGGGCGCCCTCGCGACACGCCGTCAACACCCGGATCGTTCCGTCATCCGTCCCTCCCTGGGACGGCCCTCAAGACGTCGGGCCCCACCTCCACTGACCCTTCCGTCTCTGCATTGTGTATCGTCTGGGTCGTCGAAACCGCTTGAACAGTCACATCAACCCGGCCAAACCCGTAAGAGCTTGCTGACAAAATGCTTACGCACAATAACCGGAACCGGGACCTCATCAAAAACCTCTTCTTTGCGATCCGATCACGTCCCAAACACACGCCTGCCGCCCTCGCCCTCCTCCTCACCCTCTCCATCGCAGGCCAAAGCTGCGCACCGAGCGCCCCCAAGCGCTCCGCGCGACCCGCCGACTTCAACGATCGCGGCTCCCTCCGAGACGAAGGACGACGCGTCTTCGCCGATCCCGCCGCAGGTCATCCGGACCTCGATCGAGCCCCGGAGGCCGCCGATTCCGCCTGGTCGATCGCCCTGGTCACCTTCCGTGGCTCATCCACCGCCCAGGGCGCGCGCGACGCCCTCGGCACCATCCAGACGACCGGGCTTCTCCCCAGCGCGTACATCCAGCGCCGAGGACCCGCCACCGTCATCGCCTACGGGTCCTACCCCTCGCCCGATGACGTCAACGCGCAGGCAGACCTCAAGCGCCTCCAAGCCCTGGATGACGA
>JANQQG010000226.1 GCA_028285065.1 Phycisphaerales bacterium
CACGACGCCCCTGTAGCTCAGCTGGATAGAGCAGCGGACTTCTAATCCGCAGGTCCCAGGTTCGAATCCTGGCGGGGGTGCTTCTCGATCTGGTCGGGCTCGCTTTGACGGGGCCGGCACACTGGTTGACGGCAAATGTAGCATCGGCTACATTCCGCCCATGCTCACACTCAACACGCAGGGACGCGAGGCGGTCGGGCGCATCGGGATGCTGGTCATCGCCACGGCGATCGCGGCGCCGGCGCTTGCTCAGGACGACGACACCGGCGCCGCCGTGGCCTCGGACGTGAGAGTCCTTGAACGCGAGCGTCTGACGGGTGACTGGTGGGGGTACCGCTCGAGCCTCGAACGCTCGGGGGTGACCATCGGCGGCCAGTACGTCGCCGAGTTCTCCAGCGTCCTCGACGGCGGCATCAACGAACGCGGATCGTTCCGCAACCTCCTGACGCTCGACGCCGAACTCGATCTCGACACGCTCGTCGGGCTGGAGGGCGGCACCGCGTTCTTCCAGTACCTGTCGGTCAACCCCGAGACCGGCGGCTCCGCGGACTCGGGCGACATCCAGGTCTACTCGAACATCGAGAACGACGTCCATCTGGATGTGGTCTTCGAGGCCTGGTACGAACAGCTTCTGCTCGATGACAGGCTGCGCCTGAAGATCGGGAAGCTCGACGCGAACTCGGAGTTCGCGTTCGTCGACGTCGCGGGCGAGTTCGCCAACTCCTCGGCCGGGTTCAGCCCCACGGTCTTCACGTTTCCGTCTTACCCGGACTCGGCGATGAGCGTCAGCTTGTTCGGGCGGGTGATCGACAACGACGCGATCGGGCTCACGCTGGGGTACGGGCTGTTCGACGGGGCGGCCGCTGATGGGGTCCCGACCGGACGCCAGGGGCCCGCGTCGTTCTTCAGCGGCGAACGCTCGAGCGACCTCTTTCACGTCTTCCAGAGTGAGTTGACCTGGGAGCGCCTCTGCGGCTGCGAGCGTTGGCTGCGAGATGGCAGGCTCACCTCGGGCCTGTGGTACCACTCCGGTGACCTGGACCGCTTCGATGGGGGCAGCGAGGACGGGGCGCTCGGGTTCTTTCTCACGGCCGAGCAACGCGTCTTCGCGACCGACGACGAGGACGGCGGGGTGTACGCGTTCGCGCAGGTCGCACTCTCCGACGGCGATGTGAGCGAGATCGAGGGTCACTTCGCGGGCGGCCTGGTCCTGCGCGGCATCTGTGACCTTCGGCCAGACGACAGCGCGGGGGTGTACCTGTCCCTTGCGGATCTGTCGGATGACCCTGCTGCGGGCTTCGACGATGACGAGTTCGTCGTGGATGTGTACTACCGGGCGCAGCTGACGCCGTGGGTGTCGGTGCAGCCGGAGCTTCAGTACATCGTCAATCCGTCGGGCGATACGACGATCGATGATGCCGTGGTCGGGGGGCTTCGGATCGAGGTCGTGTTCTGACGGATCCCAGGGTGGATCACGCCCGCTGCTTCGTGCGCGACCCCGGCCGCTCCAGGTACGGCGTCAGCTCCACCGGCAGGCGCTTGAGCCCGCGTCGTGCGGCCTTGTCGATCGCGTAGTGCAGCGATTCGTGGACGCGCTTGTGGACCTGGTCGGTGATGTTCAGGTCGTACCGCTCCATGGCCGCGAGGGACCACATCCAGGCGTGGTACTCCTCGAGGCAGCGCGGGCGGTAGACGTTGAAGCCGATGGCGTGGTGGCCGACTTCGTGGAGGAAGATGGCGGCCGAGACGGGGCCGCGGGGGCGTGGGGATTCGATGAGCTTGGAGGTCGTGCCGTCGGCGTAGGTGACTTGCCATGCGACGCCGGACATCGATGTGCGCCACTTGCGGACGCGGATCCCGTGTTCGCGGAGTGCGTGGCGCGTCATGTGCTCGTACCGCTCGCGGATGGTCGCGCCCTTTGCGGGCGCGGCGGTCGGAGTCGGTGCGGCTGTGGGGGGAGGCGGCGGGACCTCGACAATGACCTTCGGGGGCGCCGGCTTGGGCTTCGGCTTGACGCGCACCTGTGGGGGGCGAGCCGGGCGCACGGGCTTGGCCGGCGGCCGGAGCTTCGCCGGGAGCAGGTCCCAGAGTGTGCGCTGGATGAAGGTCATGAGGATGCCGGTGGGGCGGGCGGGGGGGGCGGGGTTGGTACGGTGAGGATTGAGCCGGGTTGGATGGCGCGCCCGCTGCCTCGGATGAAGTCCTGCCAGGGCATCGGTCGTTTGCCGGCGGGCTGGACATCGATGAGGCGGAGGACCCCCGAGCCGCAGGCGACGAGGCCCTGGGTCGGGTCGATGAGGGTGCCGGGGAGCTTGCGGCTGCCATCTTGTTCGGAGGGCACGTCTCCGGCTTCCGCGACTCGTGCCTCCACGCGGAGCAGCTTGATGGGGTTGCCTTCGAGCTCGACCGAGACGCCGGGCCACGGGGTGAGCCCGTGGACCTTGTTGCGGATCGCGCCGGCGTTCAACGAGAAGTCGATGGACGCATCGGCGCGCCTGAGCTTGCTCGCGAGCGTCACCTTGGTCTCGTCTTGCACACGCGGGGCGAGCGAGCCGGTCGCGAACTCGTGCAGGACCTGGTCGACCAGGTCGGGCCCGTCGGCGGCCAGGAGGTCGTGCAGCTCGCCGGCGGTCTGGTCGGGCTCGATGGTGCGCCGGGACTGGCCGAGGACGAGGCCGGCGTCCATGCGATCGGCGAGTGTGATGACGGAGTTGCCGGTCTCGGTGTCGCCGGCGAGGATCGCGTGGTTGATCGGGGCGGCCCCGCGCCATCTGGGGAGCAGCGAGGCGTGGAGGTTGATCGCGAACTCGTCGGCGAGCAGGGGCTTGCCGAGCTTCTGGCCGAACGCGATGACGACCCAGGCGCACAGGTCCTTGGTGAAGTCGCCGGGTGGACCGAGCTCACGGATCGTGCGCACGATGTCGGGGTTGTTGACGTCCTGCGGCTTGAGGACGAGCAGGTTCGGGTAGGCCTCTTCGCAGAAGGCCGCGATCGGGGTGGGCGTCAGCTTCTTGCCGCGACCGGCCGGGCGGTCCGGCTGCGTGACGACGGCGCGGATCGTGTGGTGCTCGGCGAGGCGCTCGAGCGTGTGCAGGCCGAATGCGCCGGATCCGAAGAAGACGATGTTCATGGGGCCTTGGGTGTGCGGTTAGCGCCGCTCGAGCTGGCGGACAGCCGAGCGGTTGCGCAGGCGTGACATCTGCGTGAACTTGTCGATGATCAGCACGCCGTTGAGGTGGTCGAACTCGTGCTGGATGCAGCGTGCGAGGAGTCCTGCGGCGGTGAGTGTGAACGTGCTCCCGTCGATGTTGGTTGCTTCGACGGTGACGATCGGCGGGCGCAGGACGTCGCCGTGGATGTCGGGGAGCGACAGGCAGCCCTCCTCGGCGGCCTCCGGGGGGCCCTCGGTGCCGACGATGGTGGGGTTGATGAAGGCCAGGGGGCCCGGGATGGACTCGGGCGGGGTCTCGTCACCCTGAGGGGGGGAATCTGGTGGCGGCGGGACGTGGGCGACGAAGAGACGCCATGGCAGGCCGACCTGCGGGGCGGCCAGGCCGATGCCGGGGGCCTCGTGCATCAGGACGACCATGCGCTCGGCGATGGCCCTGACCTCGTCGGTGATCTCCGCGACCGGATCGGCTCGGCGGCGCAGGACCGGATCCGGATGGTGCACGATACGAAGGGAAGCGGGGTCGACGGGCATGGGCGCGAGAGTGTAGGGGTTGGCGGCGTAGCCCGCGCAGGGGGGTAGGCGGCGGTTGAGCCCGTTTCGGGTGCATTGGGAGCGGGGGGGTGGTGGTTTGTGCGGGGCGTGGGGGTCGGGCTAGGATCGGTGCCCGGAGATGGCTCCGGCTTTGTGACACCAGGAGGGTGCCTTGGCGCTGTTCGGCAAGAAAAAGGGATCGGAGGACGAGGCCGCGCCCGCGGCGTCCAACGGGGTCGAGGACTCCGGTGGCGACTCGTCTGACGAGGGCGCTCCGGAGGAGCTTGCGTTCAGTCCCGAGAAGGCGGAGGCGTTCTTCCACCACGCCGACGCCAAGCAGGAAGCCGGCGACTTCGGCTACGCCATGCACCTGTGGCTTCAGGGGCTGCGTCAGGATCCGTCGAGCATGAAGGGACTGGAGGGCTTCTGGCAGGCCGCGGGCCTCTTCGTGGGCGATCCGAACACGAAGAAGGTCAACAAGGACACGATCAAGGAGTTCAAGCAGTCGGGGCAACTGAACAAGTTCCTCTCGGCGTTGCTCCAGTGGGGGACGCACCCGACCAGTGGGAGCGAGGCGGAGGACGCAACGCGCCTCGCGTCCAAGCTCGGCTTGCACGAGCAGGCGGTCTGGCTCGGTGATCGGGCGCTCGCGGTTGTGATGAACGACGCCAAGGCGTCGAGCAAGGTCACCAAGGCCCGGTTCAAGACGCTGATGGGCGTCTTCGAGGCGGCGGGGGACTTCGAGCGTTCGGTGCGGGCGGGTGAACTCGCGTGCCGTGCCGATCCGACGGACGGCGCGCTGCAGGCGCACGTGCGGAACTTGTCGGCGCAGTCGACGATGACGCGCGGCGGGTACGACCAGACGGGCGAAGAGGGCGGGTTCCGCCAGAACATCAAGGACGCGGACCAGCAGTCGCGCCTGGAGGCCCAGGAGCGGGTCGTGCGCACGGAGGAGACGACGGATCGCCTGATCCGCGACGCGCAGGCGGATCACGACTCTCGCCCGACGGACAAGGCCGCGATCACGAAGCTCGCGCAGCTCCTGCTGCAGCGCGGCACGCGCGACGACCAGCGTCAGGCGTTCCAGCTGTACGTCGATGCGCACGCGCGCACGGGCGAGTACCGATTCCGGGAGGAGGCGAACAAGATCGCGCTGCGTCAGGCGGAAGCGCGGATCGCGAAGCTCAAGCAGCGGGCCGAGGCGCCGGATGCCGGCGATGCCGAGCGTGACGCGTTCCGCGACGGTGCCCGCAAACTGTTGGGTCTGCGGATTCAGGCCGCCGAGCAGGCGGTCGAGGCCTATCCGACGGAGAAGTCGCGGAAGTTCGAGCTCGGTCGGTGGTACTTCGACGCTGATCGACTGGACGACGCCGTGGCGATGTTCCAGACGGCCAAGGACGACGCGAAGTACCGCGTTCGTTCGTTGCGGTACCTCGGCGAGTGCTTCATGCGCATGGAGTGGGAGGACGAGGCGGTGGACACCTACCGCCAGGCGATGGACGCGCACCAGCTCGAGGACGACGCGACGGGGATGGATCTGCGCTACGGGCTCCTGCTGGCGTTGCAGAAGCGGGCCGACGACCAGCGCGACATCGGCGACGCCGAGGAGGCGTACAAGATCGCCTCGTCGATCGCGATCCAGCAGATCAACTTCAAGGACATCCGCGACCGGCGGACGGAGCTGAAGGAGCTCGTCCGACGCTTGCGTGGTGACTGAGCGCCGATGGCTACGGCGATCGTGCCCGCGCGCCTCGGCTCGACGCGTTTCCCGCGCAAGGTGTTGGCGGACGAGACCGGCCGCCCGATGATCGTGCACGTGCTCGAGCGGGCGGGCGCGTGCGAGAGCATCGCGCGGGTCGTCGTGGCGACCGACGCGCCGGAGGTCATCGAGGCCGCTGCCGGCGCGGGGTTCGAGGGCGTCCTGACGGGGGAGCATGAGAACGGGACGAGCCGCATCGAGGAGGCGACGCGCCTGCTGGGGCTCGGCGACGACGAGGTCGTGGTCAATGTCCAGGGCGACGAGCCGGAGATCGAGCCGGGCGTGATCGAGCTCGGCGTGCGCTCGCTGCTTGACTTGCCGGGTGCGGATGTGGGGACGGTTGCTGCGCCAGGGGATGCGGCTGCGGCCGGCGATCCGAACATCGTGAAGGTGGCCGTGGACGACGCCGGGCGGGCGCTGTACTTCTCCCGGGCGCCGATCCCGTTCGATCGGGATGGGGTGGGCGTGCCCGTGCTCCGGCACGTCGGGCTGTACGCGTACCGGGTCGGATTCCTGCGCCGGTACGTTTCGATGGAGGCGGGCGCGCTCGAACGCGCCGAGCGCTTGGAGCAGCTGCGCGTGCTCGAGCGGGGTGGGACGATCGGTGTCGGCGTGTGGACCGGCGACGTGCGCGCGGGGATCGACACGCCCGAGCAGTACGCCGAGTTCGTTGCGCGTCAGCGCGGGGGCTGAGCCTCAGTTCCCTGCAGCCGTCTCTGTTGATTCCAATGATGCGCGGAGTTCGTCGAGGGCTTGCTGGGCGTTGAAGCGCCGGAGCGTCGAGGTGTTCTCGCGGACGGAGCGTTCGAGCAGCGCGATGCCGCGCTCGTCGCCGAGGGCGGCGACCGCCATCATGGCGGCGCGGGAGGTGCGCAGCTCGCGGTCGTTGACCAACGCGGCGAGGATGTTGAAGGCGTGATCCGGCGAGTGGTGCCCGAGCTTGCGGATCGCACGCACGGCGTTGGTCCTGGTGGAGGAGTTGGTGCCGGGGGCCGCGTAGCGGACGACGAGGTTGAGCCCGCCGGGGTCGTCGACGGTGGCGATGGCGTCGATGGCGGCGCGTCGGATCTGGTCGTGCTGTGACTCGGTCTCGAGGGCGCCCATGATGGTGGGCGCATCCTCGGCGGTCGCGATGTGCCCGATGGTGCGGATGGCCGAGGAGCGGACGGCGTAGGACTCGTCGGACTTGGCCGCCTCGCGGACGAACCCCGCGGCGCGTGCCGTGGGCAGCGTCCCGCGGAGCTCCTCGTCGCTGGCGATCGAGCCGAGCGCCTTCATCAGCTCGTTGCGGACGCGCGCGTCGCGCGGCTGGCTGTCGCCCATGGCGAGCAGGTCGTCGGTGCGCCCGGTGTTGCTGAGCGCCTTGATGCAACGCATGCGGAGCCCGTAGTGCTCGTCGCGGTCGCGTGCGACGGCCACGAGCGCTTCGGCTGCGCGCTCGCCGAGCGAGTCGGAGTCTCCGAGTGTGTCGGCGGCGCGGAGGCGGGCGAACATCGTCGGCCCGTTGTTGAGCTGCGCGATGAAGTCGAGCTCGGGCTGGGTCGTGGCGATCCGGGCGAGGGTCGTCATGTCGGGATCGACGACGACGCGGACAGGCTTGCCGGGCAGGTCGAAATCGGACTCGATGACGGTGGTGTCGCCGCGGAGGACGACGGTGGTGGTGTCGCCGCCCTCGAGGACGACGAGGATCGGCATGTCGAGAGCGAAGGCGGGGTTGGCGGGATCGATGTTCTGCGTCTGCTCAGCGCGGATGCTGATGGACGCGTCGTTCATGGCGAAGTCCATGTCGAGGTAGGGGACGCCCGGCCTGCGCGTCCACTGGTCGAAGAAACGCTCGAGCGCGAGGCCCGAGACGTCCTCGAGGGCGCGCCGGAACTCGTACGTCTCGACCGTCGTGTACTTGTGCCGGTCGAGGTACTCGGCGACGGCCGGGAAGAACAGGTCGTTCCCGTCGGGGGCCTCGCCGAGGCGTTCGCGGACCATGTGCAGGACCGAGCAGCCCTTCGAGTACGGGTTGGCCGGCTTGAAGAGGGTCTCGACCGGGTGGGCGTAGCTGGGGCTGACCATCGCGACATGCTCGGGCCACTGGGCCTTGTCGGAGCGGATGACGCTGGTCATGTTGTTGTAGACGTCGTACTCGTACTCGTCGCGCCCGTTGTACTGCTCGTACCAGAGCGACTCGAGGTATGTGGCGAAGCCCTCGTTGAGCCAGAGGTGCTCCCAGGACTTGCAGGTGATCAGGTCGCCGAACCACTGGTGGGCGAGCTCGTGGGAGATCAGTGCGTCGAGGTTGCCGTCCATGAGCGAGGTGCGATCGAGGATCGCGGTGTCGAACATGGTGGTCGCGCCGGTGTTCTCCATGCCGCCGAACGCGAAGTTGTGGACGACGAGCTGCGCGTACCGGTCCCAGGGGTAGGGTTCGTCGAAGAGGTCCTCGAAGACGCGGGTCATCTCGAGGGTGCGCCCGTAGGTCTGCTTGATCTGGTGGCCCTTGCCGGGCGGGACGTACACGGGCATGGGGATGCGCCCGGCGTCCGTCTTGCCGCCGACGTCCGCGATGTCGAACTGGCCGACGATCAGCGTGACGAGGTAGGCCGAGTGCGGCGTGTCCTGGAGCCAGTGGAACTGCGCGTACCCGTCGGCGGGTGACGTCTTCTCGACGAGACGCCCGTTGGAGCTGACGACGTAGTCGTCGGGGACGGTGACGAGCAGCTCTGTCGTGATCTTCTCGTTGGGGAAGTCATGGGTGGGGAACCAGTAGTGGTTGGCCTCGGCCTGACCCTGGGTGTGGATCTGCGCCGGGCGGTCCGGCCAGGCGGGGGTCTCCGGGGTCCACATGAGCCCCTCGGGAGGGTCCTTGAGCGTGTAGGTGATGGCGACGGTGGTGTCGGCGCCGACCTCGACGGGCGGGTCGAAGGTGATCGATAGACGCTCGTGGTCGTGGCTGAAGCTCAACGCATGCTCGCCCTCGGGCGTCGCGGCCTCGACGTCGTGGATGACCGTCGAGCTGCCGGGCCCGACGCTCAGCGTCAGCACGTCCAGCGGTCGTCCGACCGGTCGCATGCGGAGCATGGCCAGCGCCTCGGCCTCGGGGACGTTCATGTCCTTGATGTCGAGGTTCAGGCGCATGTGAACGTGGTCGACGCGCCGGTCGGGCGGGTAGTTGTTCAGGTTGGCGCCGGTCTCGGCGTCGAAGTGTGGCGTGCGCCAACCGACGACGCCGCGACGCGCACCCATCCCACCCATCGCTTCCATCCGAGCCTGCATGCAGTGCAGGCATCCGATGTGGTCGATGGAGTCTTCGGTGTGCTCGGTGGTACCGCCGCCGACGGATGCGCTGAGGAGCGAAGCGGTCAGGACGGGCAGTGCTGCTGCGTGGATCACGGGGATGTCCTCGTTCGTTTCGTCAGTTGGCGCTGGCGGCCGGGGCGTCGGTGTTGGGAGCGAGTTCGGCGAGTGCTTCCCGGGCACGCGGGTCGTCGAGCGTGCGCAGGTGTTCCTCGGCCTGCATGCGTGCGTAGCTCGTCGCGGGATCGGCGAGCTCATCGATCCACCAGGCAAGCGGCTTGGTGACGTCGGTGCGCACCAGGACGTCGAAGTCAGGGTTGACCGATGCCTGCACGGGCTCGTCGTCGAGCTGGACGGAGTGCTTGTTGATGCGCTGATCGGCGCGGAGCTTGATGTCTCTCGTTGAGCCGTCGGCGAGCTCGAGGCGGACGGGCAGGTCGAAGACGAACGCGGGGTTGAGCTCGTCGACCCTCTGGCGCTGCTCCATGGTGACCTCGAGCTGGCCGTCGGAGTACTCGAACTCGACGTCGAGGCGCGGGGTCATGGGGCGGTAGACCCACTGGCTGAAGAACAGCTCGAGATCCACGCCGGATGCCTCTTCCATGACCATGCGGAAGTCGGCGGTCTCGACCTGGTCGAACTTGTGCTTGTCGATGTAGGCGTGGACGCCGTCCCAGAAGGCGGCGTCGCCGATGTGGCGACGGAGCATGTGCAGGATGATCGGTCCCTTGGCGTAGACGTTGTTGCGGCTCATGAAGCGCTGGTCGGGGTTGCGGTAGCGGTTGGAGGCCATGGCGGTCTCGCGCGGCGCGGGGACGTGGTTGTACATCTGGCCGCTGCGACCCATGGCGTTGGAGAGGATGACGTCGAGGTATGCGTCGGGGCCACCCTTGTGCTCGGCCCAGAGTGCCTCGCCGTAGGCCGCCCAGCCCTCGTTGAGCCAGAGGTGCTCCCAGGTCCGGCACGTGATGAGGTCGCCGAACCAGTGGTGGATCATCTCGTGCATGTTGATGGGGTCGACGAACGACGCCGGCGCGCCGACGGCAAACGTGTTCCACGTGACCGTACCGGTGTTCTCCATCGCGCCCGCGCTGAAGTCGCGGCAGATGAGGTTGGCGTACTTGTCCCAGGGGTATGGCTCGGCGAGCTTGCTCTCGAGCATGGCGAGCATCTCGGCGGTGACTGCGAAGTTGCGCTTGAGGACGCCGGCCGATCCGATGGGCCCGTAGACCGGCATCCACATGCCGGGGCGTGCGCTGTCGGGCCCACCCAGGTTGATCACATCGAACTTCCCGATCACGAGCGTCGTCAGGTAGAACGGGTGTGGCAGGCGCTGGAGCCAGTGGTACGTCGACGTCTCAGCGGTGCGCGTGATGCGCTCGAGCGCGCCGTTGGAGACGGCCTCGAACCCCGCGGGGACCGTCACGATCAGCTCGACGCTGGCTCGCTCGTTCGGGAAGTCGTGGCAGGGGAACCAGAGGTGGTTGGACTCGGGCTGGCCCTGGGCGTGGAACATCGGGTCCACCTCGGGCGTGCGCGAATCGTCGTCGGACCAGGTCAGGCCGGCGCCGCCGCCGCCGGGGTCGTCGGTGCGGTAGGTGGTAACCAGCTCGATCACCTCGCCGGGGTTGAAGGCCCTTGGGAGCGTGATCGTCAGGTGGTCGCGATCGTGATCGAAGGCGAGCGCCTGGCCATCGAGGGTGACGGACTCGATCTCCAGGCGTCGGCCCGCGTCGAGCGTAATCTCGTCGCGAGCGGAGCCGATGGGCGTTGCCGTCAGCGTCTGGACGGCCTCGAAGCTGGCCTTGCCCATGTCGGCGAAGACCATCTCGAGGCGCATGTGGTCGTAGTCGAAGAGCACATCGGGCGGCCAGACCCTGGTGTCCTGTCCGGTGGAGCGGGTGATGCGGGGGTCGCGTTGGGCCGTCGCGTCGTGGACGGGGGCCAGCGTTGCGACCGCCGCGACGGCGGCCAGCGCGAGAGCTCGTCTGTGCATGGTCGGGCGCTCCGGGTCTTGGTGCATGGGCAGAAGTGTACTGGCGCGTGGTTGGCCGGGTGCGGCCCGAGCGTGGGGCGGTTGTGCCCGTGTATGGAAGCGATGGTTTGTGGTCGTGACACCGTGCGGGGGCGGGTCGGGACCGATACCATTCGCCCATGGGTGAAACGGGATCGCCGGGAGAGAACCTGCTGTCGTCCGCCGCGGACCAGCGCGCGGAGACGGAGTTCTTCTCGCCTGTCCCTCCGGGGTACGAGACGGGTCGTCACAAGTACGTCGCGGTCTTCGGGACGGTGATGAGCGGCCTCGGCAAGGGGATCTTCTCCTCGACCGTCGCGAAGCTGCTCAAGGACAAGGGCCTGACCGTCGCCCCGATCAAGCTCGAGGGCTACCTCAACATCGACGCGGGCACGCTCAACCCGTACCGGCACGGCGAGGTGTTCGTCCTCGACGACGGGACCGAGTGCGACATGGACCTGGGCACGTATGAGCGCATGCTCGACCAGAACCTGTCGCGCCGCAACTTCGCGACCAGCGGGCAGATCTTCCGGACCATCCTCGAACGCGAGCGCCACGGGGACTACCTCGGGCGCGACGTGCAGATGATCCCGCACGTGACGGGCGAGGTGAAACGACGCCTGCGAGAGCTGGCGATGTACGGGGACGGGAACAAGCCCGCCGACGTCGTCTTCGTCGAGGTCGGCGGAACGGTCGGCGACTACGAGAACGGGTTCTACATCGAGGCCCTGCGCGAGCTGGCCTTCGAGGAGGGACCCGACTCGGTCTGCATGGTCGCGCTGACGTACGTAATCAAGCCGGCGGCCCTGGGCGAGCAGAAGTCCAAGGCCGCCCAGCTCGGGATCAAGCGCCTGATGGAGGCGGGGATCCAGCCGCACTTGATCGCGGTCCGCGCCGAGGAAGCGTGCGATCGGTCGGTGCGCGAGAAGATCGCGATGTTCTCCAACGTACCGATGCATCGCGTGTCGTCGATGCACGACCGCCCGAGCATCTACACGATCCCCGACGGCATGCGTGCCGAGGGGATCGATCGCGAGGTTCTGTCGGTCCTGAACCTGCACCACAAGGTCGACACCTCCGTCGAGGACAACGCGCGTGCTCGGTGGGGCGAGTTCGTCCGCGGGCTGACGGGGCGTCACGACCGGCGTGTGAAGATCGGCGTGACCGGGAAGTACGCCGCCCTGCGTGACGCGTACGCCTCGATCGACAAGGCGGTCGAGCACTGCTCGGCCTCGCTCGACTGCGATGTGTGCCTGGACTGGATCGAGACGACCGACCTCGAGGATGGCCCGGTCGGCGAGCGCTTGGGCGACCTCGATGGCGTGATCGTGCCCGGCGGGTTCGGGTCGCGCGGGGTCGAGGGCAAGATCCGCTGCGTGCAGTGGTGCCGCGAGCAGGGCGTCCCGTACCTCGGGATCTGCCTCGGCTTCCAGGTCGCGGTGATCGAGTACGCCAGGAACGTGCTTGGGTGGTCGGACGCGAACTCGACGGAGTTCGAGCCGGGCCTCGGCGAGGGCAACGGGCACGGGGTGATCAGCGAACTGCCCGAGCAGAAGCGGATCGAAGGGCTGGGCGGGACCATGCGCCTCGGCGGGCAGGACGTCCAGCTCACGCCCGGCACGCTCGCGAGCGAGCTCTACGGCGGCAAGACGAACGTGCGCGAGCGCTTCCGCCACCGCTACGAGGTCGACCCGGCCTACATCGACGAGATCGAGGCGGCCGGGCTGGTCTTTTCCGGGCGTCACCCCGCGCAGCCGATCATGCAGATGCTCGAGCTGCCGCGCGATGGCGCGCAGGGCGGGGCGTCGCACCCGTACTTCGTCGCGGCGCAGTTCCACCCGGAGCTGACCAGCCGCCCGCTCGAGCCGTCGCCGTTGTTCCTCGGCCTGGTGAGCACGGCCCTGCGTCTGAAGTACGCAGAGGGCGAGGCGATGGCCTGAGGTCAGTCGACCTCGTTCGTTCGCAACTCGCGGGCCGCATCCAGCATCACGAATGCCGAACGCCTATCGGGCTTGCCGAGCATGGTGATGGCGTTGTGCATCAATGTCTGCGCGTAGAGGTGCGCTTCGTCGGTCCCGAGCGTGACGAAGACGTGGATCGCCCAGGGGTGGGCAGATGCGTTGTCGGGGCCGGTGTGCTCGATGTGCCAGCGTGCGGCGTCGAGCGCGCGTGCCCGCAGATCGGGGCACCGGCGCAGTCGCGCGAGCGCCCAGATCGCGTGCAGGGCACAGAGGTCGGCTTCGCTCGCGAACTCGATGGCCGTGCCCGTGAGCTCGGCGAGCAGCGGGGCGTCCCGGTTCGGATCGATGAGTCCGTCGATCGGTGCATGCGCGTCGTGCACGGCCCACCACAGCGCTGCCTGGGGCGCCGACCCGCTCGGGGGGCGGCCAGGGTCGCGCCCGAGGTGATGGGCCAGGAAAGGCGTGTCGGCTTCGCGTCGGTGTCCGAGCTCGTCGCGGAACCCGATGAGCGATTCGGGGGCGACAGCGTGGGCTGCCGCGCTGGCCTCGAGGCGCGTAGCCCAGTTGTCGGGCGTGGAGCCCCTCACGGCGTCACCGTCGCGGGTGATGTTGGGATCTCAACGATGCTCGGCGTGGGCTGGTCGACGGGGTTCTCCCAGCCCCGAGCCGCCAAACCGCTGGTGAGCTTCTTGTCGAACCGCTCGCGGTCCGTCCAGGTCAGTCGCGAGTCGTGGTAGAGGTGGTACGCCATGAGTTCGCGCACGCGGATGCGGATGTCGGCCTTGGGATCGGCGAGGTGGAAGCGCCGGGCGAAGTCGTCGTCGTCGAAGCCGAGTGCCGTGAACTCCTCGTCGTACCCATTGACCGCGCGGAGCATGCGCACGCGGGTGCAGTGGTGCCCGCCGAGGATCTTGGGCTTGTGCGCCTTGATGAGCGGTGAGGTGAGCGGGAAGCGGCGCATCCGCAGGTGGCGCCGTGCGCGTTGGGCTCGCTTGGCGAGCGCTTCGTGATCGGCGGGCGAGGCGAGGTCCGCGAGCGTGGGGGGGACGCAGGCGAGGATGCCCTCGGGGGTGATCGGCTCGGTGGCTTCGGCCGTGAGGTTGACGCGGTAGGCGGTGATGAGGTCCGCGCCGGACTCGATCTCGCGCCGGTGCCCGGCGCTGGTCGTCTCGCCGAGCATGGTGTCGCCATCGACGACGAGGATCCCGTCGTCGTCGGTGAGGGTGAAGGCCTGGTCGAGGGCGCGGATGCCGTTGTTGCGGACCTGATTCAGCGCGGCGTGGCCCTTGTGGGGGCGAAAGGTGTGCAGGAAAGGCGGGGTCTTGGAGCCGAGTCGCTCCGCCACGCGGGGCCAGATGGCGCGGACGAGCTCGGCGATCTCGGGCTTGTCGACGTCGCAGGTCAGGACGATGGCGTCCGGCGGGCGCTCGTGGCGAGCGATCGACGCGAGGCAGCACGCCAGGTGGCGCGTCGTGTGCGTCGGGATGAGCATGAAGAGGCGAGAAGGGGGCATCGCGGAGGATGGTACGGGCCGCTGTCGCCCGGCGGGGTTGACGCGGGGCCCCGGGCGGCGGAGGGTTGAGGCATGCAGGTCGTCCAGCGAGCCGAGCAACTGGCCCCCGCGGCGTCCCAGCGCGTGCTGGTGCCGACCATGGGGGCGCTGCATGCCGGGCACCTCTCGCTGGTGCGCAAGGCGACGGAGGCCGCCGGCGAAGAAGGGGTGGTCGTGGTCAGCGTCTTCGTCAACCCGACGCAGTTCAACGATCCCGCCGACCTCGAGCGGTACCCGCGTACGCTGGAGGCAGATGTCGAGGCGCTGCGCGAGGTCGGGGCCGACGTCGTCTTCGCGCCGCCGGTCGAGGAGGTCTACCCCGACGGCCCGCTGACCGAGGTGCCCCTGCCGCCAGTCGCGACGGAGCCGAAGCTCGAGGATGCGCACCGCCCGGGTCACTTCGCGGGCGTGTGCCAGGTCGTGGCGCGCCTGTTCGAGTTGGTGCGCCCGGCCAAGGCCGTGTTCGGGGAGAAGGACTGGCAACAGCTTCGCGTGGTCGAGGCGATGTCCGAGCGCGATGGGCTGGGGGTTGAGATCGTTGCGGGGCCGACGGTGCGCGAGCGGGACGGGCTTGCGATGAGCAGCCGCAACACCCATCTGTCGTCCGAGGGTCGCCGGCGCGCCCCCGCGCTCTTCGCGGCTCTCCGCGAGGCGAGCCTCGCCAAGCTCGCGGGGGCCGGTCCCGACGAGGCGGAGGGCGCCATGCGACGCGTGCTGGGTGAGGCCGGAGTCGAGATCGACTACGCGGCCGTCCGCGACGCACGCACGCTGGTGAGGGATGCGTCCACGGACTGGCGGGGCTCTCCGATGCGATCGATCCTCGCGGGGCGGATCGACGGGGTGCGTCTGCTCGACAACGCCCCCTGGTAGGGCGCTGCGTAGGATGGGCCCCCGAACGAGAGTCCCAAGGAGACCGCCCGTGCATCGAACGCCGCTTCATGATCTTCACGTCGAGTGGGGCGCCAAGATGGTCGAGTTCGCCGGCTGGGAGATGCCGCTGAGCTACGCCGGCCTGAAGGAAGAGCATGCGCAGACGCGTGAGTCGGCGGGCCTGTTCGACGTCTCGCACATGGGGCGGGTGCGGATCAAGGGTCGTCACGCGCGGAAGCTGGTCGAGCGACTGGTCGCCCGGCGCATCAGCGACGCGCAGGTCGGCCAGTGCCGATACACGTTCGTCTGCAACGAGCAGGGCGGGGTCAAGGACGACGTGATCGTGATGAAGATCGACGATGCGGAGTTCATGATCGTCGTCAACGCCTCCAACCGCGAGAAGCTGCTCGCGCACTTCGAGGCCGTCCGCGCCGCGGGTGAGCTCAAGGCGACGATCAAGGACGAGACGTTTGACACGGCCATGGTCGCGATCCAGGGCCCGAAGGTCATGGAGCACATCTCGCGGGTCTCGAAGGAGATCCCGACGCTCAAGCGCTTCCGATTCGCCGTCAAGAACCTGCTCGTCATGAAGCTGATCGTCAGCCGCACCGGGTACACGGGCGAGGACGGGGTCGAGGTGATCCTGCCGGCCAAGGCCGTGAAGATGGCGATGAAGCTGCTGGTCAAGGACGCGGGCGCCGACGAGTCGGTCGTCAAGCCTGCCGGCCTGGGCGCACGCGACACGCTGCGTCTCGAGGCGGGGATGCCGCTGTACGGGCACGAGCTCGGCGAGGAGATCAGCGCCCTGGCGTGCGGGATGCCGTTCGCGATGAACCTCGACAAGGACGAGGGCGAGCGTGGCGAGGCGTTCGTCGGGATGGAGGCGCTCAAGCGCCAGCGCGACGAGGGCGGCCCGCGCCGGATGCTCGTCGGCATGAAGCTCGATGGCCCGCGTAGCGCCCGCCAGGGGATGGTCATCAAGGCGGACGGGCGCGAGGTCGGGATCGTCTCCAGCGGCTGCCCCAGCCCGACCCTCGGCTCCTGCATCGCGATGGGTTTCGTCGAGAAGGACCTGACGGGCGAGGGAACGAAGCTCTCGATCGACGCCGGGAAGGCGGAGCTCGCGTCCGAGGTGGTGCCGCTCCCGTTCTACAAGAAGCCGAAGGCGTAGGCCCTAGTTCGGGACCACACCGTGCGCATGGTCGGGGATCAGCTTCCTGCCGACGCGGTCCATCTCGCGGAAGCCGTACATCAGCAGGCCGATCGCGAGCGCGACGCCGACGAGCGCGTCGGGCTCTGGCTTCACGCGGACGCACGTCCAGATGAGCTGGGCGACGCAGAGGATGCCGACGATCCGCATCGTGTGCACGCGGGGGATCAGCGTGACCATCAATGCGCCAAGCGGGGCGCCGAAGAGCACGATCGGGGCCGCCGCCACCCAGTTGTGGAAGACCTCCTGGTCGAGCGTGCCCAGTGCGGCGGCCGTGACGGTGCCGACCAGTGAGTTGAACGCCATAACGACGACGCTGGTCGCGATCGCAATGCGCAGGTCGCAGCGGTACACGAGCACGAGCACCGTGTAGAGCAGCATGTCGATGCCCACGCCGGTCAGAGCCGCGGCCACCCCGCCGATCGCGCCAACCGTCAGGCCGATCCGCGCGTCGAGCTTGCCCGGCAGACGCGGGACGTGGTGCGTGTGCAGCAGGCTCGACAGGCGGAGCAGCGTCAGCAGCCCGAACGCGCCCCAGATCACGGCGAAGACCAGCTTCACTCCGTCGCCCGGCACGAGCGGCACCAGCAGCCACGCCGCGAGCGGGAGCGTGATCAGCGACGCCAGCATCGCGTAGACGAGCAGTCGTGCGGCGATCGGGCGACGCGAGCAGAGGATGTAGATGGCCGCGGATGTCATGCCGACGGACTGGATGAGGAACGAGAAGTTGCGTCCGAGGCTTGCGGGCTGATCAAACAGGAGGACGAGGATCGGGAAGCCGACGGTGCCGCCGCCCATGGGGGTGGACCCTGCGACGTAGGAGCCGGCGAGCATGGTCAGGGCGATGCGCCAGTGACCGACGATCTCGTCCCAGAGGTCCATCGCGAGCACGAGCGTGAGCCACGCGACTAGGAACGCGCCCGCCCAGACGACGAAGGGCGCGTAGCGCCGGGTGCGGTCACGGGTCAGCAGCGTGCGGAGGTCCATGGGGATCGACTTCGGGGCTTGGAGATACCCCGTCCCCGAGGCAAGGGGGGGAAGGGGTGGAGGGTATCATCGACGCATGATGGAGCAGGGACGCGTGTATCTGGACAATGCGGCCACGACTTTCCCCAAGCCGCCTGCGGTTCACGAGGCGATGGTCCGTTACGCGACGCAGGTCGGGGCTTCGCCGGGGCGGGGCAGCTACGCCGAATCGGTCGAGGGCGCGGGCGTCCTGGCGCGCACGCGTGAGGCGCTCAGCGGCATGGTCGGGCTCGGCTCACCCGAGCACGTGATCTTCACACTCAACGCGACCGATGCGCTGAACCTGGCGATCAAGGGGATCGTCCAGCACGCGTTCATGAAGCGCGGCGAGCCCGCGCACGTCGTTACGACCTGGATGGACCACAACTCCGTCCTGCGCCCGCTCAACGAGCTCGAGGCGCTCGGCATGGTCCGCCAGACCCGCATCAAGGCGGACCCGTCGACCGGGCTCGTCGATCGCAACGCGATGATGGAGGTGATCCGTCCGACGACCGCCCTGGTTGCGATGGTGCACGCGAGCAACGTGTGCGGCGCGCTCCAGCCGGTGCGCGGGGTCGGCAAGCGCTGCCGCAAGCTCGGCGTGCCGTTGCTCGTCGATGCGGCTCAGACGCTGGGCCACATGGACGTCACGATGGATGGCCTCTACGCGGATCTCTTGGCGTTCCCGGGCCACAAGGGCCTGATGGGCCCGCTCGGGACCGGGGCCCTTTGCATCCGCCCGGGCCTCGAAGATCGGATGCGGACGGTGCGCGAGGGCGGGACTGGCAGCGCGAGCGAGGCGGATGTGCAGCCGACGTTCATGCCGGACCGGTTCGAGGCCGGCAGCCACAACACGCTCGGGATCGCGGGGCTGCTGGCAGGGATCGACTGGATCGAGGGCCAGGGCTTGGGCGCGATCGAAGCGCACGAACGTGAGTTGTGCGACGTGATGCTCGGAGGGCTCAGCGCCGTGCCGGGCCTTCGGGTGCTCGCGGCCGATGCGCCGGCGCGGGTCGGTGTGTTCGCGCTCGTGCACGAGCGGATCGGACCGAACGAGATGGCCGCGGCCCTCGAGCGTGAGCACGGCGTCCTCGGGCGCGCCGGACTGCATTGTGCGCCGCTCGCTCACCGGACCTTCGGCACGACCGATGGCGGGGCGCTGCGCCTGAGCGTCGGGCCGTTGACGACGCGCGAAGATGCCGAGCTTGCGTGCGCCGGCGTGCGTGCGGTCTGCGAGCGTCAGACTGCGGCCGCCGCGGCCGGTGCGTAGTCGTCCTACGAACGCTGTTCTTCCGCGTCGGCCTCACTGGCTCGCTTGAGCGCCAACTGCTCCTTCTCGGTCAGGCTCGCGATCCCCTTCGCGTGGACCTTCTCGAGGATGCGGTCGATCTCGTTCTGCGCCGGACGCTTTGGGCTGCCCGGGCCGCGCTTGGGCGCCTTGCCGATGCCGATCTTCGCGCCGATGCCCCGGACGAACCCGACGACGCTGGAGGCCGCCTCATCGAAACGGCGCAAGACGTGCGGACGCCGGATCAGGATGAAGCCCGCCAGGGCCCCGCCGAGGTGCGCCGCATCGCCGCCCGCGTTCGCTCCACCCGCGTAGAGGTTGAAGAACGCGATCGCGACGAACCCGTACGCCGCCCAGCGCAGCGGGACCGGGACGACGAAGAAGAGCAGGATCTGCTCCCTCGGTCGCAGGTACGCGGCCCCGATGATGATCGCGAAGACGCCCGCGCTCGCGCCGATCAGCGGCGTGTAGATGTCCTTGAACAGCGCGAGGGGGAGGTTCGGCATGCCCGCCATCGCACCGACGATCCCGAGGATGTTGAGCGCGAGGTACAGCAGCCCGCCGCAGACGCCGCCCAGCAGGTAGAACGCGAGGTAGCGTCGCGAGCCGAGGTACTCCTCGACGATCCGTCCGAAGAAGAACAGACCGAGCATGTTCAGGATCAGGTGCATCCCGTTTGCGTGGAGGAACTGGAAGGTGAAGATCCGCCAGATCTGCCCTTCGGTCCAGAACTTGCCGGTCGAGAAGTGCCCGAACGTGGTCGCGACAGGTCCCGCGAGCGCGAGTTCGCGTCCGATGAGCCGCCGGATTGGCTGGCCCGTTTCCGGATCGACCTGGGGCACGCCGCTCTCGGTCGGCGGCGCCGTATCGACAATGCGCCGGAAGGTGTTGGATGCCCCGATGGAGCCCTGGGCCTGGGGCAGGCGCATGGGTGGTTCGATCGTCGCGCGTCGGTCCCACTCCTGGTCCGTGACGTCGTCGAGGCGTTCGGTGTAGGTGGGCGTCGCGGCGATGACGTTCGCGAAGATGATGTTGCCGATGACGAAGACGCCGATGTTGATGATGATCAGCCACGTGTTGACGCTGAAGTTCCGCGGGCCGCCCGGCCCGAGAGCTCGTGTGGGGCCGCCCGGTGGGCGGTGCTTCCTGACGTAGTCGCGATCGGCGATTCCCATGGGGCGGGTGTGTTCCTGCGGTGTGCGTGAGCGAGTGGGGCCGGGGGCTAGGAGCCGCGTTGGCGTTCGGTGGCGCGCTTGAGCGTGGCTTTCTCTCTCTTGCTGAGGCTTCCGATCCCGTCCTCGCGGACCTTGCCGAGGATCCGATCGACCTCGGCATCCTCTCGTTCGATGCGTTCTGCCTGCTTGCGTTCGCGCTCGGCGGCCTTCCGGAAGCGTGCTTCTGACGGATCATCGGTTCCGACGGGGCCGTCGCGCCACGCATCGTTCGGATCGATCATGCCGACGCGTTGACGCTCCTGCCATGAGGTGATGCCTGCGAAGAGTGCGATCGCGAACAAGAGCAACACCTCGAAGACGATCGCGAAGACCCCGACCACGATGGCCGCCGCCATCCCCAGGCCCGTCGCGATGCGCATCGACCGGGCGTAGCCGATCCTGCCCCAGAGGAACTCCTGGAGCAACCTGCCCCCGTCCATCGGGAACATGGGGAGCAGGACGTTGAACGCGAGCAACACGAGGTTGAGGAAGTAGACCCACCAGACGATGACCTTGGCATAGAACGCGAAGCTGCTCCCGCTGTTGAACCACGGACCGGACGTCACGCTCGCAGGATCGAACGGATTGAACCAGAGGACCGACGCGACCGGTGCGCCCCAGAGCAGCAGCACGCCGCCGAGGATCGGCCAGAGGAGCACGTTGACCGCGGGTCCGCCCGCTGTGGTGATGAACGCTGCCTTCCAGTTCTGCGGCGGAGAGACCATCGCCAGCCCGCCCAGCGGCCAGAGAAGGACGCGGTCGGCTTCGCCCCCGACCCTGCGGCAGGCAAGGCAGTGACCGATCTCATGGAGTGCGACGATCAGGAACAACGCGCTCATGAACGCGGCCTCGAGCGCGAACCCGATCCCCCCGTCGCGCCCGAGTGCGGTGAGCAGGCGCGCGATCACGAAGACGAGAAAGAACCAGTGGAGCCGGAACTCGATGCCGAGCACGCGCCCGGCCGGCACGGACCACGAGAAGAGATCCCCGCGGGACAGAGCGCGCTCGATGCGCGACCACAGCCCGCCGCCTCCGCCCCCGCCTCTGTCGTAGTCGCGATCCTCCCAGCCCATCGTCCGGTCTCACTTCACCCATTGCTCAGCAGGCCCCGTCGCTCACACAGGAGCACCCCGAGCATCGACTTCGCGTCCCGAAGCTCGCCGGAGGCGATCATCGCCAGCGCCGCGTCGATCTCGACCAGTTCGACCTCGATCCGTTCGTCCTCCTCCAGTGCCTGCCCCACGTGGGTCAGCCCTCGCGCACCGAAAGCGTGCATCCGCTCATCGGTCATCCCGGGCGTCGTGTAGAACCATCCCAGCGAGATCAGCTCCGAGGCCTCATAGCCGGTCTCCTCGACCAGCTCGCGGGCGGCCGTGACGGCCGGGTCTTCGCCGGGCTCCGCGGTGCCGGCGGGGCACTCGAGCAGGGTCTGGCCGACGCCGAACCGCTCGTTGCGGATCAGGACCAGCTGGTCTCGCCCGCCCGGGTCCTCGAAGATGGGGACGATGACCACGGCTCCGGGGTGGCGGACGAACTCTCGCTCGGCGGTCCGTCCTTGACCGAGATCGAGGCTGACGAGCTCGAAATCGAACTTGCGTCCCTTGTGGAGCAGGGTCCGGGAGACGACGCGGTCCGCCGGCTCGCCCGGGCTCACTTGTTCCACGTGACGCTCCCGTACACCGCGCCGGCGCCGAGGTCCTCGGCGATCCGGAACAGCTGGTTGTACTTGGCGTTGCGATCGCTGCGGCACGGCGCCCCCGTCTTGATCTGCCCGCAGTTTGTCGCGACGGCGATATCGGCGATCGTCGCGTCCTCGGTCTCCCCCGAACGGTGACTCAGCACAGCGCTGTACCGGTTGCGCATCGCGAGGTTGACCGCCTCGAACGTCTCCGTCAGCGTGCCGATCTGGTTGACCTTGACGAGGATCGAGTTGGCGCAGCCCATTTCCAAGCCCTTGCGGAGGAACTGCGGGTTCGTCACGAACAGGTCATCACCGACGAGTTGCACCTTGTCACCAAGGCGATCGGTCAGCTGCTTCCACCCCTCCCAGTCGTTCTCCGCAAGCCCGTCCTCGATCGAGCGGATCGGGTACTTCTCGCACCACCCGGCCCACAGGTCGATCATGTCCGCCGAGCTGAGAATCTCGCCGGACGAACTGAAGAGCTTGTAGCCCTCCTTGCCGTCCTTGGCGGCCTCGTTCCAGCACTCGCTGGTCGCGGGGTCGAGCGCCACGAAGATCTGCTCGCCCCAGGAGTAGCCCGCCTTGTCGACGGCCTCCTCGATCACCTTGAGCGCGTCCTCGTTGTCCTTGAGATCCGGCGCGAAGCCACCCTCGTCGCCGACGCCGGTGCTCATCGAGCGGGCCGAGAGCACCCTCTTGAGCTGGTGGTAGATCTCGACGCCCGCGCGCATGGCCTCGTGGAAGTCGTCGAAGCCCCATGGCTGGATCATGAACTCCTGGAAGTCCACGGTGTTGTCGGCGTGCTTGCCGCCGTTGAGGATGTTGAGCATGGGCACCGGAAGCGTCCGCGCTCCGGCGCCGCCCAGGTACCGGTAGAGCGGCAGCCCCGCCTCCGCGGCCGCCGCGTGAGCGACCGCCATCGAGACCCCGAGGATCGCGTTGGCGCCGAGTTCTCCCTTGTTGGGCGAGCCGTCGAGCGTGCACATGACGCTGTCGATGGTCTCCTGCTCGCTGGCGTCGAGGCCCTCGATGGCCGGGCCGATCCGCTCGACGATGTTCTTGACCGCCTTGGAGACGCCCTTGCCGAGATAGGCGTCCGTGTCGGCGTCGCGGAGCTCGACAGCCTCGTTCTCGCCGGTCGAGGCGCCGGAAGGGACGGCCGCCCTGCCGGCGACCCCTGAGGCGAGCCAGACCCCGGCCTCGGCCGTCGGGTTGCCGCGCGGATCAAGGACCTGCCTGGCCCGAACTCCCCCG
>JANQQG010000242.1 GCA_028285065.1 Phycisphaerales bacterium
AGACGCCCAACCCACGAACGCGCCGGTAGCGCACCTGCTCGCTCAGCGCACGCTCCTCAGCGCCGTACAGACCAACGCCCAGCAGCCCGTCACCAGTGACGAGCAGCGGGCCGTTGCAGCCCGCAGTGAGCACAATGATCGCGCTCGCAATCCCCATTTGAAACCGCTTCGTCGAGTTCATGCATTGGCGGGCGCGCTGCCTTTGCGCGCACCTGGCGCCAGCCTGACGACGCACGCGTGCGGTGTCAACGAACGAATGCCGCTGTGCAACAGAATCACCTGGCCAGGGGGTGGGTCGTGCCAGCGACCCTGCGCGCTCAGTCCTGCGCGAAGAGGTCCGCGAGCAGGCGCGTGCCGAACCCGGTCGGTCCCTTCACGAACGGGCCGCCATCTTCGGTGGTGTGCACCCCCGCGACGTCGATGTGCGCCCACGGGATGTCCTTGTCCACAAAGAACGACAGGAACGCCGCACCCTGGATCGGGTGCGCCTTGCGCACCGGCGCCGAGTTCACGCAGTCCGCGACCGGTGACACCTTCATCATGCGCCGGTACTCATCGTGGTGCGGCAACCGCCACACACGCTCCCCGCTCGTCTCGCTCGCCTTCTCGAGGCGCCCGCGCAGCTCATCGTCGTCGCACCACATGCCCGCGTAAGTCGAACCGAGCGCTACGACGACTCCGCCCGTCAGCGTCGCCATGTCGATGATGAACCCGGGCTTCTCCTTCTCGCACGCCCAGATCAGCGCGTCGGCCAGGACCAAGCGCCCTTCGGCATCGGTGTTGGTCACCTCGACGGTGACGCCGTTGCGGAACCGGAGCACGTCGTCCGGCCGGTACGCCTCATCGGAAACGGAGTTCTCGGCACACGCCAGCAGCGCAACCACGGGGCGGTTCGGCTTGATCACCGTCGCGATCGCGTGCATCGCGCCGAGCACGGCACAGCCGCCGTCCTTGTCCCCCTTCATCCCCGCCATCGACCCGCCGGTCTTCAGGCTCAGCCCGCCCGTGTCGTAGACGATCGTCTTGCCGACCAGCACTGCAGGCTTCACGCCGCGCTTGACGCGCGTCGGCTTGTACTCGAGCCGGATCAGACACGGGCCGTGCTCGGACGCCTTGCCGACATTGATCAGGCCCTGCAGGTTCTCCTTCTCGAGCTGCGCCCCGCTGATGACGCGGCATGTCAGCCCGGCGGTCGAGCGCGCGATCTTCTTCGCGTAGTCCGCGACGTACTCGGTGTGCGCGATGTTCGCGGGGGTCGCACCGAGCGTGCGCGAGGTGTTCGCGGAGGTCGCGAGCGCAAGCCCGCGCTTGATGCCGTCGGCGAAGCCCTTGTCGCCGGAGCGGATCGAGAGGCTGGTGCGCTTGGGCGAGTCGGTCCCGGTGCCCCGCAGGTCGGTGAAGTTCCACGCGAGCAGGCCGAGCCCCTCGCCGAAGCAGCGCCCGGCCTCGGCGAGGTCGAGCCTGCGCGTGCCCTTGAGAGCGGGAGCGAGCTCGACGCTGATCTTCGTGTCCTTTGTCTGCGCCAGGCGACGCCCGACCGCCGCTGCCACGGTGCGGAGCGACCCGTGCGAGAACGCGTCCTTCGAGCCGAGCCCGACGAGCATGATCCGTGCGGCGGTCGCCTTGGCCCCGGCCGGGTACGCCTCGCAGATGCGTCCGAGGTCGCCGGTGCACTCGGTGCGCTGCGCGGCATTGGTCAGTGCCCCAGTCGGGTCGAGCGCCTTGGTGTCGCGCTTGAGGGACTCATCCTTGAAGACGCCGGCGACGATGGCGTCGGGCGTGCCGCGGGCGGAAACCTTGACGGACTCGAACATGCTCTCAAACTCCTGCTTCTGGCGGGAATGCGTGTGTGGGCGCGGAGTCTAGCACTGGCCCGCAATGGGGCGCGTCCTGCAAGGGACGTTCGGGATGCCAGTGTGGTGCGTGAATGACGTTTGGACGACCAACCGGCGGCATCCTGCCGCCGGGGCTCGTCTGCATTCCGCCTTCGGCGGGGCCGAGCGGCGCACGTCCATGTGGTGCGCCCCGCACGGGGGACTCCGAGCCATGCAGGAGGCATGGCTCGGCAACCCGCCCGAAGGGCGGCGAAGACCAAGCCCGGGCCCGCAGGACGCGGGCCCTTGGTGCTCCGCACGTCGGCGGGCGACCCCACTGTCATCCCAAACGTCCCTCGCAGGACGCACCCGGCACTCAGTCGCCCACCCCAACCTGCTCATTGATCACACGAGCAAGCTCCGCCGAGCGTGCCGATCCGATCAGCAAGCGTCGCTTCGATTCCGTGAACAGCAAGCGCACGCCGTGGTGTCCCTGCACGTTGTAGACCCAGCCCGCGTGCGGGGTCCACTTGATGCCCCAGCCGCCGTAGTCGCGCACGGGGCGGTACTCGACGTCGTTGGCGCCGCGCAGCTCGTCGAGGCGCACGCGCGTGCGCCAGAATGGGAACCACGTCACGACGACCTGCCCGGCGCGTTCGCGCCCGTCGAGCCCAAGCCCCGGCGCGACCACGTCGGTGGTCATCTTGAGCATCCCAACAAGCAACGGCGCCAGCACACCCACGACCAACGCAATCGCCCACATCACCGCATCCGGCGCACGGTTGAGCCCCTGCAGCGGCCCGCCCAGAACGACCTGCTCGAACCAGAACCCCCACGCGGCCGTCGCAAGCACGCCGACCATCGCCCACACCCACCACATGCGCACCCGCTGGACCTCGCGGAACACGATGCCATCGGCGTTCTGGTCACCGATTCCCTGGATGACGCTGCTCCCGTGCATGGAGCCTTGTTCGGAGAGGCATGGGCCGCATTTCCACGCGGCCCGCTCCTCACACCCCTCTCCCCTACCATCGCCCAATGGGGCAGAAGAAGTCCATCATGCGGTCCCTGGGGGAGTTCGTCGGGCACATCTCCAAGGCCGTCAAGACGCCGGCCGAGCCCGACAAGACGACCCACGAACTCGGACGCACGACCGAGGAGCGCGAGGCCACGGCCCCCGACGGACGCAAGATGACGCTCCGGCGCACGACGATCGATGAGGTGGAGGTCAGTGGCGAGCGCGATTGACCAGCCCCC
>JANQQG010000250.1 GCA_028285065.1 Phycisphaerales bacterium
GGCGTCGTCGACGCCAGTGGGAAGAGGGCTGGAAGGACGCATGGGCCAGGCTGAGACGACGAGAACGGGGGCTGGGGTGACCAAGCCGGGCGAGGGTGAGGCCGCCCACGGTGCGCTCAAGAGCAACGACCCACTCCGTCCCGACGTGACCCCGGAGGCAACCGGCTTCGACCGCGACCTCTCCTGGCTCGAGTTCAACCTCCGCGTCCTCCACCTCGCCCTCGACGAACGCACGCCACTCCTCGAACGCGTCAAGTTCCTCGCCATCTTCAGCTCGAACCTCGACGAGTTCGTCATGAAGCGCATCGGCCTGCTCAAGCGCCTCGTGCGCGAAGGACGCACGGTCGACTCCGCACGCACCGGAGAGGTCGGAACGCTCAGACTCCTGGGCGCCCTCCACGGCACCATCGCGCGCCACTACCGCCTGCAGGAAGAATGCTTCCAGGAACGCATCGTCCCCGAGCTCGTCGCCCAGGGCATCAAGCTCATGCTCGTCTCGGAGCTGAGCGCCGCCCAGCGCTCCTGGCTCGCCAAGTGGCACCGCAAGAACGTCTTCCCGGTTCTCACCCCCCTCGCCGTCGATCGCGGACACCGCTTCCCGTTCATCTCGAACCTCTCGCGCAACCTCGGTGTCCTGATCGAGGACCCGGGCACGCCCGGCGCCGAACCGAAGTTTGCGCGCGTCAAGATCCCCAACGTCATGGACCAGTGGGTCCGAGTCCCCGAAGACCCCTCCGCGCCGCCCGAAGACGAAGACCACTCCAGCGGCACCTTCGTCTCCCTCCGCGACGTCATCGAAAACCACCTCGACGGCCTGTTCCCCGGCATGCGCATCCTCGACACCACCGTCTTCCGCGTCATCCGAGACGCCGAGGGTGAGGACGACGAGGCGGACGAAGCGGACACGCTCCTCGAAGTCGTCGAGGAACAACTCAAGCGCAGACGATTCGCGGCCGCAGTCCGCGTCGAGCACGGCCCCGGCGCCTCACGAGCCATCCTCGACGAACTCCTCGAAGAGCTCCAGCTCACGCCCGAAGACACCGAGCAACGCGGCGGCCCGCTCGACTACACCACCCTCTTCGAGATCGGTGCGCTCAACCGCCCCGAACTGAAGTGGCCAGAGTTCTCCCCTGTCCCACCCGCAAGGCTCGCCGACACCGAGTCGAGCATCTTCAGCCTGATCCGGCGCGGCGACATCCTCGTTCACCACCCGTACGAGTCCTTCGCAGCAAGCGCCGAACGCTTCATCGAAGAAGCCGCCTCCGATCCCCATGTGCTGGCGATCAAGCAGACCATCTACCGCACCAGCCGCGACAGCCCATTCATCCACTCCCTCATCCGAGCCGCCGAATCGGGCAAACAGGTCGCGGCCCTCGTCGAACTCCGCGCACGCTTCGACGAGCAGGCCAATGTCCGCTTCGCGCGCATGCTCGAAGAGGCCGGCGTGCACGTCGCCTACGGCGTCGTCGGACTCAAGACCCACTGCAAGGCCTCACTCGTCGTGCGCCGCGAGGACGGGCAGCTCCGCTCCTACGCGCACCTCGGCACCGGCAACTACCACCCCAAGACCGCACAGCTCTACACCGACCTCGGCCTGTTCACCTGCAACCCCGAGATCACCGAGGACGTCGTCGACCTCTTCAACCTGCTGACCGGCTTCTCGCAGAAGGACAAGTACAACCGCCTCCTCGTCGCCCCCACGACGATGAAGCGCCGCTTCCTCGAGCTGATCGACGACGAGATCGCCTTCGCAAAGGCCCACGCCAAGGGCGCCCACCCCGTCGGCGGACGCATCGTCGCGAAGATGAACGCACTCGAAGACCGAGGTGTCACCGAGAAGCTCTACGAGGCATCGCGCGCAGGCGTCGACATCCTGCTCTTCGTCCGCGGCTTCTGCTGCCTCCGCGCAGGCGTCCCCGGGCTGAGCGAGAACATCCGCGTCGTCTCCATCGTCGGACGCTTCCTCGAGCACTCACGCATCTTCCACTTCGGCGCGGGCTCCGACGACCCCTGCGAGGGCGAGTGGTACCTCGGCTCAGCCGACTGGATGCACCGCAACCTGCACAACCGCGTCGAGAGCGCAACGCCCGTCCTCGGACGCGAAGCCCGCGCGAGCCTGCAGCGCATCGTCGACGTCATGACACGCGACCAACGCAAGGCCTGGGACCTCCAGCCCGACGGCTCCTACGCACTCCGCCACCCACCACGCGGTGCAGAGCCCGACTCCGTCGAAGCCGTCGGCACATTCCAGACCCTCATCCGAGACGTCCTGGGCACCTAGCATCGCCTCGTGCGCGACGGGCGACCAAGCGAAACCGCGATCATCATCGCCGGCGGCATCGCCCTCGTTGCCCACGCCGAGACCGACTCGCAACTCGTCGGCGCGCGCGAACTCGAACTCACCGAACGCCTCCTCGCCTCGTCGCTGCGAGGCCGCCTCGTGCGCACATCCCTGCGAACCCGACCCGGACGCCTCCTCGCGCGAGCGATCGAGTCCATCAGCGTCCGCGGCACCCCGCTGCACTGGGTCCTCCGAAAACGCTGCATCGAGGACGACGTCCGCGCAGCCATCACACGCGGCACACGCCAGGTCGTCATCCTCGGAGGCGGGCTCGACACACTCAGCGTCCGCCTCGCCGAGACCGACCCCTCCCTGTCCGTCATAGAGATCGACCACCCCGCGACACACGCCCGCAAGGCGCCGTGCGTCCGCACGCTCGCCGGCGAACTCCCCAACCTCCACCTGCTCCCCGGCAACCTCGAACACGCCTCGCCCGGTGAGGTCCTCAGCGCATGCAGGGCCTTCGACCCCACCGCCCGGACCGCGTTCGTCGCCGAGGGCCTCCTGATGTACCTCTCACCCCAACGTGTCGGCGCGCTGCTCGCCTGGGTCGGCTCCTGCGCCCCAGGCTCCACCCTGGCGATGACCTCACTTGGCGTCACGACCGACGGACGCGTCAACTTCGACAGGCCCAGCCGCATCGCCGACGCGTTCCTGCGCCTGCGCGGCGAATCGTTCACCTGGGGCGAGGAACGCGCATCGCTCGCCGTACGCGTCGCCCCCCTCGGCCTCGAGCTCGTGCGCACACTCGCGCACGACGAACTCGCGACGTCCTACCTGCAAGGCCGCACGCTCCGGCGCCCACAGCTCGCACGAGGCGAATACGTCGCGCTCCTGCGCGTGATCGAACGAACCGACGAGCGCTAGGCCTCCGGCAGCGCGTCGTGCTCGTGCTCACCCGGCTCGGCCGGACCCGTCCAGCGCCCCGTGATCGCCCGCGTGATCCGCTCGGCATGCACGTGCGACGTCTCGATGAACACCTTCACGCCGCCCACCTGCGTCCCCGCGGCCGCCGTGCCCGCGACGTACATCCCCGGCACGTTGCTCTCCATCGTCGTCCGCTCGTGGCGCGGCGCACGCTGAGGACCAACGAGCTCAATACCGCAGCGCTCCAGCAGCGTCGTGTTCTGCACGTACCCCGTCAGCAGCAACACATCGTCCGCCTCGACGTCGAACGCCTCCCCCGCGGGCGCAAGCTCCTCATCGACGGGCGAAAGGCGCGCCCCGCTCGGCGTGAACCCGATGGGCGTGACGCACGGGTGAAAGCCGATCTTGCCCTTGTTGATCAGGAACTCGAGCTCGGGCCGCAGCCAGTACTTGACACGCTTGTCGAACTCCGCCCGCCGGTACGCGAGCGTCACGTGCGCACCGACCCGGAAGAGCCGGATCGCCGCCTCCACCGCCGAGTTCTTCCCACCCACGATCAGCACACGCCGCCCGAAGTACACGTGCGGGTCTCGCAGGTAGTGCGACACGTGCTCCAGGTCCTCGCCGGGCAGGTCCAGGGTGCGCGCCTTGTGCATATCCCCCATCGCAAGCACGACGTGGCGCGCAAACTGATCATGCTCGCCCGCGTTCGTCCGGACGCGCACACGGAAGGGTCCACCCGCCGACTCGCGCTCGATGCGCAGCACCTCGTGGTAGGTGCGCACATCAAGATCGAACTGCTGAACGATCGTGCGCAGGTACGCAAGGTACTCCTCGCGTGTCGTCTTGCGCTGATCGGCCGAAGCGATGGGAACGCCGCAGATCGCGATGCGCTCCGGGCTCGAGAAGAAGACGGTGCTGGGCGCCCACCAGAACAGCGTCGCGCCGACCGGGCCCGCGTCGAGCACGCGCACGGACGCGCCCTCACGCGCAAGGGCGTGCGCCGTCTCCAGGCCGATCGGCCCGGCGCCCACAACGATCACGTCGAGTGGTTCCATGGCTCCAACGGTATGTCAGCCCCGCCTCTTCCGCCGCTCGGGACCGCCGACGGCGCCTGCCGAGCAGCAGCACACCAGGCCGACCGTGACCGCAAGCACACCCGGAGCCGGACGTCGAACGAGCGCGCGAAAACGACCGGTCAACCGACCGGTCGTTTTCAGTACCGACCCCAAGGGGACGCGCGGGGCGGGGTCGGTTCTTTCTTCCCCAGCGGGGCGAACAGACTGGGTCAGGCGCGACGCTTGCGTCGCACGAGCAGGCCGAGACCACCGAATCCGAGAGCGAGCGAGCCCGGAGACGGGATCACGAAGTTCGAGAGACTCCACGAGTTGATCTGGTGCGTCTGAGCGTTCGTCTGCCCACCGGTCGCGGCCGTCAGGCCGACGAACAGAGAGTTGTCACCGAGGCCCAGGTCATTGACCAGGTCGATGCCGGCGACGGTCAGGACGGGAGTGTCGGTGTCGGCAATGTCATCGACGAAGATCTGCAACAGACCGGGGACGTAGAGGATGCGGACGTCGTGCGCAGCGCCGTCGGACAGGTTGATCGGGATGACCGTCCCGCCGAGGCTGAACGTCTGGTCGGGGCTGTTGGAGAGCAGGCCGCGCGTATGCACGGAGACGTGCGGGTCGGCCAGGTCGGGCCAGTTGCCGTTGATGGAGTTGTCCCAGAGGTCGAACTCGATCGCGACGGAACGGGTGATACCCACGTCCCCGCGGATCGGGTTGTCGGCGTAGCCGAGCGCACCGCCCGCGCCGCCGATGGCGTTGGCGGACTCATCCTGGAAGACGAACGCGAACCCATCGGCACCGGTGCCGTTGAGGTTGGCGACGTTGAGGTTGAAGGTCGTGTCGACGATGGTCGAGACGTCGATCTGCTGGCCGTTGTACCAAACGGCACCGGCCTCGCGACGTCCGTTGCCGGTCAGGAAGACCGAACCGGCGCTGTCGGTCGCAGTGCCGACGAAGTTCAGATCGCTGAGGTTCCCACTGAAGTCGTTGTACTCGAAGACCTTGTTGGTGGCCGTGGGGCCGGCGCTGGCGACGGTCGCGCTTGCGAAGACAACGCCTGCGGCACAGATGGCGAGGGGGCTGATTCGTCCGGAGGTGCGAAGGGCGGTACGGATGCTCATTGCCGATCTCCAGTGGACTCGTGCCCAGGCGCGTCGGGAGAGTGCAGACCGACCACGCACGGACGGAGTCCGTTTTTCGAGCGCCGGCACGCCACGACGCGCCCGGCTCAGACGGGGGGAGCGGACCCTGGCGGGACGCGCAACGACGTGCGCCGCGTCAGATCTGCTCTTGTGATGTCAGCGGGGTTTGCCTGACCGCTGAGAGAGAGAAGACGAGCCGTCGCGTTTCCACGTACGACCCGAGAGAGAGAGCTGGTTTCCGATCCGGGGTTCGCCTGCGGCGGGTTCCCGAGATCTCCCGATTCAGGGGGTGTACTTGCACCTAAAGAAGACCACGAGAACCACCTCGCGCCAAGGTCTGCACTCAGGTGATTTCCTCATTCCACGCTCGAACGACCGCAACGCCCGATCAGGCAACCTCGGCAACCCCTGACGCCTGGAACGCTGCAAACGCCTGCGCCGGCGGGCCTCCCCGCGTACCCCAATTCAGCCCCCCTCGGACCCCATCCACGCAGCGCGAGACGATCCGCCCCCGTGACCCGTCAGCGATCACCTCCCCCGAGCACGACCCTCGCACGAGCAGGATCCACCGCCCGCCTGTGCTGTCCGAAAACGCTCGGGCCTCCCATGGGCCAGTCAACCACGACGCGCTCGTACGACCGTCCAGGGGGAACACCGCCTGACCAGAAGGGTCTCTGGGCGACAAGGAACGCTCACGACCCCGATGGGCAGCCGCGTAGAATCACCCCCGATCCCAAGGGACCGACGAGAAAACCAACCTCAGAGACCACCAAGAGGCCCGCCACGACGGGCAGGAGACGATCGAGATGGCCACCGACATCGCCGCGCTGCTGGGGTCCGACGCCGACGCGCTGCTCGGCTACGAGAGCTCATTCATCCCCCGCTCGGCCCTGAGCCTCCCCGGCCCCGACTTCATCGATCGCGTCGTCGCCCACTCCGATCGCACCCCCGCCACCCTCCGAAACTACCAGCACATCCTCAACACCGGTCGCCTCGCCGGCACCGGCTACGTCTCGATCCTCCCGGTCGACCAGGGCGTCGAGCACTCCGCCGGTGCCTCCTTCGTCCCGAACCCCGAGTACTTCGACCCCGAGAACATCGTCAAGCTCGCAATCGACGGCGGCTGCAACGCCGTCGCCTCCACCTACGGCGTCCTCGGAATGGTCGCACGCAAGTACGCCCACAAGATCCCATTCCTCGTCAAGTTCAACCACAACGAACTGATGACCTACCCCAACACCTTCGACCAGACCCTCTACGGCACCATCCAGCAGGCGTACGACATGGGCGCCGTCGCCGTCGGCGCAACCATCTACTTCGGCTCCGATGAATCAACGCGACAGATCCAGGAAGTCGCCGAGATGTTCGCCCACGCGCACGAGCTCGGCATGGTCACCGTCCTCTGGTGCTACATCCGAAACAACGCCTTCAAGGTCGACGGCACCGACTACCACGCCTCCGCAGACCTCACCGGTCAGGCCAACCACCTCGGCGTCACCATCCAGGCCGACATCATCAAGCAGAAGCTCGCCACCAACAACGGCGGCTACGTCGCGCTCAACACCGGTGACTCCTCCTACGGCAAGTTCAAGAGCGACATCTACACCAAGCTCGCCGGCGGCGACGACAAGGGCGCCGGCTGCCACGAGATCGACCTCTGCCGCTACCAGATCGCCAACTGCTACATGGGCCGCGCACCCCTGATCAACTCCGGCGGCGAGTCCAAGGGCGAGAGCGACATGGCCGACGCCGTGCGCACGGCCGTCATCAACAAGCGCGCCGGCGGCATGGGCCTCATCTCAGGACGCAAGGCCTTCCAGCGCCCCATGAAGGACGGCGCCGCACTGCTCCACGCCATCCAGGACGTCTACCTCGACGACTCGGTGACCATCGCGTGACGCACTGAGAACGCCGAGCCCCACCTCCGAGCGGGCAGGACGCCCGCTCGGCCCCGCCGAAGGCGGAATCCAGACAAGCCCGGGCCCGCAGGAGGCGGGCCCTTGGTGCTCCGCACGTCGGCGGGCACCCATCATGGCATCCCGAACATGGCTGGCAGGACGCGCCCCCAACGACCGCCCTGGGGCGGATCACGGCACGCCGTCGGTCAGTGCGGTCTCCACGCGCGAGTGGCCAGACGCCGTCGTGCGGACGATCAGTGCGTCGCCGTGCCGTAGTGCAACGTAGCGCATCAGCAGGTCCTGAAGCTGCTGCTCCCGATGCGCCAAGAACGGCGCCGAGAGGCCGACCTCGCTGAGGTCGTAGACCCGAACCGACGTCATGATCCCCCCCGCGTCCGCGTTCCGCCCCTCGATGGCACGCATCCGCAGCAACCAGAGCGAGTCGGCAACCGCGCCGATCTCCCGTGGGGGGCTCGAACCCGTTGACGGCGTGAGTCCATCGCGCCGCCTCAGGTACTCGACCGCCATCGAATTTGGGACGTCGGTCGACACTGGCCCCCAGATCGGATGGACCGGGTGCTTCACGCTCGCGAAGTGCACCTCGTCGAACGAAGTCCCCGGCAACAACACCAACACCGGACTCGGGATCGCCGCCACCCACCCGTGATCACGGATCGATGGGTACACCCGCGCCGTCCAACCCAGCCCCAACAACACGAGCCCGACCAGGATCACACGCCGCCGACGCCGCCGACCAAGCAACGCCCGACGTGTGCGCATCACCCTGCCGCACTCCGGACACGTCACGGCACCGTCCGAACCAGCCTCCGTCGCCGACAAGTCGTAGCGACACCGTCGCCCACGGCACGTCGGCGCGTTCGGCTTCCACCCCCACAATCCCCACCCCATCAACACCAGCGACACACCCACAACCCCCCACCCCACGAACCACCACGCCCACAGCTCGCGCACCGCATCACTCATCAGGGCGCCTCCTCATCGGCAAGCAGCCCACGGAGCAGCGCGCGAACGCGTTCGTGCCTCCGCCCCGTCGCGCGAACGACCAGCGTGTCGCCCCAGACCAGCGCGGTGTAGTAGTCCTGCAGCCAGGTCACGCCGCTCTGGTTCGCGAACACCGTACCTTCACGTGCCCGATACACACGCACCACCTCGCGCTCGCCGCTCGCCGGCTCCGTAGACACTCCAAACGTCCGCAACCGCACGCGCCACAGCCACCGCGACAGACCACCCAGCTCGCGCGGACTCGACCAGTCCCCCTTCACATCGGTCTCATCTCGCGGCCACAGTGTCCCCCGCTCCCACCAGCGCACCTCGAGCTCGTGCTTCTCGAACGGAGTCCCACCCGCTAACACCGGGAGACGGAGGCGATGCACCAACGCGTCCAAGCTCGTACTCGGGAGCAATACCAGCACCGGGCTCGGGATCGCCGCCACCAACCCACGATCACGGATCGACGGGTACACCCGCGCCCCCCACCCGAGCACGAGCAGCACCAGGCTCACGATGATCACGCGCCGCCGACGCCGCCGACCAAGCAGCGCCCGCCGCGTGCGCATCGCCCGCCCGCACTCCGGACACGTCACAGCACCATCAGCGTCAGCGTTCGTCGCCGACAAGTCGTACCGACACCGTCGCCCGCGGCACGTCGGTGCCTTCGGCTTCCACCCCCAAAGCCCCCACACCAGCAACACCAGCGACACACCCACAACCCCCCACCCGACGAACCACCACACCCACAACTCG
>JANQQG010000044.1 GCA_028285065.1 Phycisphaerales bacterium
CGCGTCGAGCGTCTTCTCCAGCGCCCCGCCCAGCGGCGACTCCGCGGCGGCCGCCTGCGCAAGCTCCGCATCGGTTGACCGTGTCTTGGCCGCCTCGCGTTCGGCAATGACGGAGTTCCACATCGAGGCGTAGTGCCCCCACGTCGGCGCGATCGTCAGCGCCTCGCTCTCGTTCTCCCCAGCGCCCATGGCGCCGAGGGCCGACCGGATCGCGTCCAGCGGGCGCACGCTCTGGCTGATGCGCTTGTGCATCAGCACGAGGCCGACGCAGAACGCGGCGCCGATCGCGAGCAGGACACCCAGGTCTGTCATGCCAGGCCCGAGGTTCGCGGGCGGGGAGTTGCGGATCGTGAGCAGCATCGAGCCGCGATCAGCGATCGTCAGCTCGGTCGCGTTCTCGAGGCGCGCCGGATCGATGCTCCCGAGCGCCTCGGGCAGATCGACGAAGGGCGCATCGGGCTCGGCGGAGTCGGCGAACACGGTGCCGTCGGGCAGCTCGAGCGTGCAGCGCTCCATGCCGGACCAGAAGCCCGCCTGGACGACGAGTTTCCGGGCGTCAGCCAGGCGACCAGCCTCGACCAACGCTTCAAGGCTGTGCGTCAGCGACTCACGCGCGGCATCCTCGGCCATGTGGCAGGCGCTGGTCGCGATTCGCCCGGACGACCACGTCGCCCACCCCAGCGCAAGGACAACCGAGGCCGCGCCGACCAACGCAACGAACGCGACCAGTCGCGTAGCCGCTGCCATGCCCGGGAGGCGCCCGGGTGTCTGCTGTGGAACTGCGTTCTCGGGTGTTTCCATCGATGGGTACCGGTAGCCGGACGGATGGCGCACCATGCGACATCCTGGCGGACTATCGGCACCAGGTCAGGGCAGATGAAGCGTCTCGCACGCCATCATGGGTTGGCGGGGTCGATGTGTGTCTGGTTCTCGGACCGGCTCTACCGGTTCCGGGCAGGACCCCGCACGACCGGACTACGCCCCGCTGAACCGCGCGCCCACCCGGCCCCAGTCGATCACCTCGAAGAACGCACGCACGTAGTCCTTGCGCCGGTTCTGGTACCGCAGGTAGTACGCGTGCTCCCACACGTCCACGCCGAGCAGCGCCGTCACGCCCACCGGGAGCAGCTTCTGCTGGTTCTCCATCTGCAGCACCAGCAGGCGCCCGGAGATCCCGTGGTGCACCAGCCACGCCCAGCCGGAGCCCTCGACCGCGCCAGCGGCCCCCGAGAAGTGCGCACGGAACTTGTCGAACGAACCGAAGTCCCGATCGATCGCGCTCGCCAGCGCGCCCGTCGGGCGCCCGCCCCCGCCCTTGCCCGCCGGCGCCAGCCCGCGCCAGAACAGCGTGTGGTTCATGTGCCCGCCGAGGTGGAACGACAGCTTGCGCGACCAGTTCTGGATCAGCCCCGCGTCGACCTCGCCATCGCGCAGCCCTGCCAGGGCCTTGAGCGCGCCGTTGGCGCCACGCACGTACCCCGCGTGGTGCTTGCCGTGGTGGATCCGCATCGTCTGCTCATCGATGTGCGGCTCCAGCGCGTCGTACCCGTACGGGAGCGCAGGGAGCACGAACTCGCCCTTGTCCGCGTCCCACCCGAGCTCCTTCGCGTCGGCCGCGCCGTCCGCGTGCGCCGTTGCGCCCATCGCGCCGGATCCCGCGAGCGCGAGTCCGCCAAGTGCCGCGGCTGAGGCAAGGACCTCACGTCGGTTCATCGGTGTGTCGGACATCGGGGTCTCCTTCGCGTGCGCGGTGGGGGGAGGGGGACGCACCAGGGTACCGCCGGACGCGGGTCAGGAGGCGGCGCGGGGGCGCGGGATCCAGCGCAATGAAAAAGGGCCCGGCGATCCGCCGGGCCCTTGGGAAGGTGTCAGTGGTTGAAGAGGGCCTTACTCCTCTTCGCCGACCTGCCAGCGGTAGAAGCCGGTCACGCTCGCGTTGGCGCCGACCAGGTCCTTGATCTTGCCCTTCGTGGGGTCGACCACGAACGGCTGCTCCATCAGCGCAACGTCCTCGAAGAACTTGCGCATCCCGCCCTCGACCATCTTCTCAGCGATCGACTCGTTCTTGCCGGACTCGATCGCCTGCTCCATCCGGAACTTCCGCTCCTTCTCGACCATGTCCGCAGGGATGTCGTCAGGCGTCACGCCCAGCGGACGCGGGGTCGCGGCCGTCACGTGCATGCAGATCTGCTTGAGCGTCTCGTCGGAGATCGAACCGTCTGCCTGGATGAGCACGCCGGTCTTGCCGTCGTGGTGGACGTAGGACCCGAAGGCGCTCTTGCCCTCCTCGCCGGCGATCTTGTGGATCCGCCCGATCGAGATGTTTTCGCCGGTCGTGATGCGCAGCTCGTCGACGATCTTCGTCATCTCGTCCGTCGGCGCGACGTCGCCGCTCGGCGACTCGACGGCCATCTCCGCGATCTTCTTCGCGACAGTCACGAACGCCTCGTTCTTGGCGGTGAAGTCCGTCTCGGCGCGCAGCTCGACGATCGTCGCGGCCGTCTGGTTGGGTGTCACGAAGACCGCGATCTGGCCCTCGCCGGCGGCGCGATCCGTCCGCGCGTCCATCTTGCCCTTGAGCTTCTTGCGCAGGTGCTCCTCGGCGGCCTCGGCGTCGCCGCTCGTCTCGACGAGCGCCTTCTTGCACTCCATCATCGAGAGCCCGGTCTTCTGCCGGAGCTTCATCACCTCTTTGGCGCTGATCTGGCTCATCTTCCTGTCCTCTTCTTCCTC
>JANQQG010000046.1 GCA_028285065.1 Phycisphaerales bacterium
TGCGACGAGGTCTTCGCGCACGCCGAGGAAGACGGGGTGGCGCAGCGAGCCCTCTTGAGTGAGCTCGGTGAACTCGACCTGCACGTCGAGCGCCGGCTCGACCCATGACACGCCCTTGCGATCGGCGGGCGGCACCTCGGAGTCGAACGGGTTCGTCTTGCGCGCCGGACCCAGGCGCTGAAGAAGGGTCTCGAGGTCGCGCTCGGTGAAGCCGGAGCCGACGCGCCCGCGGTACTCGAGGCGGCCGTCCACGCGTTCGCCGACGAGGAGTGAGCCGAAGCCGGAGCGTGAGCCCGATGGGGGGCTGTATCCGCCGACCACGTAGGAATCCCGCACGCGTGCCTTGATCTTGAGCCAGGAGTGCGTGCGTCGGCTCTCGTAGCGTGAGCTTGCGCGTTTGGCGACGACGCCCTCTGCGCCGCGCGCGCTGACTTCCCTGAAGAACTGCGGGCCATGCCCAGTGATGTGCTCGCAGAGGCTGACCACCGGCGCGGCTCCGGCCGATGCGCCCAGTAGGCGTTCGAGGTAGCCCTTCCGTTCGATCAGGGGGACGCGGCGGAGGTCGTACCCGCCCGCGAAGGGGACGTCGAAGACGAGGTACGCCAGGGCGCTGTTGCCCTTGCCGCGGATGGTCGCCTGGAGCCGCTGGAAATCTGGGAAGCCGTCGTCTCCCTGGGCGATGACCTCACCATCGAGGACGACGTTGCGGAGCGGGAGGTTGGTGAGGGCGCGGGCGATCCTGGGGAAGCGGTCGGTCCAGTCGTGGCCGTTGCGTGTCCGGAGCGTGACGAGGCCGTCGTGGATGAATGCGAGCAGGCGGTAACCATCGAGCTTGACCTCGTGTATCCAGTCGTCGCCCGGGGGCGGCTCGTCGGCGAGGGTCGCGAGTTGCGGCTTGAGGGACTCTGGCTGTTCGCCTGGCTTTGCGCCTTCGAGCGGTGAGGGGTCCAGGCCTGCCGGGACGCCGGGGGCTCGGGCGCGTGCGCCCGTTTCGTGCGCGCCGTCGTCGGTCCAGACTCGCTCGGGCGCATCGGCGATCTCGCGCATCGAACGTCCGCTGGCAACGCTGCGCGGCAGTTGCGAGAGCACGTTGAACGAGCCCTTGGCGCGCGACTCTGTATCGCGCTTCTTGATCAGGAGCCAGTCGCGGCTCTCGTCGGTGACCTTGCCGCGCGTGCCCTTGGGCTTCATGCGCGCGAGCACCCATGTTCCGCGGAGCTTGGAGCCGTGGAGTTCGAACTTGAAGTCGCCCTTTGCGAGTCCATCGTGGGGGTCGCCGATGGGAGTCCACGAGCCGCGGTCCCAGAGCATGACGGTTCCGCCACCGTATTCGCCTTCGGGGATGACGCCCTCGAAGGCGCCGTACTCGATGGGGTGGTCCTCGGTGCGGACGGCGAGTTGTTTGTCGGTGGGGTCGAGGCTCGGTCCCTTGGGGACGGCCCAGCTGAGCAGCACGCCGTCGAGTTCGAGGCGGAGGTCGTAGTGCAGGCGTGACGCGTCGTGCTTCTGCACGGCGTAGAGGAGTTCCGCGCCGTCCGACGGCGCTCCCCCTCCCGGTTCGGGCGTGGTGCCGAAGTCGCGCTTGCGCCGGTACTCGGCGAGCCGGGCGTCGTGGGCGGGATCACCGCTCGGGTTGGTCTTGGGGTCCTTGCCCATGGCCACCGAAGCCTACTCGTGCGGGCGTAGTTGGGTGGTGTTTGGCGTGGTTGAGCGTCCGGATGGGGTTATCCCGGTCTCTGCTCTTCTGGAGCGCGGCGTGCGCACGATAGTGTTGGGTCCCTGACCGGCCCTCGCTCGCCCGCGTGGCAGACTTGTGCTTGGGCCCTTGGAGATGCTGCGATGCCGCCTCGTGCGATGTGGACCGGACAACTGCGTCTTTCGCTGGTGACGTTCGGTGTGCGGATGTATGCCGCGACGGAGAGCACCCGGCGCGTTGCGATGAACCAGCTGCACGAGGGGTGCAACCAGCGTGTGCGTCAGCAACTGACGTGCCCGGTGCACGGGACGATCGGTCGCGACGAGATCGTCAAGGGGTACGAGTACGAGAAGGGCAGCTACGTCATCATCACGGAGGAGGACCTCGAGACGATCCGGCTCGAGTCCACGAAGGCGATCGAGTTGGTCCAGTTCGTCGACGCCAACGAGATCGATCCGATCTACTTCAACGCGCCGTACTTCCTGGGTCCGGATGGGCCGGTGGCGGAAGAGCCGTTCAACGTGATCCGTGAAGCGATGGGCAAGGCGGGGAAGATCGGGCTCGGCAAGGTGGTGATGCACGGGCGCGAGCAGGTCGTTGCGCTCAAGGTCGACGGGCGTGGGTTCCAGCTGACGACGCTGCGGTATCCGTCGGAGGTGCGTCAGGGCGAGCAGTTCTTCAAGGACGTGCGCCTGATCGAACCGGAGGCGGAGATGATGCAGCTTGCCGAGAGCATCATCGACAAGAAGACTTCGAAGTTCGATCCGGACGCGTTCGAGGACAAGTACAAGGAAGCGTTCTTCGAGCTCGTCAAGCAGAAGGTCGATGGCGAGACGCCTGTGACGGTCGAGGATGAGGAACCGGCGCAGAGCTTCAACTTCATGGATGCGCTGCGCCAGAGCGTCGAGCAGTCGGCGGCTCCCGCTCCGCCCCCTGCCGCGAAGAAGCCGGCGGGGCGTTCGGCGAGCGCGAAGGGTGCGAAGAAGGCGTCTTCGAAGACGGCCTCGAAGAAGAAGCCTGCCGCGAAGAGCGTCTCGGGGTCGAAGAAGGCACCCAAGGACGCGAAGAAGAAGCGCGGGGCGTAGGCGCCGGGCACGCTACCCTTGAGCCGGAATGGAGTCCGGTCCGATGGGGTCAGCATCCACCACATCCAGCAAGAAGACGCTTGCCGGTGAGCGGATTAGCTTCACCGGTCGCCTTGGCTCGATGACGCGTCGTGAGGCGGGGGAGCGGATCGAGCGCCTCGGGGGCGTTGTGACGCCCTCGGTGACGAGCCGCACGACGATGCTGGTTGTCGGGATGCACGGGTGGCCGTTGCGTTCGGACGGCGGGGTGAGCGCGAAGCTGCGGCAGGCCGAGCGGCTTCAGTCCAGCGCGGGACCTGGGGGGACGGCGCGGATCCGCGTGGTCCCGGAGGTCGAGTTACTCGAGCGTCTTGGTCTGCGTGCGCCGGCGGAGGCAACGGAGAAGACGTTCTCACCGGAGCGCGTGGCGGAGATCGTTGGGGTTGGGCGCGAGGTGATCGAGCGGTGGGAGCGGCTGGGGCTTGTGCGCTCGGTCGGCGGCGCGTGCGACTTCCGGGACATCGTTTCGCTTCAGACCATCGCCGACCTGACGACCCACGGCGTCGCACTCGAGACCATCCAGAACAGCCTGACGTCATTGGCGAGCATCCTGCCGGGGACGGACCGTCCGCTCGCGCAGCTCCGCATCGTCGATGCAGACGCGGGCGAGTTGCTCACGCAGATCGGGGATGCGCTCGTTGCACCTGACGGGCAGCAGGTCCTGGACTTCGCGGGCGTGTCGCGAGACAGCGCGCCCGGGGGCGGTGGGGCGAGGCCGATCGATCAGCCGGAGTCTGCCGACGAGTTGTTCGACAAGGCGGTGGCGCTCGAGGAAGGGGAGCGGTACGAGGAGGCGGCCGAGGCGTACCGGCGTGTGTTCGCGCTCGAGCCTGGCAGGTCGGACGCGCTGTTCAACCTTGGCAACACGCAGCGGATGCTGGGTCGGATCGAGGCGGCCGAGGAGGCGTTCCGGTTGGCCGAGGCGCTGGATCCGGCGAACGTGCTGGCGCAGTACAACTTGGCGGATCTACTGGAGGAGACGGGGCGGGTGGAAGAGGCGGTTCTGTGTTTGGGGCGGGCGGTGGGGACGGATGCTGCCTTCGCGGATGCCCACTTCAACCTGGCGCTGTGCCTCGAGAAGCTGGGACGTGCGGACGAGGCGGGGGCGCACTGGCGGGCGTACCTGCGTTTGGATACGGCCAGCGAGTGGGCGCGCGTCGCGCGCGAGCATCTTGCGAAGATGCGTTAGTGCTCGGTTTCGAGCTTCGCCCGCCACTGTGCCGCAGCCTCATTGTCTCCGTGCGCTTCGGCCAGTTCTGCTCGGGCGAGTGCGTGGGTGCGGACGCGCTGGTCGTTCGGGTCTGTGACTTCGAGGACGCCCGGCTCGATGGCGAGGATCTCTGCCTCTGCTTCGTCGAGTTGTTCCGTGCCGATGAGGAGGCGCGCGAGCGTCGCGCGGTAGACGGGGGTGCGCTTGTCGTCGGGGCCTGCTTGGGCGATTGCCCAGCGCTCGGCTTGGAGGCCTGGTGCGTAGTCGCCGGCATCGAGCGCAGCGCCCCCAAGTCGGTGGGCGATCGCGCGGGCGTGGGGGTGGTCGGGGTAGACCTCTTGCGCGGTCGCGAAGACGTCGCGGAGGATCTCGACGGCGCGGGCGGGGTCGCCGTTCTCGTGGTGTGCGCCGGCGACGTTTGTCTTGAGCATGAGCACGCGCAGGTCTGTCTCGCCGACGGCAGCAACGAAGAGCTCAAGCGCTTCGTCCCAGAGCGCCTCGGCTTCTTCCATGCGTCCTTTCGGCGCGAGCACACCGGCGAGGTTGTTCATCGAGAGGGCGGTGCTTGGGTGGCCGGGCGGGTAGACGCGTCGCTTGATTGCGAGGACGTCGCGGAGGATGCGTTCGCACTCCTCGGTGTTGCCGAGCTTGTCGTGGGAGAGGGCGAGGTTGTTGAGTGTGGTGAGGGTCTTGGGGTGATCTTCGCCGTGTGCCGCGATCTGGCCGGCGAGGACTTCCTCGTACAGCGTGAGCGCTTCGCGCTCGCGTTCGAGGCGGCTGTAGGCGGTGGCGAGGTTGTTGATGGTGGTGAGTGTGGTCTCGTGCTGGTCGCCGAGCAGTGTGCGGGAGCGTTCGAGGATGCCCTCGAGCAGGGAGGCGGCTTCGTCGTGATTGCCGCCCTCGAGGGTCGCGACGGCGACGTTGCCGGCTTGGCGGAGGGTGTCCTGGTCCCAGAGGTCGGGGCTGTTCGCCTCGGCACGCGCGAGCACTTCGGTGAACGCGGCGTGGGCCTCGTCGAAGCGGCTGAGGTTGACGAGCGCCTTGGCGTAGCCGGAGAGGGCTTCGAGGGTCTGGGGGTGGCGGGGGCCGTGGAGCTCTTCGGAGAGCTCGGCTGCTCGTTTGAGCATCGGCTCGGCGTTCTGGTCGTCGCCGATGGAGCTTGCTGCGAAGCCGAGGATGGTGAGGACTTCGGCCTCGACCTCGGGCTCGGGGTTGGTGGCGGTCATCCGGTCTCGCGAGTCGGTGAGCATCTGCTCGAGCACGGAGGTGTCCGCGCCGCGCGCGACGGCCGGGTCGATCGACTTGAACATCTCGCGGACGAGGTTGGCGATCGAGCGGTACTTGGCGAGTTCCTTCGCGGCCTCTTGCTCGCGTGTCTGTGCGGCCTCCAGCGCGATGTTCGCGAGTTTGCCCTCGTCGATCGCGACGCCCCGGGCGGCGGAGGCGTCGGCGGCGAACTTGAGGCTGAAGCCGACGAGCGCGAGCAACGCGACGACGGCGATCGCAGCGCCGATGAACTGGGGGCGGTGGCGGCGCACGAGCTTGCGGAGGCGGTAGCCGCGGCTGGGTGGGCCGGCGTCGACGGGTTCGTGCTCGAGGTAGCGTCGGACGTCGGTCGCGAGAGCGTACGTCGTAGCGTAGCGCCGGCCGGGGTCCTTCTCCATGGCGCGCATGACGATCCAGTCGACGTCGCCTCGGAGTCTGCGTGAGAGTCGCTTGGCTTCGTGCTCGTGTTCGGTGGAGCCGCGGAGGCGTGTGGAGGGGCGCGGGGCTTCTTCGTGTCCGATGATGCGTTCGAGTTCGGCGGGAGATGCGCGCCGCAGGCGTGCGCGGTCGAACGGGGGGAGGCCGCAGAGGAGTTCGTAGAGGAGGATGCCGAGTGCGTAGACGTCGGTCCGTGTGTCGATGGCGTCGGCGTCGCTGGATGCCTGCTCGGGGGCCATGTACTCGGGGGTGCCGACGATTTGCTTGGCTTCGGTGAGTGCGGTGTGCCCGTCGCGCTCGGGGTCGATGGCCTTTGCGATGCCGAAGTCGATGACCTTTGGCTCGGCGCGCTGGTCGACTTCAGAGACGAGGACATTGCTGGGCTTGATGTCGCGGTGGATCACGCCCTTGGTGTGTGCGTGCTGGACGGCCAGGCAGACGCGTTCGAACAGTTCGAGTCGTTCCTCGAGCGAGAGGCGCTTGCGGATGCAGTAGTCGGTGATGGGTTCGCCGTCGACGTACTCCATCACGAAGTACGGGCGTCCCTCTGGTGTCTCGCCGGCGTCGAGGATGCGGGCGATGCCGGGGTGCTCCATCATCGCGAGCGTGCGGCGTTCGCTTTGGAACCTGGCGATGATGCGCTGGGAGTCCATCCCGGCCTTGAGGACCTTGAGCGCGACGCGCCGGCGAACGGGGTGTTCCTGCTCGGCGAGGTAGACCATGCCGAAGCCGCCCTCGCCGATGCGCGCCTTGAGGAGGTAACGCCCGAGGGTGGTGCCGGTCAGGTCCTCGGGTGTCGCTTGGACGGCGATTGTTCCGTCGCGGCTGAGGCAGGCGGGTTCGGCCATGAACTCGCCGGCGGCGTCGTGGAGTTCGAGGAGGCGGAGGACGCGTGAGCGCAGGTGGACGTCGCCGTTGCATGCTCGGTCGAGCATGGCGATGCGCTCTTCGGGTGGTGCGTCGAGGGCCTGGCCGAAGATCTCCTTCTCACGGACTGCCTGCATCGTCGCCCCCCTCCGCGCCGTCGCGTTCGCCGCCGAGGAGTTCGAAGAGGCGGGCGCGGGCGAAGGCCCATTCGCGCATCACGGTGCGTTCGGAGACGTCCATTGCGCGGGCCGCTTCGCCTGCGGTCAGGCCCGCGAAGAAGCGGAGCTTGACGACCGTGGCGGCCTGTGGGTCTTCGGCTTCGAGCTTGGTGAGCGCTTCGTCGACGGCGATCATGGTCTCGGGCTCGGTGTCGGCCGCGAGGTCGGCGACGGTGAGGTCGAGTCTTCCGCGTCCGCCGCCGCGCTTCTGGCTTGCGCGTTTGCGTGCGTGGTCGATGAGGACACGCCTCATGGCTTCGGCGGCGATGCCGAAGAAGTGGGAGCGGTCGTTCCAGTCGATCTCCTCGACGCCGACGAGCCGGACGTAGGCCTCGTTGACGAGGGCGGTGGCTTGAAGGGTGTGTCCGGCGCGTTCGCCGGCCATGCGCCCTTGGGCGATGCGGTGGAGTTCGTCGTAGACGAGCGGGAGGAGGCGATCGCGGGCCGCGCCGTCGTCGCCGACGCTCCGGAGCAGCCTGGTCACATCCCCGGGGGCTCCGTCTTCGGTCACGGGGGCCTCCTGAACCGATCCGGGGGCACGCCCCGGGCACAGCGGTCCGATGGCCCAGTCTACCAGGCGTGTCTGGCAGCCCGGTCCGAGGGCGGGGAAGGTCCGGCGTCCGCTGATCCGATCGCGCCGGCCGGGGGCGTGGAGGCGGATGGCGCCGAGGCTTGGTGAGCGAGGGGTGCGGTGTATTGGAGGGGCGTTCGCGAGCATGTTTCCCGGTGACTCCTGCTGCCAGGACAGGCGCAGGGTGTCCGCGGGTCATGACACGCATGATCGGGAATTCTCAGACGGGACCCTCGGCCTCGAGGACGGCATCGAGGAGCCCGGGGAACCGCTGTTCGAGCTCGTCCCGACGGAGCGAGACGAGGCGCTGGGAGCCTTCGGCCTCAACGCGGATCAGGCCGGCCTCTCGGAGGACGCGCAAGTGGTGCGACATGCGGGACTTGGAGGTTTGCTCGCAGAAGGCTCCGCAGGCCAGGGAGGCCTCGTCGGGACAGGCGAGGCGTTTGAGGACGCCGAGGCGGAGCGGGTCCGACAGGGCGCTTAGGACCGCCGAGAGGGGGATGGCGGCGAGGTCTGGGTGGTGGATCGTGGCCATGGTTTGTCCGTTTCTCGCCGGGAAGAAGCCTGGCGGGTGCTCCATTATTCATCGGTAAAGGAGTTCACGATTTTTAGAACTGTGGAAACAATCGGCTCCCGAGCTCGGTTCTCACCAGTCAGCGAAGGGGGGAGGCGGGGAGAGAACGGAAACGGAGACTCGGCAATGGACCTTCAACTCACTGGCAAGACGGCACTGGTCACCGGCAGCAGCGCGGGCATCGGCGAAGCGATCGCCAAGCGGCTCGCGAAGGAGGGTGTCAAGGTCGTCGTGCACGGGCGCAACCGAGAGCGGACGGACGGCGTCGTCCGGGCCATCACGGAGGCCGGCGGGATCGCCAAGAGCGCGATCGGCGACGTCTCGACCGATGCGGGCGCGACGAGCGTGCTGGAGCAGGCCAGGGAGGCCTTCGACCACATCGACATCGTCGTGAACAACGCCGGCGTGTTCAACGGGACGGACTGGGAGTCGATCACGCCCGAGGCGTTCAACGACATCTACAACACGAACGTGACGTCGGTCCTGCGCCTGGTGCAGGGGACGGTCGAGCCGATGAAGCAGCGCGGCTGGGGTCGGTTCGTGCAGATCGCGAGCGTCGTGGGTGTCTCGCCCTTCCCGAACGTGCCGGACTACAACGCGACGAAGGCTGCGATGATCAACCTGAGCGTGAGCCTGACCAAGTCGCTGGCGGGCACGGGTGTGACGTCGAACACGATCTCGCCCGGTCCGATCCGCACGCCGGCGCTCGAGTCGTTCTTCGGGGCTTTCGCTGAGGAGCAGGGCTGGGGTTCGACGTGGGAAGAGATCGAGCCGAAGGCGGTCGAGCACCTGGTGCCGAACCCGACGGGGCGTGTGGGCACGCCCGAGGAGATCGCCGATGCCGTGGCGTTCCTCGTGAGCCCGCTCGCCGGGTACATCAACGGCACGAACCTGCGTGTGGACGGCGGTTTCGTCCCGAGTGTGAACTGACCGAACCGGGCGCGCAGCCCGAGTGAACAGCTGGAGCCGAGGGGCCGGGGTCGGCGTGTTGCCGATCCCGGCCCTTCTTGTCTTGTTGATTATGCTGGCGGGATGACGGGATCGGGGCTCTTCATTTCGTTCGACTACACGGTCACGCCGGAGGATGTGACGGAGGGGGCGGTGCTGATCGCTACCGGGAGTCCGACGTGGGTGGCGACGCGCAGGCGGTCCCAGCGCGTGTTCCGGCGCATCGCGTTGGTGATGTTCCTTGTCGGCGTGGTTGGAGGGGTGATCGCGTTTGCGGGCCCTCCGGCGATCAACGGTGTTCCGTGGTTCCGGCTCTGCGGGATCGCGTTGATCTTCAGCGTGCTGGCGTGGCTCTTCTCGCGGGGTCTGAGCCCGGGCGCGCAGGAGCGGGCGCAGCGCGTGCTCCTCAAGGGGGCGATCGACCGGGGTGAGATGGACGCGTTGATTGGTGACGTGGTCTTTGTTGAGGTCAACGAGGCGGAGGTGACCTGGTCGACGAGCCTTCGTTCGTGCCGCGACAGTTGGGAGGCGATCTCCGCGGTGCTGGTCGGTCCGGACCACGCACTCTTGCTCGACAGCCCGGCAACGGGCGTTCTGTTCCCGCGCCGTGTCTTTGCGAGCGATGCGACGTTTGCCGGGTTCATCGCGGCGGCGCGCGAGCGGGTCGATCGGACCGGGGCGAGCGCATGAATCCTGGTGAGCAGCCCGTGGGTCTGGAGGTCGAGCTGTTCCGCGAGGACTTCTGCGCAGCGACCGAGCAGATCGTGCTCAACAGCCCGATGTTCCTTTTCATCTACGCCGCGCAGCGCAGGCAGGCGGCGCGTCAGGTGTGGCTCATCGGCCTCTGTGTCTTCGCCCTGGGGTTGCTGGCCTTGCTGGCGGGTGCGCCGGGTCTGGCACTGCCAGGCTTGGCGTTCGGGCTTGCAACACCACTGCTGGCCATGCTCATCGTGCAGTTGATCAGCCAGGACCGCATCGCGCGCACGAGCGCGAGGCTCTTGGAGCGTGCCATCGAGGCCCGCCAGAGTTCGTGGCGGTCCGGCGCGTGGACGTTCGAGGCCGACGCGAAGGGCGCAACCTGGAGCAACGGGAAGCGCACGGTGCGGGCCGCGTGGGGCGTCGTCGTTGCGATCGTGAAGACGCCGACGCACGTGCTCGTCCTGGACGCTGACGCGGCGGTGATGATCCTGCCGGTGCGCTGCTTCGACGCGCCGGAGGACGCCGAAGCGCTGACGCATGCGATGGGGGCACTGGTCGAGGTTGCGCGGGCCGAATCTGCGGCCGCTGCTTGACCGGCCGGCGCGGGCCGCTACGTTTCGTTCAGCATCAAGAGTCCCGGGATGCCTCACAAGGTCCCGGGCGGCAACCGAGCCCCCACGAATACGGGCGGCCACGGTGCCGAGGCCAGCCCCGGCGTGGGGAGCGATGCGGACGGGATCGTGGCGAGAGCCAGCCGAGACCCGTCAAACAAGCAGCGACGTTCGCTGCGACCCACGTCAACGTCTGGACCGCAATTGATGCCGTGAAGGGAGTTCACGGTATGAAGCGCGATCTTTCCACCCGCTCGAATCCTGATCCGTCCGTTCTGTGCGCACACGCGGGCATCGGCCTTGCCGATGGCGACCCGTTGGTGACGCCGCTGGTGCAGTCGACGACGTTCTGCCGCGACGGCGTCGGCAGCCAGGCGGTGCACCAGTACTCGCGGGTGTCGAACCCGACGGTTGCACAGCTCGAGAAGGCGCTGGGTGACCTCGAGGGCGCCCCGCCAGCAGTGACGTTCAACACGGGGCTCGGGGCCGAAACGGCCCTGTTCCTGGCGGTTCTCAAGGCCGGGGACCACGTGGTCTGCGGGCGCAGCGTCTACGGCGGCACGACGCGGTTGCTGCAGGACGTCCTCTCGCCGCTGGGTGTCGAGACGACGTTCGTGGACAGCAGCGTGCCTGGCGAGGTGGAGCGAGCGGTTCGTGAAACGACGCGGTTGGTGGTCGTCGAGTCGCCGTCGAATCCACGCCTGGAGCTGACGGACATCGGTGCGTGCGCCGAGGCGGCGCATCGTGTGGGGGCGCTGCTGGCGGTGGACAACACGTTCCAGACGCCGGTGCTGCAGCGGCCGCTGGATCTGGGCGCGGACATCACGGTCACATCGACGACGAAGTTCGTCGACGGGCACTCGGTGGCGACGGGCGGGTCGATCGTCTCGCGCGACGCGGCGCTCATCGAGCGCGTGCGGTTCATTCGCAAGTCGACCGGTGGGATCCAGTCTCCGTTCGGGGCGTGGCTGACACTGCTGGGGCTGAAGACGCTTCCGTTGCGGCTTGCGCGCCAGTCGGAGACGTGCGCACGTTTGGCGGCGTTTCTCGACGAGCGGCCCGAGCTGAGCAGGGTGTTTCACCCGAGCCTGGCGACGGGTGAGCAGCGCGTGCTCGCGGAGCGGCAGCACCTCGATGGTCGGGACGGGGCGGTCGTGACCATCGAGCTTGCTGGAGGCCTGCCGGCGGCTCGGGTGTTCCTCGAGTCGCTGGAGCTGTGCCGCCTCGTGGAGCACATCGGTTCAGTGGAGACGCTGGTGACGCACCCGGCGACGATGACGCACGCGGACCTGACGCCCGAGCAGCGGGCGGCGGCAGGGATTCCCGAGGGGCTGATTCGGATCAGTGTCGGACTGGAGGATCTCGGTTCGATCGCCGATGACATCGGGCGTGCACTCGAGGCGGTGGGAACCGGCGAGGGCATCGAAGCGGAAGGGAGCCCGTGCCTCGCCGGCGCCTGAGAATGGGCCCCGAATCGGGGTCTAACCGCCGGAAGCGGGTTGACGCGGGGCCGAGACGAGTTAGGTTTGACGACGATGAGCCATCGCTTCGCCAATCAGATCGCCCAGAGCCGCCTCGCGGCCGGTGCGCCGATGGCCTCCACCACCACGACTACGACGACCACCATGACCACCACCGGCATGAACCGGTGCGGATCGTTGGCCTAGAGCACTCTTCACAGCTCTGAACCCCAACGGCTCGCACCTCGGTGCGGGCCGTTTTTCATTTGAGGCCGAGAATCGGCCGACGGAGAACAGCGTCATGCAGCCCAGCAAGAACGGATCGATCGAAGGGAAGCTCAGCGAGGACCGACGCCTCGTCGTGTTGAAGTTCGGCGGGTCGGTCCTGACCGACGAGCACTCGCTGCGCCTCGCGGTCCACGAGATCTACAGGTGGCGTCGCGACGGCTGGGACGTCGTCGCGGTCGTCTCCGCGCTGTACGGGACGACGGATCGGCTGCTGGGCGTCGCCGAGACGCTGAGCCACCGTCCGTCGGCGTTCGCCGAGGCGGCGCTGCTCTCGACGGGTGAGCTGCGCAGCGCGAGCCTGCTCGGTCTTCACCTTGATCGCGCCGGGATCGACGCGTCGGTGATGATGCCCGGGGCCGCGGGGCTCGTTGCCGAGGGGAACCCGCTCGATGCGGATCCTGTGTCGGTGAACGTGGACAAGATCAACAAGCGTCTGGACGAGCACGGCGTCGTGGTCTTCCCGGGCTACGTCGCCTCGGACGACGAGGGACGGCCCGTGGTGCTTGGGCGCGGCGGATCGGACCTGACGGCGTTGTTTCTTGCCCACCGTCTCGGCGCACAGCGGTGCCGCCTGATCAAGGACGTGGACGGGATGTACGAGTGGAACCCGGCGAACCCGGGCCCGAAGCCGCGGCGGTTCCGCGT
>JANQQG010000051.1 GCA_028285065.1 Phycisphaerales bacterium
CGATGGCGACGTCTCGCCGACGAAGCTGATCGACACCAAGGCGGCCGCCGCGACGCAGATCGTCGCGCCGGTCTGCGAGGTGCTGCTCGAGGCGCCGGACCCGTCGTCGCTCCCCCTGGACATCGCCGAGCCCTTGTACCTCGGCCTGGCGACGGACACGGGGTTCTTCAAGTACTCGAACGTCTCGCCGGCTGCGATGCACCTTGGGGCCGCCCTGCTTGGCGCGGGCGTCGAGCACACGCGTCTCTATGAGCTGGTCAGCCAGCAGGACGAGGCGTCGCGTTGGCGGCTGCTCGGGCGCGCACTCGGGGCGATGGAGTTGCACGCGGACGACAGCGTCGCGACGCTGATGATCCGCAAGGCGGACTTCGAGGCCTCGGGCGCCAAGCCCGGCGACTCGAGCGGCTTCGCGGACATGCTCCTGGCCATCCGCAGCGTCCGCGTCGCGCTGGTTTTCGCCGAGAGCGACCCCGGGCCCGACGGCACGCCGCTGACCAAGGTCTCGATGCGCTCTAAGCACGGGCCCGACGCCGTCGACGTCAACGAGCTGGCGCGTCGCTTCGGCGGCGGCGGGCACGCACGGGCCTCCGGCGCGCGCACGCCCACGCCGATCAACGAGGCCAAGGACGCCATGGTCGCCGCACTCGCGGGCGTGCTCCCGTAATGCCAGGCGGCCCGAACCCAAAGCCCAAGCGAGCCCCGTACCGGCACACCAAACCGCGTCTGCGCGTCGAGACGTCCACGCTCTGGGAGTACCCCAGCCAGCACTACGTCTCCGAGAAGACCGGCAAGGCGATGCAGGGCGACAAGGGCTACGTCGGCGCGACGCCGAGCTGGGTCATCTGGCAGCTCCTGCAGCGCTACACCAGGCCCAACGACCTCGTCGTCGATCCGATGGTCGGGAGCGGCACCACCCTCGACGTCGCACGCGACCTGGACCGGCGCGGCATCGGCTACGACCTCAACCCCCAACGCGACGACATCTTCCGTGCCGACGCTCGCGAGCTTCCCCTCGAAACCGGTGTCGCCGACTTCGCCTTCATCGACCCCCCCTACTCCACGCACGTGGACTACTCCGACGACCCGCGCTGCATCGGTAAGCTCGACTCGGGCGGGGCCGATCACGGAGCCGCGTACTACGAGGCGATGACCCGCGTGATCGGTGAGCTGCATCGCGTGCTCAAGAACCGGCGCTACATGGGGCTGTACGTCTCCGACTCGTGGCGCAAGCGGCGCGGGAAGGTCGGCGGCGGCGGGGGTGAGTTCATGCCGATCGGCTTCGAGCTCTTCTCGATCATGCGCGAGCGGTTCGAGCCCGTGGACATCATCTGCGTGGTCCGCAACAACCGGAAGCTCGGCGAGGGCAACCGGCACAAGGTCGCCAAGGAGCAGAACTTCTTCATGCGCGGCTTCAATTACCTCTTCATCATGAAGAAGGTCGATCGTTAGAATGGCCGGATGACGAGACGCGACTGGCTGATCGGCGTCGGCGTCGGCCTGCTCCTGCTGTGCGGAGTTGCGCTGTCCCGCTGCGCCGGTGGTGACCTGAGCGTGACGTTCGGGCACGTCACCCTGTGGGACACCTCTGCACCCCCCTCAGGGCTGCATGTCTCGCTCACGCCCCCCGACCGGGGTGCTCCGCGGCTGACCATTCACAGCTCCAAGGGCTCCCTAGGCAGGTACTCGGGCTGGCAGCGACTTCCGTCGGGGGATCTGGCCACCTTGATCGACGACGAAGACGGCACGAACTTGTTCACTGGCGTGATCTCCGAGAGTCCCGACGGCTTCGAGTTCCACCTGGTCGCGACCCACCCCGTCCGAGTAACGGGCGGTGAGGCATGGGGTCTGCCAACGACGACGTTCGAGCCCGGCGAGCATCGGATCCCGCTATCGATCCGCGATCCCAGCACACCGAAGTGATCGGTGCGCGCCGCGTACCTCTGGCACAAGATCATGCGCGTGAGGTCGACCGGATCCACCCACCCCCGAGGACGACCTCCGGCTCCGCATCGTCGTAGAGCACGCACGCCTGACCCGGCGCGACGCCCTCCTGCGGCTCATCGAACGCAACCTCGAACGCGCCGGTTCGGCCCGATGGGCCGCCGTCAATCCCGTCCGCGGGCCTGATGAGCACCGGACATGCGTCGCCGTGCGCACGGATCTGCGCGAGTGCACGGCGCTCGGTCGTCGGCGCATCGACAAGCCAGTTGGCCTCGCCGACCGTCATCGACGAGGTCTTGAGCGCATCGCGCGGGCCGACGGTGACGGTGTTGGTCTCCGGGTCCTTGTCGACGACGTAGATGGGGTAGCCGAATGCCGTGCCGAGTCCGCGGCGCTGGCCGATGGTGTAGCGGTGATGCCCGGCGTGCTCGCCGACAGCGTTGCCGTCGAGGTCCTGGATCTCTCCCGGCCCGGCGCCGTGCCCTCGTCGCTCCACGAG
>JANQQG010000081.1 GCA_028285065.1 Phycisphaerales bacterium
TTTCACCGCCTCGCCCGGCAGATCGGCCCAGCTGCGCGCGCCCGCGGTGCTGTCGGACCAGCCCGCCTCCCCCACCGTCACCAATCCGGTTGAAACGCAGCGACCCAAGCGCGATCCGGAGCGACGCCTCGGCGTCCGCATCGGGCGCCGTCTCAACCCCCCGCGACAGCAAAGAATCGGCCGCGCCGCCCAGACGCTCTCGAGCCCGCGACGTCGGCCTCGCCTCCCAGGCAACCACGACCGCACGCGTCAGCCGCAGCAGCGTCCCCTCCGGCCGGAACACATCCAGCTCCAGCCGCGCCAGCAACGCCGCCATCTCCGCGCCCTCCGCCTGGAGCAGCGGATCCTGCTCCGCCAGCAACGTCGTCGCGCCGAGATCCAGCCCCTCGGCCCGCAACGAAGCCGCCGCATCCGCACGCTCCGCGAGCGAAGCAAGCGTGCGCGCCGCCAACGGGCGCGTCCGCTCCGCGTCCAGCAGCTTCATCCCCGTCGCGAGCGTCACCTCCGGCTCGTACCGATCCAGCGACTCAACCCATCCCCGATCCACGACACTGATCAGCCGAGCCAGGTTCGTCCGGCGCACCTGATCACCAACGCCATCAGCGAACATCGCGCGCACCACCAGGTTCATCGACTCCGGCGCAACCCCCGACGCGGGCCGCTGCCCCCGCGCCTCCCGAAGCACCGCGCCCCCGATCTGCCCGACACGCTCCGGCGCCGCGTTGCCCAACGCATCGGCAAGCGGACTCGGCTCCACCCGCGCCGACCCGTGCACCACGCGCAGCAGCGACGCCAACTCGCGCGGCGATCCTCCCCCGACATCCCCCGGGAGCAACTGGCCGAGCAGCACGGCGCGCTCGCGCCGATCCGCAGTCGCCAGCACCACCGCGATCGCAAGCGTCACGCGCCGATCCGCGTCGCGCTCCGCGTCATCATCGAAGGTGATCGCCGACAGCGTGCGCACGACCGAACGCAGCCCCTCTTCCCGCTGGTTCTCAGGCGAAAGCGCGACCAGGATCAGCGACGCCCGCGCCCGCTCGAGCGCAAGATCCGGCCCCTCGCGGAACTCCGCCAACGCGACGATCGCCTCGGGACCAAGCTCGAGCAGCCGCCGCTGCGAATCGGTCAGCGACCCCGACTCATCGAGAGCCAGGTCGGCCACCCGCAGATCGATCGCCCCAATCAGTGCCTGCGCCCGCGCGCCCGCGCCGACCAGGCTCGACCGCGCATCCTGCGCCCGCCGCAACGCACGCTCACGCTGCTCACGCGTCGGGATCCCCAGCAGCACACCGACCACTGCATCATCCGCCGCCCACCCCGCATCCGCACGAAACCGGATCCCCGCACACTCCGTCAGGAGCCCCTCATCCACGCTCTCGATCGCGCCCGTCCCCCGAAGCACCGGCGGAATCTCCTGCGCGGAAGCGCCGCTCCCAAACCCCGCAAGCGCACCAACACAGGCCAGCACCCTCACCATCGACCAACGCATCACCGACCCTCCGTCAGCTCGCGCGTCGAACGGATCACCCGGTACCCCACGGCGTTGTCCGCCGAGCCGTGCGCCTCCGCGATCGCCTGCATGATCCCCGTCGGATCCTCATCCAGAAACTGGATCGTCCGGATCACGATCGAACGCCGCCCATAACGCTCGACGACGGGGTTCAACTCATCCAGCCGCGCAAGCGTCGGCCCACGCCCACGCCCCCACACACCACCACCAGTCCGGTCGATCGAACGCGACAGCAGGAACACAGCCTGCGGCTTCAGCCCCAGCGCCTCCTCCAGCCCACTCAGCGGCGCCGAACGCCCGCCGGGACGAACCGTCTGCGCCCACTCCGCCGCACGCTCCTTCATCCGAGGCGTCGCAGGAACCAGCACCGACGCGAACGTGCGCACGTTCCGACCGTCCTCATCCCGCGGCCCGAACATCACCACGTTGAACTTCTGCCGCGCACTGAGCCGCTCGATCGAACGCGCAAGCTCATCCAACACCAACGGCAGCGACGTCACCATCGGACCCGACGCATCCACCACATACACCACCGATCGCGCGCTCGACGCCCCCAACCCCGCAAACCGAACGTCCAGCGACGTCCCGTCCGCATCCGGCACCACACCAGGCTCCACCGGATCGATCCGCGGCGCCCCCGCCCCGCCCGCCCCCTGCTGCGGATCCGCAAGCTCCGCCAACAACTCACCCGGCGACGTCAG
>JANQQG010000085.1 GCA_028285065.1 Phycisphaerales bacterium
CCCTTCTCCACCGACGAGTCCCACGCACTCGACCTCGACCGTGCCGACCCCCTCGGATCCATGCGCGACGAGTTCCTGATCCCGCCCTCACCGGCCAAGGACGGAACCGACGCCGTCTACCTCACCGGCAACAGCCTCGGCTGCCAGCCCAAGGCGGCACGCACCTACCTCGAAGAGGAGCTCGACGACTGGGCACGCCTCGGCGTCGACGGCCACCTCGCCGGACGCCGCCCGTGGTTCAGCTACCACGAGCGCTTCGCCGACTCCTTCGCCAAGCTCGTCGGCGCATCAAGCCACGAAGTCGTCGCGATGAACTCCCTGACCGTCAACCTCCACCTGCTCATGGTCAGCTTCTACCGACCCACCCAGACGCGCTACAAGATCGTCGTCGAGGACGACTGCTTCCCGAGCGACTCGTACGCCGTCCAGAGCCAGGCGCGCGTCCGCGGCTTCGACCCCGACGACGCCATCATCCGCCTCAAGCCGCGCGACGGAGAGGCCTGCCTGCGCACCAGCGACGTCGTCGGACTCATCGAAGAACAGGGCGACTCGATCGCCCTCGTCATGCTCGGCGGCGTCAACTACCTCACCGGCCAGTGGTTCGACATGGACGCCATCACGCAAGCCGGCAAGAGCGCCGGCGCCATGGTCGGATGGGACCTGGCGCACGCCGCGGGCAACGTGCCCGTCAAGCTCAACCAGTGTGGCGGTGGGGGGGCCGACTTCGCGGCCTGGTGCACGTACAAGTACCTCAACGCCGGGCCCGGGGCCGTCGCCGGCGCGTTCGTACACGAGCGCCACGCGCGCAACCGCGACCTCCCGCGCTTCGCCGGCTGGTGGGGAAACGACCCCGAGACCCGCTTCAGGATGGTCAAGGACTTCACCGCCCACGACACGGCCGCGGCCTGGCAACTCTCCAACCCGCCCGTCATGGCACTCGCCCCGCTCCGCGCCTCCCTCGACCTCTTCGACAAGGCAGGCATCGACGCCCTGCGCACGAAGTCACTGAACCTGAGCGGTTACATGCGACGCCTGCTCACCGAACGCATCGGCGAGCGCGTGCAGATCACCACGCCCGACACCCCCGGCGGGTCCCAAGGCTGGGGCGAACTCGGCGGCCACGGCTCCCAGCTCTCCCTCAAGATCCCCGGGGCTGACGCCAAGGCGGTCCACGACCGGCTGCACGACCTCGGAGCCATCGTCGACTTCCGCGAGCCCGACGTCATCCGTGCCTCGCCCGTCCCGATGTACTGCCGATACCACGACGCGTGGCGGTTCGTGCAGATGCTGGAGCGGGCGCTGGGCTGACAGGCTGGTGCCGCGCAATCGACGCCGGCATCGGGTCGGCGTGTGCGGAGGCGATACCATGCCCTCATGGCACACGATGAGCACGTCGTCATCGCGGGCGCCGGACTCGCCGGCGCACTCCTGGCGGTCGATCTCGCCCGAATGGGCTACCGCGTCGACCTCTACGAACGACGCCCCGACCCAAGACAAGCCGGCTACATCGGTGGACGCTCGATCAACCTCGCGCTCTCCGTGCGCGGGCTCACGGCACTCGCCGAGGTCGGCCTCGACGCCCCCGTCCTCGAAGACGCCATCCGAATGCCGGGACGCATGCTCCACGATGCGCAGGGCGACCTCACGTTCCAGGCATACAGCCACGACCCCGCGGACGCCATCAACTCGGTCTCGCGCGGCGGCCTGAACATCACCCTCCTCGATGCCGCGGATGCCGAGCCCAACGTCGCGATCCACTTCGACGAACGGTGCGTGGACGCCGACCTCGATGAGACCATCGCGGTCTTCAAGAACAACGCCACCGGCGAGGTCACGCAGGTCAAGGCCGACTGCATCGTCGGGGCCGACGGCGCCTTCAGCGCGATCCGCGCACCCATGATGCGCACGGACCGATTCGACTACTCCCAGACCTACCTCCGGCACGGGTACAAGGAGCTCGTCATCCCGCCGGCGATCGAGATCGAGGGGGCCGACCCGACCAAGCACGACGGGTTCGCCATCGAGCCGAACGCTCTGCACATCTGGCCGCGCGGCGGCTCGATGATGATCGCCCTGCCAAACGCCGACAAGAGCTTCACCTGCACGCTCTTCTGGCCCTTCGAGGGCGATCACGCCTTCGAGTCGATCGACCCCAACGACGCCGCCAGCGTCCGCGCGTTCTTCACGTTGCACTACCCCGATGCCGTGCCCGTGATGCCCACGCTCACCGACGACTACTCGCGCAACCCCGTCAGCTCACTCGTCACCGTCCGCTGCGACCCATGGCACCGCAACCGAACCGTCCTGGTCGGCGACGCGGCACACGCGATCGTCCCGTTCTTCGGCCAGGGCATGAACGCCGCGTTCGAGGACGTCCGCGTCCTCTGCTCGCTGCTCCGCGAGGACGGCGGGTTCGATCGCGTCCTGCCCGCCTACAGCGAGGCACGCAAGGCCAACGCCGACGCGATCGCAGACATGGCCCTCGACAACTTCATCGAGATGCGCGACACCGTCGCGGACGAGGAGTTCCTCTACCGCAAGCGCGTCGAGCAGGCCCTGCACGGCTCCATGCCCGAACGCGCCCAGCCGCTCTACAACCTCGTCAGCTTCTCCAACATCCCCTACGACGAAGCGCGCGAGAAGGGACGGGCCCTCGGGCGCATCGTCGCTCGCGTCGCCGAGCGCCTCCCGCGACAGGAGGCCGCGCTGCTCACCGACGACGCCTGGAACGAGCGCGTCGTCTCCATCGGGCGAGAGCTCCTGGGGGCCTGAGCGTGAACATCCACGACATCTCTCCCTCGCTGAGCCCCAAGACGGCAGTCTTCCCGGGCGACACGGAACTCAGCCGCGACGTGCTCCTCGACATGCGCACCGGCGACCACCTCACCCTCTCCACACTCCGCACGACCGTCCACGTCGGCTCCCACGCCGACGGCGCCAACCACTACGAACGAGCCGGTGCCCCGATCGACCAGATGCCACTGACCCACTACCTCGGCCACTGCCAGGTCGTCGAGGCCAAGGTCACGCGCGAGCCCGACGGCACCAGCCGCCCGCGCGTCGCCATGAAGCACCTCGCACAAGGCATCGCGTCCGGCGCCGAGCGCGTCCTCTTCAAGACCGGCACCCAGCCCAACAAGGGCGAGTTCAACGACGACTTCGCCGGACTCGAGCCCGCACTCATCGACGAACTCGGTTCCCGCGGCATCATCACGATCGGCATGGACACCCCGAGCGTGGACGTCAGCGATTCCAAGGACCTGCCCTCGCACGCCGCGTGCGCGCGCAACCGCATCGCGATCATCGAGGGCCTGGTCCTGGACGACGTGGCGCCCGGCATGTACGAGCTCATCGCGCTCCCGCTCAGGCTCGAGGGCTTCGACGCAAGCCCCGTTCGCGCCGTGCTAAGGGAGATCATCGATGGATAGCGACCCCAACTTCGACATTGCGATGCGCGAGATCTACACCAAGTGCGCCGAGGAGCACAACTACCGGCCAACCCGCTTCCTGCAGATGCTCGGCGAGTACGGCGGGGTCGAGACGGCACGCCGCCTGCTCGAACCGGGCCCGCCGTCCGAAGGCCTGACTCGGCTCTTCGAGCTTCGTCACCCTGAGTTGTCCGTGGAGTATTTGGTGCTTCAGAAGCAATGGCGATCGCTGTTCTCCGACGCCGAGTTGGGCGAAGCACGCCGGAGGCTCGGAGGCGCCCTGCCGTCAGAGTGACTACTCCACGCTCGCGACGACCTTCACCTCCACGCAGATCGGCGCGTTCCCGCCCTGCGGCAAGCTCTTGATCTCGATCGTCGTCCGCGTCGGACACGGCGCATCCGGCCCCTCCGCGAAGTACTCCGCGTACACCCGGTTGTACGTCGCAAAGTCGCGGTCCATGTCCGTCAAGAACGCCAGCACGTCCACGACGTCCTTCATCGACGACCCGGAATCCTCCAGGATCATCCGAACGTTGTCGAAGCACGAGCGGCACTGCGCCTCAACGTCGTACCCAACGATCTGCCCCTTCTCATTGAGCGTCACACCAGGCACGTCCGTCGTCCCCGCCTTCCGCGGCCCGACGCCGGACAGGAACAGGAGTCCCCCTCCGCGACGTGCGTGCGGGTAGGCCCCAACAGGAGCAGGAGCACGATCGGAGTCAATACGTTCGGTCATCTGAGATCCTCAAGTCGATTGCTCACAGCCCCACGCAGATGTTCTTCGCCTCAGTGAAGAAGTCCAGCGCATCCGTTCCCCCCTCGCGCCCGACGCCGGATTGCTTCATCCCACCAAACGGCGTGCGCAGATCCCGCAGCATCCAGCAGTTCACCCACACGATCCCGCTATGCAACGCCGCGCCCACGCGGTGCGCGCGCGTGACGTCTCGTGTCCACACGCTCGACGCCAGTCCGTACGGCGTCGAGTTCGCGAGCGCGACGGCCTCCCCCTCGTCCGCGAACGACTGCACCGTCACCACAGGACCGAAGATCTCCTCCTGGATCACCCGGCAGCCGTTGTCCAGCCCGCTGATCACAGTCGGCGGGTAGAAGCTCCCTCCGCGGCACCGCTCCGGCAGCGCCTCCGGCGCAACCACCTCGCCGCCGCAGTGAACCGTCCCGCCAAGCTCGCGCGCAAGATCCACATACCCCGCGACCTTCGCCAGGTGGTCCTCCGACACGAGCGCACCGTGCTGCGTTGCCTCCTCGAGCGGATCTCCGATCACCAGCCCCTTGGCGTACTCGACGAGGTCGCTCAACACACGATCCAAGTGGCGTTCGTGGACCAGCAGCCGCGAGCCACACAGGCAGATCTGGCCCTGATTCGTGAACGCCGCGCGTGCCGCCCCAGGGATCGCGATGTCCAGGTCCGCGTCGTCGAAGATGATCGTCGCGTTCTTCCCGCCGAGCTCCAGCGAGAGGTGCTTGAACATCGGCCCCGCGTTCTCGCTGATCCAGCGCCCAACGCCCGTCGAGCCCGTGAAGCTGACCGCCTTGACGTCCGGGTGCGTGACGATCGCGCCGCCACATGCCGGACCGAGCCCGTGGATGATGTTGAGCACGCCCGGCGGGAACCCCGCCTCGACGCTCAGCTCCGCGAGCCGGAACGCAGTCACCGGCGTGACCTCGCTCGGCTTCGCGACCACCGTGTTCCCCGTCGCCAGAGCCGGCGCGAGCTTCCACGTGAACAGGTACAGCGGCAGGTTCCACGGGCTGATGCACCCGCACACCCCGTGCGCCTGGCGCAGCGTGTAGTTGATGGCGCCCCCCGTCCCCGCGCCCGGACGCACGACCGGCGCATCGGTCGCGTAGCTCGCCGAGCCATGATGCAGGACCGCCGTCGCGAAGAACCGCAGATTGGCCGCGGCCCGCGGGATGTCCACGTTCCGCGCCAGCGCAATCGGCTTGCCGTTGTCGATCGACTCCGCCCGC
>JANQQG010000092.1 GCA_028285065.1 Phycisphaerales bacterium
TGCGAGCATTCCCGGCTCGCGGGCGGATGCTTGCGATGCGCTTCCGACGACGCGGAGGGCGGCCTCCATCTCGTCATGGTCTCCGCGCTGGAGCGCCTCGACGTACCGCAGGCGCATCGCGCGCGCCAGTGAGCGAGTGCTTTGGCGGAGCCTGTGGTCTTGGAGGTCGGACCGGTGGCCGCGACCGTCGATCAGAGGGATCACCGGCAGCGTGAAGCGCACGAGCGTGTCGGCTTGGTCGTAGATTCCGGCATCGCGCATCGCCTGGTCTGTCTCGGTGCGGGTCGCGCGCACGGCGTCGGCGGTGCGTTCGGGGTAAGGCTTGCCGTCGGCGTGGGTGAGGTCGAACCAATCCACGAGTGTCGTCGGGGTTCCGTGCTCGGTGACGACTCGGGCCGCGCTGTACTGGCCGGCCAGATCGAGCTTCCCGCTGGCGTGCCCAACGACGATCCAGTCGAGGTATCGGTTGCGCCCGTCGGAGAGGGTGTCGGTGTTCGATGCGCTGACCAGGATCCGGCGCAGCTCATCGAACGGGGTTGGCAGGGCGTCGGCCGCGGGAGTCTCCGCTCGCGCGGCATCGGTTGGCGCATCGGCGCCCGACGGGTCGGGCTGGGCGATGGCGGGGGACGCAGCGAACGCGAGCAGCGCGCACAGGGTCCGCAAGCGTGGTCGATCGCCGGGCGTTCGTCGTTGCATGACAAGATGATACGGGAGGCGGGCGTCGGTCTTGCGTGCGGCGGGTCAGCCCGCCCGCTTGCCCTCGCGTGACGCGAGCCACTTCTTCGCTTCGCCGGCGAGGAAGAACGAGCCGATCACGCAGACCAGGTCGTCGCGCGCGACGGCACGCGCGGCCGTCTTCATCGCTTCGTCGACGGTCGGGCAGAGCTGCGTCATCTTGGGGCTCATGTCGGCGAACTTGCGTTGGAGGTCGGCCGGGTCGGTCGAGCGCGGGTTGCCCTTGGAGCGGGTGAAGATGACCTTGTCCGCGCCGAGGGCGACTTCCTTGAGCATCCCGTCGACGTCCTTGTCCGCGGCGCACCCGAAGATCATGACCATCGAGTCGTACGGGACGTGTGCGCCGATGGCGCGGATCGCTGCGCGCACGGAGTCGGGCGTGTGCGCGCCGTCGAGGAGGATGCGGGGCTGCTCCCATGCGAGCTCGAGGCGACCGGATGCGGTCGTGGACTCGAGGCCGGTGAGGACCTTGGGCTCGGGCGCCTCGAAGCCGCGCTCGGTGAGTCGGTCGAGGATCGCGAGCGCGAGCCCGCAGTTGTGGGCCTGGTGCTCGCCCTTGAGCGGGACGGGCAGGTGCTCGAAGGTGCAGCGGTCGGTTGTGAGGCAGACGCGCGCGTGCGGGCCGAGCGCCGGGGACGACTCGAAGCGGTAGCTGAAGTCGACGTCCTCACCGAGGACGTTGAGCGGCGCGTCGCGCTCCTCGGCGACCTCGCGCAGCGTGGCCATCGCCTCGGGCGTCTGCGGGACGGTGATCGCGGGGACACCGGTCTTGAAGATGCCGGCCTTCTCGCGGGCGATCTCCTCGATGGTGGTGCCGAGGACGTGGGTGTGGTCGATGCCGATGGCCGTGATCGCGGAGACCTCGGGCGTGATGACGTTGGTCGAGTCGAGTCGACCACCGAGTCCCGTCTCGATGACGGCGACGTCTACGGCCTGGTCGGCGAAGTAGAGCATCGCCATGGCCGTGAGGATCTCGAAGAAGGTGGGCTCTCCGGTCTTGGTGTCGAGCTTCGCGGCTGCGCGTGAGACGTCGCCCATGAGGCGGGTGAAGTCGGCGTGGGAGATCATGCGTCCGTTGAGTCGGACGCGTTCGCGGACGTCGACCATGTGGGGGCTGGTGTAGAGGCCGACGGCGTAGCCGCAGGCCTCGAGGCAGGAGGCGGCCATCTCGCAGGTCGAGCCCTTGCCCTTGGTTCCGGCGACGTGGACGGTCCGGACGGCCTCGTGGGGGTCGCCGAGCTGCGACAGGAGCGCGCGCATGCGGTCGAGCTTGAACATGTCGCGGCTGACGCGCGTGGCGCGCGTGCGTTCAAAGTCGATCCGGTCGTACAGGAACTTCTGGGCGGCGGCGTAGGAGGAGAATGTCCCGCGCTTGGCCCCCGCCCCGGACCGGTTCGACTTCTTGGTCGTGCCTTGCTTGGCCATCGTGGTCGTGCCTTTTCTCATTCGATCTTCACGGTAGGTCGCGCCCAGGGCGCAGGGATGGCCTGGCGTGCCCAGAGGGGCGCACTCCGCTTGCGTTTTCACTGGTCGTTCGGGCTCTGGTCCCCACCCTCACCGTGGGGTGTTCTACCCTGGCCTCACGTGGCCGGGAGCGCAACTCCTTGTCGATCCTTGACATCGCGATACATCAGGATGTCGTCGACGTAGTCCCCCGAATCACGCCGGAATGCGCGGACCCGGACACCCTCCCGGACGAATCCGAGGGCTTCGTAGAGGCGGAGTGCCCCGTGGTTGTCCGCGAAGACGCCGAGGCGGAGTTGCTCGATGAAGGGGTGGTCGGCGGCCCAGTCGATGAGCGTGATCATCAGAGCGGAGCCGATGCCCCTGCCGCGCCAGCCGTCTCGGACGCTGATGCCGAGCATGGCGTGGTGCCGGATGACGCGTCGGTTGGCTGCGCAGCGGACGTCGAGCTCGCCGACGAGTTGGCCATCGATGAGCGCGAGCAGTGCGAGCTCGCCGGGGTTGTCGAGGCGCTCGCGCAGCCAGGCGCGTTCCTTGGGTTCGTCGATATCGCGCTCGTCGGGCATCGTCACGGTGTGGTCCGTGGTGCCGTCAAGGTCGTCGAGGTAGGCGAGCATCACCTGGGCGTCGTCTTCCTCTCCGGTGCGGATGAGGAGTTGTGTTCCGTCTTCAAGCGTGAACGTGCGCGGCTCGATACGTGCCATCTCAGCGCCGTGCTTCGCGTGCGCGATCGATGGCGTCGACCATCTCGCGGACGGCCGCGCGGAGGCCGGTGAAGACCGCGCGGGAGACGATCGAGTGTCCGATGTGCAGTTCCTGGACGCCTTCGATCTGCGCGATGGCTCCGACGTTGGCGTAGTTGAGCGCGTGCCCGGCGTTGAAGTTCATGCCGCGCGCCATGATCGCGCGGGCGGCCGTCGCGACGCGCTCGAGGGCATCACCGGTTTGCGTGGCGCGCAGGTTGCCGCCTGAGGCGCCGAAGGCGGCGGCGTACGGCCCGGTGTGCACCTCGCACCATCCGAAGCCGGCTTCCTTCGCGGCGGCGGCCTGGGCTTCGTCGGGGTCGATGAACGCGCTGGCCTCGATGCCGGCGGCACGTATGCGTGAGACCACGCCGGTGAGCATGCTGAGTTGGCCTGCGACGTCGAGGCCGCCCTCGGTGGTGACCTCGAGACGTCCTTCGGGGACGAGGGTCACCATGTGCGGACGGATGCGCTCGGCGATGGCGACCATCTCGTCTGTCGCGGCCATCTCCAGGTTGAACTTCGTCCCGCTCGCGCACGCGGCGCGTGCGAGCTCTACGTCACGGTCGTTGACGTGACGCCGGTCCTCGCGCAGGTGCATGGTGATGCAGGCGGCGCCGCCGAGTACGGCCTCGTGCACGCCGACGACGGGGTCGGGCTCACCGACGCCCTGCGCCTCGTCGCGGTAGCGCGCCTGGCGCACCGACGCGACGTGGTCCAGGTTCATGCCGAGTCTGATCATGCGGGATGATAGGGCTCAGGTCGCGCCGCCCTCGTCGATCCAGGTGGGGAGCCCCTCGAACTCGGGCTCCTCGCCTTGCAGCACGCGCAGGACGTCCTTGACGACCCACGACATCGCGCTCTTCGCCTTCTTGGTGGAGGCCGCGATGTGCGGCGTCAGGTGCGCGTTGGCGAGGCCGAGCACCGGGTTGGTCTCGGTGACGGGCTCGGGGTCGTGCACGTCGAGGATCGCTCGTGCGTGTGGGTGCGCGATCAGCCAGGCGGCGAGGGCGTCGTGGTCGACGACGTTGCCGCGCGAGGCGTTGATCAGCGTGGCGTTTGGCTTGAGGTGGCTCAGCGCCTCGGCGCTGATGAGCGAGCGGTTGGAGGAGCGTCCGTCGACGTGCATCGTCACGACGTCCGACTCTGCCAGCAGCCCCTCGCGCGAGCGAGGTTCGGCGTCGAGGCGTTCGTTCTCGGGGATCGTGCGGACGTCGTGGTACAGGACGTGTCCGAAGATCGCGCTTGCGCGCGCGGCGACGGCGCTGCCGACGCGACCGAGGCCGTAGATGCCAAGGGTGAGTTCGCTGAGCTCGCGTTCGGCGAGGAGTTCGTCGGTGCGCAGGGGGCCCCAGGTCTTTTCGTCGATGGGTTCGTCGAGGAAAAGGCGCGGGCGGAAGGCGTCGAGCGCCACGGCGATGACGTACTCGGCGACGGCGACGCGGTTGGCGTATGGGGTGTGGACGACCCGCACGCCCCGGGCGGCGCACGCCTTGAGGTCGACGTGTTCGAGGCCGACGCCTGCGCGTCCGATGACCTTGAGCTTGGGCGCCTTGGCGAGCAGCGCGTCGTCGATGGGCGTGTAGGTGCGGATGACCATGCCCTCGGCGCGCGCGAGCGCGTCGTCCCAGCCCGGCGCGTCCAGCTCGCACTCGATGAGGTCCGTCCGCTCTCGCAGCCATGCGAGCGGCTCGGCCTGGACGGGTTCGGTCACCAGCACGACGGGCTTGGCGCGTGGGGGGGGTGGGGTCATAGCGCGAGGATAGCCAGCGGACGACGGCGACACGCTGTGTGGGCGCGATGCTAGCGGTCGGGGATCGGCGTCTGCTCGACGAGGATCGGCAGGCTTGCGCGGGCGGTCCAGCGGCTCGGGCCGTAGCCCCACCAGATGACCGACTCGGCGTCGACGCCCAGCGTCGTCGGCACCGGGCGGTCGAGGCGGACGAACTCGGCGACCTGATCGGGTCCGGTGGTGAGGACGGCGGCCAGTCGCTCGAGGGAGCCCTCGTCGAGCGCGACCTCGACGCCGTAGACCGCGACGACCTCGCCGACGCTCTGCATGAGGTCGTCGACGTTGAAGGGTGCGTTGGGTGCGTCGTTGACCCGATCGGCGGCGTCTCGCTGGAGCGCGCCGCGGAGTTCGGAGGCCAATGCGGAGGCCCGCGCGTCGGAGACACGTTCGATGCGTGCGTCGGCGAGCTTGCTCTCGACGCTGGCGGTTGCGCGCCACGATTCGGCTGAGCGGAGGCGGATGGCGAGCCGGCCTTGGCTGAGCAACTCGACGGCGGTGAGCGCGTCGATGTCCTCGACGGGCGTCGCGACGGCGACGTCGATCGGGCTCGGGTCGATCGGATCGATGACTTCGGGTGTGCTCGGGTCGGCTCCGGCCAGGTTGGTGTTCGAGTCGGCGTCGGGCGTGTCCGTTTCGGGATCCGTCGCGCCGGTCCCGGCGTTCGGGTCGGTCTGCGCGACGGTCGGGCCGGGGTCGTCGGGTCGCTGCGCGATCGGGTCGCGCTGGTTCCAGACCTGGCTGATCAGTCCGCCGAAACCGACGATGCCGAGCCCGATGACGAGGACGATCGATGCGGCGAGGACGCCTTGTGCGCCCATCTTGTCGGCGAGCTTGCCGATGGCTCCGCGCTGGGAGACGCTGACCTTGGACTCGGCGAGCGCGCCCTCGGCGGCCATCTCCATCC
>JANQQG010000105.1 GCA_028285065.1 Phycisphaerales bacterium
GTGACGGCGGCGGTGTTCAACAGCGCGATCCTGGTGCCGCTGCTCGAGTCGTTTGGCTGGGGGTCTGGGGGGAGCGGGCTGCTGGTGGGGACGAGCGCGGGGCTCCTTGGGGTCGCCGCGCTGGTGATCTGGCGTGGTGGGTTTCGGTGGCTGGATCGCGTGATGAAGGTGCTGATGGCGCTTCTTGCGCTGACGACGCTGTTCGCGACGGTGTCGGTGCTCCCGCGGCTGGAGTTCGGGTCGTTCGCGCTGATCCCGGATGTTGATTTCGCGGATGCCGCGATGGCGTTCTTCCTGGTCGGGCTGATCGGGTGGATGCCGGCGCCGCTCGACATCAGCGCGTGGAACTCGCTGTGGACGCTTGCGCGTTCGGAGTCGACGCGTCACCACGCGAGTTCGCGCGAGTCGCGGTTCGATTTCAACCTGGGGTTCGTGCTGTGCGTGCTGACGGCCTTGTGCTTCCTGATCCTCGGGAGCGTCGTGATGCACCAGGAGGGGACGCAGCCGGAGGCGAAGGCGGCGCCGTTCATCAACCAGTTCATCGGGCTGTACACGGATGCGCTGGGGGCGTGGGTGCGCCCGGTGATCTCGGTGGCCGCCCTTGCGGTGATGTTCTCGACGACGCTGACGGTGTTCGACGCGATCCCGCGCGTGCTGGCGTGCTTGTTGGATCGGATCGGCAGCCCGGAGGACCCGGACGCGGAGGCGCTGGATCTCTCCAAGCGTCCGAGCTACTGGCTGTTCCTTGCGATCCTCGCGGCCGGGAGCATCACGATCATCGCGTTCCTGACGACGCGTCTGGCGCTGTTGGTTGACATCGCGACGGGGCTGAGCGTGCTGACGACGCCGGTGCTTGCGTGGATGAACCATCGCGCGGTGCATTCGCTGGCGATGCCGCCGGAGGCGCGGCCTTCGCGTGCGATGACGGTTCTGAGCTGGGTGTGTATCGGGTTGCTGACGGTGTTCGCGGTTGGCGGCGTGGTCGCGTTCTTCAGGTTTGGGGGGTGGTTCGGGGGGTAAGGGGGGCGCGTCCTTGCGAATGACGTTCGGGCGACCAACCGGCGGCGTCCTGCCGCCGGAGCTTGTTTGTATTGCGGCTTCGGCGGCGCCGAGCGGGCGTCCTGCCCGCTCGGAGTTCCCCCGTGTCGTCCGCACGTCAAGGGCGGGCGGCGCGTAGGTCAGTTGATGGGCACGTGGATCTCGGTGCGGAGCTTGTCGGGCGGTGTGGAGGTTGGGTCGTCGATGTAGATTTCGTAGCAGGACGTGCCGGGCTGCGTGGTGATCTGGTTGGCGCCGAGCCACTCGTGGACGGCCATGTAGGACTCGATCAGCTTCTCGTATGGGCCGACGTGGATGGCGATGACCTCCTTGCCGCCACCGAGCTCGTGGATGTTGACGCCGGCCTCCTCGTTGCCTTGGAAGTCGTCGCAGACGGTGCAGCAGGCGTCGGCGCGGAGCTGGTCTTCGGGGGTCGTGCGCGGGTCGTCGTGGAAGATCCCGAGCATGCGTGTGGTGGGACCGAAGAGGCCGTTCTGGGCTGCCCAGCCGGCGAACTTCTGGAAGGTCGGGCCCATCTCCTTGTACGGTCCGACGTGGCGCATTCCGGCGACGCGTAGGGCGGGGCTGTTCTCGTTGATGCTGATGTCCATGGTGGGCTCCCTTCGGTGATCACTGTACCGACCGGCGGGTCCGGAATGCAGCGGCGTACTGTTTCGCATGGCCGACGACCCGGACGTGCCATTCGAGGATGAAGAGGGGTTCCTGCCCGCGGAGGCGCCCCCGGTGCGTGCGACGGAGTCGCGCAAGGAGCGGTTCGTGCGCCTGTCGACGAAGGCGCGGAACCTGCCGCCGGTGCCGGGCGTGTACCTCATGAAGGACGAGTCGGGGGTGGTGCTGTACGTCGGCAAGGCGGTGCGCCTGCCGGACCGGGTGGGGTCGTACTTCGTGCCGTCGGCGGACCTGGGGCCGAAGAAGAACGGGCTGCTCGCGGACGAGGGGGGGGTGCACGACTTCGACGTGCTGGTGTGCGAGACGGAGTGGGAGGCGCTGCTGGCGGAGAACCGGCTGATCAAGGACATCAGCCCGAAGTTCAACGCGCGCCTGACGGACAGCAAGACGTTCCCGTATCTCGTCGTGACGACGCGTGAGGATTTTCCACGGGTCTTCGTGACGCGGAACCCGACGGGGGTTGGTGACGACGGGCGGGTGGAGCCGGCGCTGCGCAACGCGCGGGTGTTCGGGCCGTTCGTGCACGCGGGGGCGCTGCGCGAGGCGGTTGCGTACCTGCAGCGTGTGTTCAAGTTCCGCACGTGCAGCTTGGACATCGTCGATGAGGATGAGAAGAACAGGTTCTTCCGGCCCTGCCTGTTGCACGCGATCGGCCAGTGCACGGCTCCGTGTGCGGCGAAGATCGGCAAGGAGGCGTACCGGGCCGACATCGAGCGTTTCGTGCGTGTGTTGTCGAGCAAGCGGAGCGTGATGCTGCGCGAGATGCGCAAGGAGATGGACGAGGCGTCGAGAGCGCAGGAGTACGAGCGGGCCGCGGGGATCCGGGATCAGATCGAGGCGATCGGGAAGCTGGACGATCGTGCGAAGCGCTCGGACGGTTGGCAGCCGGAGATCGAGGCGGGGCCGATCGATCCGAAGAAGGCGCTGGCGTCCTTGCAGCGCACGCTGGGGCTGGACGAGCCGATCCGGAACATCGAGGGGATCGACATCGCACACCTGCAGGGCAACGAGACGGTTGGCTCGAAGGTGTGTTTCCTCGACGGGCGTCCGTTCAAGGGCGAGTACCGGCGGTACCGGATCAAGACGGTGCGTAACGCGGAGGGCGCGGGCGGCGGCGGTGTGAACGATGACTATGCGTCGATCCGCGAGGTTGTGAGCCGCAGGTATCGCGAGGCGGGCGAGGGGCACGAGCTGTACCCGGACGTGATTCTGATCGACGGCGGGCTCGGTCAGCTTCACGCGGCGCTCGAGGCGTTCGAGCAGCTCGACGTGCGTCCGCCGATGGTGATCAGCCTGGCCAAGAAGGAAGAGCTGATCTACGTGCAGGAGCGGGGCGAGCCGATCCGGCTCGGGCGGGAGAATCCGGGGCTGAAGCTCTTGCAGGGTGTGCGTGATGAGTCGCACCGGTTTGCGCAGCACTACCACCATGTGCTGCGTCGGAAGCGGATGTTGGGGGAGTGAGGGGAAGGTGGCGGGGCGCGTCCTGCGAGGGACGTTCGGGATGCCAAATGGTGCGCGAATGACGGTCGGGGGACCAAGCGGCGGCATCCTGCCGCCGGGTCTTGTTTGTGTCCCGCCTTCGGCGGAGTCCCTGTGTGCGCACCAAGCCGACGTGCGGCGCGCGCGGGTCAGTTGCTGTCGGGTTCGTCGACCTGGGCGAGTTCGAAGCACCACGCGGGGCCGTACATGGTGAGGTTGGCGACCTTGGCCTTCCACCAGCGTCCCTTGGCGCGTTCGATGTGGATGTCGTCCCAGGGGACGCTGGTTGCGCACACGCCGATCAGGCGCGCGAGTCGCGTTGGGCGCAGGTGCAGGTGTGATGTGTCCACGCTGACGTGGAGCGACCAGCCGAGGTTGATGATGCCGACCTTGAACGACTGGAAGCGCTTGGTGACGGCGTCGGGCGCGGGGTCGACGGGCGGGTGGCGTTCGCGGAGCGGGTTCCACTGCGCGCGGCAACCCGCCAGGATCGCGCCGATGACGACGAAGTCCACCATGACGACGAGGAGGATGACCAGGATGACGGCCCAGCCGGGCATGGGGAGCCTCCGGTGCTTACTCGGCGGCCTCGAGCGCGTCGTTGTAGCACTGCATGACCTTGGCGCGGGTGATCAGGCCCGCGGGTCCGCCGCCGGCCCAGCCGTCGTCGACGAGTGCGAGGCTGGAGATGTCGGCGTGTGCGAACTTCTCCATGACCGTATCGAGCTTCTCGTCGCGTCGGATGACGGGGAGGTCTGCGCGCATGAGCTCGGCGACGAGAAGAAGCGGGATTGCCTCTCGATCGATCAGGGCGGCGCGCATGTCGGCGCCGGTGACCATGCCCATGTAGCGGCCGTTCTGATCGACGACGACGAAGTCGGGGACGCTGTGGTAGGCGTGGAGTGTGACGAGCTTGCTGAGCGGGTCGCTGGGGTAGACGGGTTCTGGGGGGAGGGGTGTGAGCGGGACGTCGGTGACCGGGAGGCGCCGGAGGAGTGTCTGGTCCTTCGCGCGGCTGATGACGATGCCGGCGCGCCGGAGTGGGGCGGTGTAGATCGAGTCCTTGTCGATGATCTGTGCGACGACGGTGGAGACGATGGCCGCGAGCATGATCGGCAGGAGCACGTAGGGGTTGCGCGTGAGCTCGAAGAGCATGAGGATGGCGGTGAGCGGCGCGTGGGTGCCGGCCGCGACGACGGCCGCCATGCCGACGAGCGCGTAGCCGGCGGGCGTGTTGCCCTCGGGCATGAGGTTGAGCGACTCGAGCGCGACGCCGAAGGCCGCGCCGGCCGTTGCGCCGAGGAAGAGGCTCGGTGCGAAGACGCCGCCGGATCCGCCGGAGCCGAGGGTCATGCACGTCGCGACCATCTTGAGGACGACGAGGGCGAGCGCGATGGCGAGGAGGGCGGTGGGGTCGGTTGCGATCTCGCGGTACCAGTCGGGGTCGAGCAGGTTCCGGATGGTGTCGTAGCCGTTGCCGAAGAAGGCGGGGGTGGGTCCTTCCTTGGCCGGGTCGGGCGCGAGGAGCATGAAGAGGATGCCGAGCGCGCCGAGCATGGCGGCCCCGATGACGGGCTTGATGATCGGGTGGACCTTGATCTGCGCGAAGAGGCTCTCGCTCTTGTGCAGGAGCTTGGCGAAGCCGACGGCCAGGACGCCGCAGATGAGGCCGAGGACGACGAAGCTCGGGAGTTCGGCGGCGGCGAAGGTGTAGTCGGCGAGGCCCTCGTCAACCTGGAAGATCGCTTCGGCCGCGGCGGGCTTGCCTTCGGCGGTCGTGTCGTCGAGGAGCGTCTGCGTTGTGGCGCTGGAGAGGACGGCCGCGATGACGATGGGGGCGAAGGTCTTGAGGGAGAAGTCGCGGAGGAGGATCTCGAGGACAAAGAAGACGCCGGCGATGGGTGCGTGGAAGATGGACGCGATGCCTGCGGCGGCGCCGCAGCCGACGAGCGTGTTCATGTCGTCGCGGTCCATGCCCATCTTCTGTCCGACGGCGCTGCCGGCGGTGGAGCCGATGTGGACGATGGGTCCTTCCGAGCCCGCGGAGCCGCCGGAGCCGACGGTCGCGATGGAGCTGATGATCTTCGCGATGCCGACGCGGAGGTGGATGACGCCACCGCGCTTGAGGATGGCGCGCATGACCTGCGGGACGCCGTGCCCGCGCGCATCGCTTGCGAGCAGGTGCACGACGACGCCGGTGACGAGCGCGCCGATCATGGGGATGAGCGGGAGGAGCCAGAGCGTCCACTTCTCTTGCGTGTCGTTGGAGAGCGCTTCGACCCAGTGCAGGCCGATGCTGAAGCCAACGGCGGCGGCTCCGGTGATGACTCCGATGAGTGCGCCGATGACGATGAGGAACCACTCGCGCCCCAGGCCGAGCCTGTCGAAGACGGAGCGGACCTTTTTCTGTGTGGCTTCCTTCATCGGGTACGCGGTGGACTATACCGCGTGTGTGGGGCGCGTCCTGCGCCCCTCCCACGGACGTTCGGGATGCCAGTGGGGTCGTCCGCCGACGTGCGGCGTGGGTTGGGGCGCGTCCTGCTGGGACGGTCGGGACACATGATGGTGCGCGAATGACGGTTCGGCGACCAACCGGCGGCGTCCTTGCCGCCGGGGCTTGTTTCCATTCCGCCTTCGGCGGGGTCTCGCGGGCGTCGTGCCCGCTCGGAGATGGACGGTGACCATGGCGCCCGCGCCTCGGCCCCGCGCTTGCGCTCGGGGCTCGTAGAGGACGGTCGCGGGACGCTCGACGGGCAGGTGGGCGCGTGGGATCAGGTGCGCGTTGGTGCTACGCCACTCGGGCTTCGCCCGTGGCGGCCATGGACTCGGCTTCGTCGGGGTCGATCATCAGTGCCTCGACGGTGGGGGCGTCGGGGAGTGGCTTGCCCTTGGAGTCCGTCAGGTCGCGTCCGTCGAGGGTGCGGATGATCGGGATCGGGTGCGCCTTGTCGTGGGCGGCGAGCTGCGCTTCCAGGTCCGCCTTGGCCTTCTCCTCCAGGTCGGCCCATTTGCCTCGACCGCGGCACTTCGGGAAGGCGCTGCACCCGAGCCAGGGGCCGCGCACCCCGTTGCGGAGGTTGAGCGGTGACTCGCACTTCGGGCAGGGCAAGTCGGTCTCGAGCGGCGGCTGGCTGGGGGCCGTGACGTGGCCGGTCTTGTCGATGTTGAGGATGAGGCCGACGTCAGTTGCCTTCTCGCCGTCGCGGAGCTGCGTGGCGAGGAACGGTCCGAAGCGTCCGGTGCGCCGGACCATTGGGCGTCCGGTCTTTGGGCAGCAGACGTTCACGACCTCGGCCTTCCGCGGGCGGCCTTCGCGGTCGCAGGGGCAGGCGTAGTCGCAGTCGGGGTAGGTCGAGCAGCTGAGGAAGCGTCCGTTCTTGCCGAAGCGATAGACGAGGGACGAGCCGCACTTCTCGCACTTGTACTCGGCGGGCGCCGGCTGGACCTCAGCCTTTGCGTGCTTCATCTCGGATTCGGCGACTTCGAGGCGCTCGCGGAAGGGGCCGTAGAACTGCTGGAGCATCTCGATCCAGTCGAGGTGCTCTTCCTCGATCTTGTCGAGGTCCTCTTCCATTTTGCGTGTGTAGCCGAGGTCCATGATGCGCGGGAATGCCTCGATGAGCTTGTCGGTGACGACTTCTCCGAGGTCGGTCGCGAAGAACTTGCGCTCGATCTGCTCGACGTACTTGCGGTCCTGGATGACCTGCACGATCGAGGCGTATGTCGAGGGTCGTCCGATGCCTTCGCTCTCGAGCGCTTTGACCAGGCTCGCGCCGGTGTAGCGGGCGGGCGGGCTGGTGAACTTCTGCTCGACTTCCATGGCCGCGGGGAAGGCGTCGTCGCCTTCGCTGACCTTGGGCAGGTTGGCGGTGTCGCCGCCCTTGGGCACGCCGGAGACCTTGTAGTGTCCGTCGAAGACGAGGACGCGTCCGGAGGCCTTGAACTTGCAGGTGCGTTTGGGGTCGCGTCCGCCTTCGAGCGTGACGGTGGTGGCGTCCCACTCCGCGGGGACCATCTGGCAGGCGATGAAGCGTTCCCAGATGAGTGCGTAGAGGCGCTGCTCGTCGCTCTTGAGCGCGTTGCGGACGCGCGAGGGGGGGTAGGCGGTGCTTGTGGGTCGGATCGCTTCGTGTGCTTCCTGCGCGCCCTTGCCGGCCTTGAAGAAGTTGGGCTTGGCGGGCAGGTAGCGGTCGCCGTACTCGCTCTTGATGAACTCGCGTGCCATCTCGAGCGCCTGGCCCGAGAGGTGGGTCGAGTCGGTACGCATGTAGGTGATCAGGCCGACCGGGCCCTCGCCGGGGATCTCGACACCTTCGTAGAGGCGCTGCGCGGCGCGCATGGTCCGGCGCGGCTCGAAGCCGAGGCGGGTGCTGGCGGCCTGTTGCAGCGTGCTGGTGATGTAGGGCGGGGCCGTGCGCGAGGTGGTCTTCTTGGTCTCGATGCTCGTGATGCTGTACTTGACGGAGGGGTCTGCGACGCCCTCGACGGTGCGCACCCAGCGAGCGGGTCCCTTGGCCTTGTCGTTCTCGGTGACGCTGGTCGTGACGTCGTCGAGGCCCGCGAGGCGCGCGACATCCGCGACCTCGCCGGTCAGGTCGTGTGTCTCGGGATCGACGAATCGCGGGTCGTCGTGCGAGGTGACTTCGGGCGTGTCGATGGGGCTTGGGCGCCCACCGACCTCGAGGGCGACCTGGAACTTGTCGCCACCGATCTCGATGAGGTCCGCCTCGATGAGCCCGTTGTCGCCGGCCCAGGCGCGCTGGGCCTTGAGTGTGGGGCGGTTGCCCTTGTCGTCGGTCTCGTTCATGAACGCGCGCCAGGCGGGTCCGAGCTTCGCGGCCTCGCCCTGCGCGAGCGCGAACATCCCGCGGATCTGCCACGACTCGTCAGGCACGAAGGCGCGGATCTCACGCTCGCGCTCGACGACGACACGGACGGCGACGCTCTGGACGCGCCCGGCGCTCAGGCCGCGCGCGACCTTCTTCCAGAGCAGCGGCGAGACCTGGTAGCCGACGATGCGGTCGAGGATGCGCCGGGCCTGCTGGGCGTTGACGCGGTCGATGTCGATGGGGTGCGGGTTTGCGAAGGCGTGCTGGATCTCGTCGCGCGTGATGGCGCTGAAGATGACGCGCTTGGCGCTGGCGGGCGGGATGCCGAGTTCTTCGGCGAGGTGCCAGGCGATGGCCTCGCCCTCGCGGTCGAGGTCGGTTGCGAACCAGATAGAGGATGCGGCCTTGGCGGCGCGCTTGAGGTCGGTGATGACCTTGCCCTTGCCGGAGACGACCTCGTAGGTGGGGCGGAAGTTCTCGTCGAGGTCGACGCCGGGGACTGGCCCCTTCTTCTCGCCCTTCTTGGCCTTGGTGGGCAGGTCGCGGACGTGGCCGACGCTGGCGAGGACGACGTAGTCCGGGCCGAGGTAGCGGTTGATCGTCTTGGCCTTCGACGGGGACTCGACGATGACGAGCTGCTTGCCCGCGGCGGACGGGGACTTCTTGCCCGCGGCCTTCTTGGTGGTCTTGCTCGTCTTCTTCTTGGTCGTCTTCTTCGCCATCAGGCCCTCTGTTCCCTCCCCGCCCTCGACCCTGACTCCCCCACGAGAGCCTGTCCCCCGCTGGCGCCGTGCCGCGGGGTTTCTTCCACCGGAAGCGGTGGGATCGATCGTCGGTCCGGACTGGCCGCGGTCCCTGATCGGAGAGCGGCCCACGATTCGGTAAGTCGATCCCCCCACCCGTGTCAAGCCACTTTTCCAGAGGCCCTCAACGAATCGTGGTTCAACCTTGTTCGCGCATCCCCTGAATCAGGCCTCTTGGGGCCCCAGTGTCTCGGGGGGCGTAAGCACGGCATCCACAACGGCTTGCGCTGCCTGATCGGGGTCGGTCTCGCCCATTTCCAGCCAGACCGAGCCGGGCGTGGTTCTCAATCGGCGGAGCCATGTTCTCTGGTTCTTGGCGAAGCGCCGGGTCTCGATCTTGGTCTTCTCGATGGCTTCGGCGACTCGGGCGTCATCGTCGGGTGTCTCGCGGGGGCTCGCCAGGGCGGCGGCGAGTTGCTTGAAGCCGAGCCCCTCGCGGGCCTGTTCGCCGAGCTGGCCGGCCTCGAGGAGGGCTCGGACCTCTTCGACGAAGCCCTGTTCGATCATCGCGCGGACACGCGCGTTGATGCGGCGGTTGAGCGCTTCGGATTCCCAGACGAGTCCGACCAGCACCCAGCCGGCGCGCCCGGTCCCCTCCGCGGCGTCCCACTGGGACTGCTGCTCGCTGATGGGGGTGCCGGTTGCGCGGAAGACCTCGAGGGCGCGCACGGTGCGTCGGACGTCGTTGGGGTGGATGCGAGCCGCGGCTTGTGGGTCGACGCGTTCGAGTTCGCGCCGGCGCTCGGTTGGGTCCATGGCTTCGAGTCGTGCGCGCAGGGCTTCGTCTTTGGGCGGGCCTTCGAAGAGGCCTTCGAGGAATGCCTTGATGTAGAGGTGGGTGCCGCCGACGACGATCGGCACGTTGCCGCGCGACTCGATGTCCTCGATCGCGGCGTCGGCGAGGCGGAGCCATCGTTCGACGCTGAAGGCCTCGGTGGGCTCGGCGACGTCGATCAGGTGGTGGGGGATGGCGCGGCGTTCGTCGTCGGTGATCTTGCCGGTGCCGATATCCATGCGACGGAAGACCTGCATGGAGTCCGCGGAGACGATCTCTGCTTGGACGTCGTGCTGCTCTTGGAGCAGGAGCGCGGTGGCGACGGCCAGGGCGCTCTTGCCGCCGGCTGTTGGGCCGGCGATGAGGGGGCGTCGGTGGAGGGGGCCCGGGAGGGGGCGGGGGCCAAGGTTGGAAGGGGCGGGCCGGGGCACGCGGAGACTCTACGGCCTTGGGATGCGATCTACGATTGCTCATGTCCCAATCGAGTGCGCCCACGCCATCGAGCGAGCCAACCCCGATCCGTCTCGGCTGTGTCGAGTACCTCAACACGCTCCCGCTGATCGCGGGGCTTGAGTCGTGGCGGGATGCGGAGTTGGTGTATGCGGTGCCGTCGCGCCTGGTGGATCTGCTGCAGGCGGGTCGTGACGGTGGGCCGGGGGTGGACCTTGCGCTCGTGTCGCTGCTGGACGTCGCCAAGGCGGGTGGCGAGTTGTCGGTGCTCCCGTGCGGGATGATCGGGTCGGACGACAAGACGTACACGGTGCGTCTGTTCTCGCGGGTGCCGATCGATCAGATCACGGCGGTGCACGCGGACACGGACTCGCACACGTCGGTCGCGCTCGTGCAGATCGTGCTCAACGAGTTGCATGGGCTGCGTCCGGAGATGATCGACTTCGATGCGCGTGAGCGCATGGCGATCTCGGGTGGCGCCGAGGGGTGTGACGAGGAGGGGTGGCCCGAGACGATGCTGCTGATCGGCGACAAGGTGGTCGTGGACTCGCCGCCGGCGGTTCGGTACCCGCACCATCTTGATCTTGGTCACGCGTGGCGTGAGTTGACGGGGATGACGTTCGTGTATGCGGCGTGGACGTGCCGTTCGTCGGACGTTGCAGATCCGGAGTCGGAGACTGCGCGTCGGATCTTCACGGCTGCGGGCGTGCTCGAGCGTCAGCGTCGTCACAACGCGACGCGTCTTGATCACGTGGCGGCGGTGGGGGCGAAGGCGAAGGGGTGGCCGCGGGATCTGGCGACGACATATCTGTCGGAGTACTTGCGGTACGACGTTGACGAGGCGGCGATCGGCGCGGCGCAGGCGTTCCTGGATCGGTGTGCAACGCTCGGGCTTGCGCCGTCGCACGCGCTGTCGTGGGTGGGGGCGGGGTCCTAGGAGGCCGCGCTCTCGTCGCGGGCGTCGTCGGTTTGGCGGGCGATGCGCCGGAGTGTGCGCATTGCGTCTCGTTCGATTCGTGTGATGTGTGCGACCGGCATGTTGAGGTCGTCGCCGAGTTCCTCGGTGGTGCGTGGGCGCTGGCCGCCCCATCCCATGCGTGATTCGATGATGGTGCGTTGGGGCTCTTCGAGCGAATCGAGGTGCGCTCGAGCGCGCCGGTCGTCTCGGAGGTAGCGGGCCCAGGGTGTGAGGCGCTGCTCCCACTCCGGCATGGGGACCTGGGCCGGGTCGGTGCGTACGGCGGCGAGCCCGCGTGACTCGCGCGAGGTGAAGCGTTCACCCTCGGCGCGCGACCAGGCGAGTGTTGCGCGGTCGACCTCGACGCCGATGCGAGCCGCGAGGGTGCCGCCACGAGCGGGGTCGTGTGATCTGACGCCCTCGATGACGCCGTCGATGGCGCGCTCGAGCAGGCTGGCGAGTGCTCTGGGCGGGACGGAGGTCGGCTCGCGTTCGAGGCGTGCGCCGACGGTGCGGAGCATGGCGGGCAGCTCGGCGATCACCAGCTCTCGCCAGAGGAGCCCGATCCAGCGCAGGTCGGTCTCGATGCGGTCCAGGTCGTGCGGCGCCGGGTTGAAGCGCGCGAGCGACTCGATCCCTGCGCGGGCGCGCAGCATGAGCGCGTGGGCGGCTTCGGCCTGCTGACGCTGGGCCGTGAGCTCTGCGCGGCTCGTGGTCTTGGGGAGCGCGAGGACGACGGCGAGCGAGCGCGGGGTGGGCGTGTTGAGCGCGGTGGTGACGCGCGGTTTGGTGAGGATGCGCTCGTCGATCTCCGGCGTGTCCTGCTGATCGGGGTCGGGTCCGAGCCCGATCTCGTGGAGGCGCTCGGCGCGCCGTTCGTTCCAGACACGGTAGATGCTTGCCTTGGAGCGACCGAGGCGTGCGGCGATCTGCGAGGCGTCGACGCCTCGGTCCATCGCGCGGGCGGCGATCTTGCGTTCGTGATCGCTGAGGGGCCCGCGGCCGGGGAAGATCGGGCGGCGCGCGGTTGCGTCGTGACGTTGCAGGACGGTGCGCACTGCTTCGTGTGAGCGCCCGTAGCGCATTGCGATTCGTTCTGCCGCACCATTGAGCGAGCATCGCAGTCGTGTGCGGTAGCGCTTTGCGCGCTTGAGGATGCGCCGCTCGAGGTCGTCGTCGAGTCTGCTGAAGCGCCCGGCCGCGGCGACCTTGTCGGCGCGTCGGGCCTCGAAGCGTTCGACGGCGCTCTCGGCGAAGAGGAGTCGTTGGCGTCCCGCGTCCTGGCGTGCGCGTCGCGCGATGAGACCTTGCCTTCGGTAGCGCTCGATGGTCTTGCGCGAAACGTCCCACTTGTCGCAGAGCTCGCCGACGGTGAGCCACGTCGTGGAGGGGCGCCCGTCCTCGTGCTCTGGCGCCGGGGGGGCGTCACCCTCGAGGATCTCCTCGAGTTCGATCTGCCCGCTTGCGCAGAGGCGTTCGACGAAGGCGGAGAGGTCGGAGAGGAGCGCCTCGCCGACGATCATCTCCGGGTTCTCGATCTCGGGGCGGAAGCCGGTGATGCGGAAGACGACGAAGTCCTCGGGGTAGGTCTGCGAGGGGTCGAGTTCGGTCGCGAGGCGCTCGGCGGCGGGCAGCTGGCGACGGGCCGCGGCGGGTGGTTCGTAGCGCAGTTGTGCGGCCAAGCGTTCGAGTGCGGCGACGCGGAGCTTGGGGAGTGCTGGCATTTCAGGTGATTCTCGCGGAGCGTGCGCGGAACTTTGCTATTGACAAACCCTGATCAGCCGATAAGGTTCGCAGCATACGGGACGTCGGGTTCCGTGCGCATGAACCGATTCAGGCTCGCCAGATGTGGCGGGGCAGGGATCAGGAAACCCCTCGAAACGCCGGAAGGAGCGACAAATGACTCAGATCACCCTCATGTCGATCGACGTCACGCATGTCGCCCCGTGCGCGCGACCGCAAGGCGCGTACACGATGAATGGCGAGTTCGTGGGCAAAGTCGACGACGCGTACGACAACCTGGCCGGAGATCCTCCGAGGTAGCGCGATGCTGTAGAGCCATGAGCTTTCTGCGAGCCCCGGAGTGTTCTCCGGGGCTCGTTTTCGTTTTGGCCTGAGTTGAGAACGGCGGAGTAACGCCGCGCGGAGGCGGTGCGCGATCGGTGCGCGCCGACCGATGCGAGCAGAGGAAGGAACACGCGATGTCATGGGAACTCGAGCTCGAGCTGGGGCGCGCGACCCGCGGGGCGCCCGGGACCTTGGCCAGCGGCGAGCCGGCGTCGGGGTCCGCGGGGTTCTCGCGCCCGGTTTGCCGGTCCGTTCGCGGGCTGGTCCGCGCGGCGCTGGTCGTCGTGCCGTTGGTTGCATCGCTGCTGCCCTGGTGATTGGCCGGGGCGGGA
>JANQQG010000133.1 GCA_028285065.1 Phycisphaerales bacterium
CGATATCAACCCCCGGAAGGACACCGCGCCATGACTCAGCCCCTCCGAGACCCAACCCCCGCCGGACCCGGTTCCCCCCGTCACAGGGTGGCTCGGCCCACGCTCGGGGTGCTGGTGGTCCTCGCTCTGACCGGGTGCGTCGCTTCGACGGGGCCGGTGGGGGACTCGGGCCAGATCGCCTCCTATTCGCTCGGGACCCTGACAATGGACCTGGAAGGGCGGGTCGAGCCGGCAGTCGCGGCGGCCGCGGCGGAGGCCTCGCTCCGGGACCTGGGGCTGACGATCACCCGCCGCGAGGTGACGGGGGAGGGCGCGGTGGTGACGGCCCGGCGTCCGGATGCCCGGGTGATCGAGTCGACGACGGTCCGCGCCCGCCCGTCAGGCGCGCGCACGCACGTCACGGTGTCGGTCGCCCCCCTCGGGGACGAGACGCTCAGCTACGCGCTTCTCGATGCGATGATGGTCCGCCTGGGGCGCTGACGGTTAGCGCTGCTCGATCGGGACGTACTCGACAGCGTGCGGGCCGACGTACTTGGCCTTCGGGCGGTACAGCCGGTTGTCCTCGAGTTGCTCGATCACGTGACCGGACCAGCCGGCGACGCGGCTCATCGCGAACATCGGCGTGAACAGGTCGAGCTTGAGGCCGATGCAGTGGTACGTGGTGGCGCTGTAGAAGTCGACGTTGGGGTAGATGCCCTTGGCGCCGAGCTCGCGCTCCATGACCAGCTCGATCTTGTGGCTCTTGGCGTACAGGTCCTGGTTGCCGGTGTCGCTCGCGAGGCGCTCGGCGAGGCCCTGGAGTGCGAAGGCGCGCGGGTCCTTGGTCTTGTAGACCCGGTGCCCAAATCCCATGATCTTCTCTTTGCGCTCGATCTTGCCCATGATGTACGACTCCGCCTCTTCGACCGAGGGGATCTCGTTGAGCATGTGCATGACGCCCTCGTTGGCGCCGCCGTGCAGCGGGCCGCGGAGCGAGCCGATCGCGCCGGTCAGCGCGGAGTACACGTCGGACATCGTCGAGATGATCACGCGTGCGGCGAACGTGGAGTTGTTGAGGGTGTGATCCGCGTGGAGGATCATGCAGATGTCGAAGGCGCGCGCCATCGTCTCGGTCGGCTTCTCGCCGTTGAGCATGTAGAGGAAGTTCTCGGCGTAGGAGAGCGAAGAGTCGGGGGCGACCAGATCGAGCCCGCGCCGGTGCCGGTCGAAGTACGCGACGATGGTGGGGGTGGAGGCGAGGATGTTCAGCGCCTTGGAGCGTGCGCTCCCGGGGTCGTTGTCGTTGGGCGACGAGTCGTGCATCGACAGCGCGCTGACCATCGTCCGCAACACGTGCATCGGTTCGGCCGACTTGGGCAGCGATGTGATCAGCTCGCGCATGCCCGCGGGGGGCTCGTAGCGCTCACGGAGGGCGGCCGAGAAGTCGGCAAGCTCCGAGCGGGTCGGGAGGCGCTGGTTCCAGAGGAGGTAGACCGTCTCCTCGAAGGTCGAGTGCTGGGCGAGGTCGCCGATGGCATGGCCGACGTACTCGAGCACGCCTTCGGCGCCATCGATGAAGGAGATCGTCGATTCGGCGGCGATGACGCCTTCAAGACCCTTCGGAGCGGTGGTCATCGGGATCCTTTGCAAGCAGCGGGTCCCGGCGGGGCCGGGATCTGGAGGTGGGGGGTGAAGATGGAGCGACTATATGAGGCCCACGCGCCGGGTCTCCACACCTCCCCACGCGTGCCGGTGACGGAGTGTGCGGACGCCGGCTTCGGTGCCACACGCTGAGGTGGTTCGGCGACTCGCGACGCGGGGGAGTTTGGGGCGGAGCGGGGAGCGGGGGGGAGCCGGGGGGGAGCGGGGGGTGAGGCGGGCGTAGGATGGGCCCGTGCTGATCCCGCTGGGTACAGATCGCCCGCTGAGGCGCCCGACGACGGTCACGATCGTGCTGATCGCGATCAATGTTGTGGTCGCGTTCGTGCAGGTTCTCATGCGCGACTGGGCCGATCCGACGGGCGTGCCTCCGTCGCTCGCGTGGCCGTGGATCACGGAGCACTTCGGGCTGTGGCCGGACCGTGCGTGGACAGAGCCCTGGCAGTTCTTCACGTCCATGTTCATGCACGCTGGGCCCTGGCACTTCATGTTCAACATGATCTTCTTGTGGGTCTTCGGGCCGAACGTCGAGGACAAGTTCGGCCGGTGGTGGTACCTGGCGTTCTACCTGGGCGGGGGCGTGGTCGCCGGCATCGTTCACGTGGTGACCTCCGAGCCCAGCGGCCTCGCGGGGTACGAGTACTTCGTGCCCGCGGTGGGGGCATCGGGGGCGATCGCGGCCGTGAGCGGGGCGTATCTGATCCTGTTCCCGCTGACGCGAGTCCGAGTCTTGCTCGTGTTCTTCCTGATCGGGGTCTGGCAGATCCGGGCGGTCTGGTTCATCTGCTTCTTCATCGCGATCGACCTGTACCGCGCGAGCGTCGGCTCGGAGGGGATCGCGGTCATGGCGCACCTCGGCGGGTACGCGAGCGGGATCGTCGCCGCCCTGCTCGTGCTCTGGCTGCGCCTGCGCGAACGCGAGACCTACGACGTCTTCATGATCGGGAAGCAGGCGTACCGGCGACGTCAGATCAAGTCCGCTGCGTACGACCAGCAGCGCGAGATGGAGCGCAGGCTCGATCCGACCAGCCGGCCGCCGAAGAACTCGGACCCGGAGGAGGCGATCGAGTTTCGCGCGGACGTCGTGCGTCTCATCGGTGAGGGGGACCTGGACGGCGCGGCGCGCCAGTACAAGCGTCTGGTCGATGCGTACGCGGACACCCCGCGCCTCGTCACGCTCAGCCGCAACCACCAGCACACGCTGGGGGCGCACCTGTTCGCGATGGGCGACCATTCTTCCGCGGCATTCGCGTACGAGCGTTTCCTCGAAGCGAACCCGAGCGATCGCGAGGCGCCCTCCGCGCGTCTCCTCTTGGCGCTGATCAGCGCGCGGTACCTCAACGATCCGGTTCGCGCGTCTGGCCTGCTGATGGGGCTCGAGGACGAGTTGGCCGACGACGCCGAGCGGGAGATGGCCCGCGAACTCAGGAGCGAACTGGGATGACGCGCACGCGAGTCAAGATCTGCGGCATCACGGACGAGGGCGGGGTTGAGGCAGCTTCCGCTGCCGGCGCGGACGCGGTCGGCTTCGTGTTCGCGCCCGGGTCACCCCGAACGATTGAGCCGGAGCGTGCGTTCTCGCTCGCGTCGCGTCTGCCTCCCTTCGTCGCGAGCGTGGGGCTGTTCGTCGATCCGTCGCTCGAGGACTTCTGCGCAATCGAGGAACGCTGCCCGACGGACTTCACGCAGTTCCATGGGGCTGAGTCGGTGGACCTCGTCCGTCAGTGCGGCCCGCGCCTGATCAAGGCGGTCCGGTACGACGGGGACCAGACCGCGCGGGCCATCGGGACGTGGCAGGCGATGGCCGAGGTCGATGCTCTGCTGCTCGACGGTTCCAGCGGCGGCAAGGGGGAGGCGTTCGACTGGGGGTCTTTCGTCCCTGTGCGCGAGCGGATGACCAAACCGTTGATCGTGGCCGGCGGGCTGACGCCGGAGACGGTGGGGCGCTGCATCGAGGTGCTGCGTCCGTTCGGGGTGGACGTCTCGAGCGGGGTCGAGTCCGAGCCGGGAAAGAAGGATCCGGCGTTGATCGATGCGTTCTGCCGTGCGGTGCGTGAGGCGGATCGTTCGGTCTACGCGGGCTGATCGGCGATGTCGCTCGCGATCTGGTCGGGCGTTCGTCCTTCGACCTCGATGACGCGATCGGCGAGTTCGCGGTAGAGCGCATCCCGTTCGCTGAACTGATCGAAGATCTCTTGATCGACCGGCTTGCCGGAGAGCGAGGGGCGGTGCGCGCCGCCCTCGGCGCTCAGGCGGATCGACAGATGCGCCGGATCCGCGCGAAGGTAGACGACGTGTGTTGTCGCGTGCGCAGTGCGAATCAGTTCCGCTGCGCCCGGTGCAGTGGGCGCCCCGCCGCCGGATGCGATGACCGATGCGTCCGCGGATGCGAGGGCCGTGGCGAGCGCGTCGAGTTCGGCCTTGCGGAAGGCGTCCAGCCCGTGTCTGTCGATCGCGTCAC
>JANQQG010000162.1 GCA_028285065.1 Phycisphaerales bacterium
GCAGGCGTGCAGCCGCCGCTGCCGGGACCCGCTCCCGACGGTGCCGCCCCCAGCGGGGAGGACCTGCCGATGCTCCGCCGGAAGCCGGCGCGTCGACGCCGCCTCGGCGGGCTGCTGATCCTCGCACTCTGTCTCGGTCTCGCCGGCATCGCGGGCGCCGCCTGGGCGCTCTGGCCGCTGACCGAGCCCGCGGAAGTCGCCGCTGACTCCCGGCGATCTGCTGACGCCATCGCGCCCCCCGAGATACCGGCCACATCGCCCGATCCGATCACAACAGCATCCGAGCGCCCGCGCGCGCCAATCGCCCCAGCCCCAATCCGACCTGAAGGTCCGGTGGGCGAGGGGCCTGCGCCGGCCGCGAGCGGACTGGAGGCCTTCGAGGATCTCTCGCGCCTGACCCGCGCCGATGCACAGGCGTTTTTGGATCGTGTAAGGCGAAATGGGGCTGCATCACCCCAGGCAACCCTCTACATCGAGGGGTTCCTGAGCCAGGCCGCTTTCGCGGAGGCACTGTGATGCGGTACCGGACGTCAAGCAAGACCGGTCCCACGGGCTGGAATCAACGCGCCGGGTTGAATCGCGACTTGACTGGCGCTCGAAGAAAAGCGACTGGACGGATGTTCCGTTTTGTTATAGAACTTGGGGTACGACCGATGGGGGAGAGGTGACGCCCGCGTTCTGCTGGGCTGTCTGGAGGTGAAGCCATGCTCCGTTTGTCAAGGTCGAGAAGCTCTGCATTCACGCTCATCGAGCTGCTCGTGGTCATCGCGATCATCGCGCTGCTCGTCGGCATTCTGCTCCCGGCCCTCGGTGAGGCCCGGCGCGTCGCCCGGAAGGCCGTGACCAACGCGAACCTGCACCAGATCGCCACCGCGATGCACAGCTACGGCGCTCAGGCCGACGACCGCATCGCGACATACACCTGGAAGTCGCGCAACGCCAACGGCACCGTCTGGATCTCGCCCTCCCAGTGGGCCGATCTCCGCGCCGCCGGCTCCGACATCCAGGCCGCTGCCAACCAGGCCGCCGACATCTTGCGCCGCAAGGGCGTCGGCGCCGGAACGAACCCGGCCGCCACGTTCCCCACCGGCTCCTGGATCCCGCACGTCATCGCGAACCACTTCGTGCTCAACGACTTCATGAGCGACAAGCTCCCCGAGCGCGTGATGGCAAGCCCCGAGGACTTCTACCAGCTTGAGTGGCAGCGCTTCGCCACCAACATCTCCGCACTCCCCGCCGATGTCACGCCCCCGTGGGCGCAGGGCGGCGCGGCCCGTGCGTACCTCCCGTACTACTCCAGCTACGCGTTCGTCCCCGCCGCGTACTCCCCCGACTGGGCGCGCTCCGGTTCGCCCACGATCTACCAGACGACTGGCGTCACCCACGACCAGTACTTCGTGCCCGCCGGCACGCGTCTCGGCAAGCGTCGCCTCGACGAGGTGCTCTTCGCCTCCAACAAGGTCGCGATGTTCGACCTCCAGTCGCGCCACTTCGGTGAGCAGAAGTTCTACGCGTACCCCGACGCCCGCCAGCCCGTCATGTTCTGGGACACCTCCGTCCGTGAGGTTCGCACCCAGGACTGCAACGTCGGCTTCCGCCCCAACCAGCCGACCGTCAACGTCCCGACCCAGGTCCGCTACTCACCGACGATCCCCTTCGAAGCGCCCACCGAGTCCGGCGCGGCCTTCGACATCGTCAACGGTTACTTCCAGTGGACCCGCGGCGGCCTCGCCGGCAACGACTTCAACGCCTCCGAGGTCAACACCGGCAACCCGTAACCCCCACGGGCACAATCGAGTTCCCTACCAACGCCCCGGCCTTCGTGCCGGGGCGTTGTCGTTGATCGACCCCTTCCACCACCGGGCCAAGCGATGGGGTGGGACTTGCGTACAATCGGGCCTGACGCACGATCCCGGAGGATGCGCCCTTGAAGGTCCTGATTGCCGACAAGCTCGACGACGACGCCCGCGAGGGACTCACCAAGCTCGGATGCGAGGTCGTCTCGCAACCCGCGCTCGACCCCGATTCGCTCCCCGCGGCCATGAGTGACCTCAACCCCGCAGTCCTCATCGTGCGCTCGACCAAGGTCCAACGCTCGGCCATCGAGGCGGGGACCGACCTCAAGCTCGTCATCCGGGCCGGCGCCGGCTACGACACCATCGACACGGCCTTCGCCTCCGAGCGTTCCGTCGCCGTCTGCAACTGCCCCGGAACCAACGCGGTCGCCGTCGCAGAGCTCGTCATGGGCCTGCTGATCGCCTGCGATCGCCGGATCCCAGACCAGACCAAGCAGCTCCGCGAGGGGCACTGGAACAAGGCTGAGTTCGCCAAGGCGCCGGGCCTCAAGGGCCGCACCCTCGGCATCGTCGGCGTCGGCGCGATCGGGCGAGCCGTCGTCCGCCGTGCGCTCGCGTTCGACATGCGCGTCATCGCCCACTCGCTGAACATGACCCCGGCACGCGCCGAGGACCTCCGCGTCCAGTACGGCGGTTCGAGCCGCGAGGCCCTCTACCGCATGCTCGAGGTCTGCGACGCCGTTTCCGTCCACGTCGCATCCAACCCGCAGAGCGAAGGCATGTGCGACGCCGCCTTCTTCGACGCCATGAAGGAAGGCGCGTACTTCATCAACACCTCCCGCGGCTCCATCGTCGACGAGGGCGCACTCGCCGACGCCGTCCGCAACAGGGGCATCCGCGCCGGCCTCGACGTCTACCGACTCGAGCCCGACGCAAAGGAAGGACCCTGGGCAAACAGCCTCTTCGAGATGCCCGGTGTCTACGGCACCCACCACGTCGGCGCCTCCACCGACCAGGCCCAGTCCGCCGTCGGCGAAGAAGTCGTCCGGATCGTCCGCATCTTCCGCGACACCGGCCAGTTCGAACACCGCGTCAACAACTGACGCACACCAAGACATACACGCGCGCACACGCGATACAGACCGACGCACCACTGACCAAGGCGAACACGATGACCCAGACCCACGCCGCACCGAGCAAGACGGACAACGCGACGGACCGCGTGTACAACTTCAGCGCCGGACCCGGCGTGCTCCCCGAGAGCGTCCTCGAGCAGATCCAGGCCGATTGCTGGAACATCGACGGCTCCGGGATCGGCGTGCTCGAGCACTCCCATCGCGGCAAGGTCGTCGACCGGATCTTCGCCGAGGCCGAGGCCGACTGCCGCAAGGTCGGCAACATCGGCGACGACTACGCCGTGCTCTTCCTGACGGGCGGCGCGACAACCCAGTGCTACCAGGTCCCCGCCAACCTGCTCCCCGACGGCGCACGCGCCGACTACCTCCAGACCGGAAAGTGGGCAGAGGACTCCGTCGAGAACGCACGCCTCTACGGCGACATCAACCTCGCGTTCGACGGCCAGGCCTCCGTCTACGACCACCTCCCGATGTCCGACGCCGAGATCAACCACTCCGACGACGCCGTCTACCTCCAGTACACCTCGAACAACACGATCTACGGCACCGAGTTCTCCTTCGTCCCCAAGCCGAAGAACCCCGACGCCTTCGTCGTCTGCGACGCCTCCAGCAACATCTACTCCAAGCCCTTCGACGTCAGCCCCTTCGGCGTCGTCTACGCCGGCGCCCAGAAGAACCTCGGCCCCGCAGGCACCACCGTCGTCATCATCCGCAAGGACCTCCTCGAGCGCAAGCCGCGCACGCTCCCCGAGATGCTCGACTACTCCGTCCACGCGGCCAAGGGCTCACGCTACAACACGCCCCCCGTCTTCCCGATCTACGTCGTCGGACTCGTGTTCAAGTGGATCATGTCCGAGGGCGGCCTCGGCGTCATGGCCGAGCGCAACGAGCGCAAGGCCAAGCACATCTACGACGTCCTGGATGCGAGCAGCTTCTTCAAGCCCCACGCCCGCAAGGACTGCCGCTCGATGATGAACGTCACCTTCCGCTGCCCCACGCCCGAGCTCGACGCCAAGTTCCTCGAAGAGGCCGGCGCCCGCGGCATGAAGACCCTCAAGGGCCACCGCTCAACCGGCGGCATGCGCGCCTCCATCTACAACGCATTCCCCGAGGCCGGCTGCAAGGCACTCGCCGACTTCATGAAGGACTTCGAGTCCAAGAACGGCTAGCGCAGCGGAGGACCACGCGTGAGCAAGAAGGTCGCGAGCAAGAAGAAGACGTCCAGGAAGAAGCCGGCCGCCACGAAGGCAGCCAAGAAGACCGCGAAGAAGCGCGTCGCCAAGAGGACGACGCGCAAGGTCGCCAAGAAGACGTCCAAGAAGAAGACCGCCAAGAAGGCCGCGACCAAGAAGACCACGCGCAAGGCCGCGAAGCAGCCGGCCACCAAGAAGAAGACAACCAAGACCACCAAGAAACCCCGCCCCAAGTCGAAGTCCGCCTCGCGCATCCCCCCCGAGGCCGTCACCGCCTTCGACAAGGTCCTCGCCGCAATCCCAGGCGTCGAGCGCAAGGGCGCAGCCTCCGCCTACACCTCCGTCAACGGCAACATGTTCAGCTTCCTCACCGAAGAAGGCGGGATCGCACTGCGCATGGCCAAAGACGAACGCCAAGCCCTCCTCGACAAGGGCCAGGCCGACGTCTGCATCCAGTACAACACCGTGATGAAGGACTACGCCCTCTTCCCCCTCGCCGACCTCAAGCGCACCGCCGCCATGACCAAACGCTTCAAGGCGTGCTACGCGTACGCGAAGACGCTGCCGGCGAAGGCGACGACGAAGAAGAAGTAGTAGGGCCTACCCCTCCCGCTCCGTCATCGAAAACGGATCCAAGTGCTCGTTGATCTCGGCTTCACTGAGCACCTTGTCCTCGAGCAGCAACTGACGCACCGTCTTGCCCTCCGCGAACGCGCGCTTCGCGATCTCCGCGCTCTTGTCGTAGCCGATCACCGGCACCAGCGACGTCACCATCGCAAGCGAACCCTCGATCAGCTCGTTGCACCGCGCCTCGTCCGCCTCCAGCGGCTCGATCACCTTCGTCCGCAGGATCTGGCACGCGTGCGTCAAGATCTTGATCGTGTCCAGCAGGTTGGTTGCGATCATCGGCATCGCGACGTTCAGGTCCAGCAGGCTGCCAACCCCGCCGAACCCGCCGATCGTGATGGCAGTGTCGTTGCCGACCGCCTGGCAGCACACCTGCACCACGCTCTCGCAGATCACCGGGTTCACCTTCCCCGGCATGATCGATGAGCCCGGCTGGACCGCCGGCAGCCGAAGCTCGCCCACGCCGCAGCGCGGGCCCGAGCCAAGCAGGCGGATGTCGTGCGCGATCTTCGACAGGCTCACCGCGATCGTCCGCAGGTTCGCGCTCGCGCCCACGGCCGCATCGCGCGTGTGCTGCGCCTCGAAGTGGTTCATCGCCTCGCGGAAATGAACACCCGTGCGCCGACCGAGCTCGGCCGCAACGCCGGGACCGAAGTCCTTGTGCGTGTTGATGCCGGTGCCGACCGCCGTCCCACCGATCGCCAGCTCGCTCAGCACATGCAGCGAACGGTGCAGGCGCTCCTCCGCATGTCGCATCTGCGCGGCATACCCGCTGAACTCCTGTCCCAGCCGGATCGGTGTCGCGTCCTGAAGGTGCGTGCGACCGATCTTGACGACCCTGTCCCACTTCGTCGCCTTCTCGTCCAGCGCCGCCGCCAGCGCGCTCACCGACGGGAGCAGCTCGTCCTGAATCTCGATCGCGGCCGCCACGTTCATCGCCGTCGGGAACGTGTCGTTCGACGACTGCCCCATGTTCACGTGGTCGTTGGGGTGCACCCCGCCCTTCTCGATCCAGGCGCTGTCCTTCGACGAGCCGATCGGCTGGTGGTGGCGCACGCACACGAGGTTCGCGACGACCTCGTTGGCATTCATGTTCGTGCTCGTCCCGCTCCCCGTCTGGAAAACGTCGACCGGGAAATGCCGCTCGAGCCCGCCGAACGCCGGCAGCCCGTCGATGATCTCGTTGCACGCCTCGACGATCGCGGCCGACCGCTTCGCGTCGAGCTTCCCGAGCTTCTCGTTGACCACCGCGCACGACGCCTTGAGCATCGCGTACGCGCGGATCAACTGATCGGGCATCGCCCGCCCGGAGACCGGGAAGTTCTCGACCGCCCGCTGCGTCGACGCCCCGTACAGGACGTCAGCGGGAACTTCCATCTCACCCATCGAGTCACGCTCGATCCGCGTCTGGTTCTCATCGGTCATAGCGGGAATGGTAGTGCCGCCGACCCCGGGGCGTAGCTCTGCCTGGGCCTGATGCCGTGAGGTCGTTAGAGTGGGAGGATGGCGGAGCCGACCAGGGGAAAGCAAGCCTTCGACCGGACATGGGACGAGTACTCGCTCCTTCAGGGCAAGATCGACAGGATCGGAGCCTTCAAGTTCCAGATCAGAGGGTGGGTCATCTCGTTTGTCTTCGTTGGGTTGGTCGGGATCCAAGCATCAGACGCGTCTCTGAGTCTGGTCTGGTGGTTCCTGCCTTTCACCGTCCTGATGTGGATACTCGAACATGACCAGGCACTTCGCGGCCACCGATATGGCAAGCGATGTCAGGAACTAGAACGCGTGTTCGTGCGCAGTGCAGGGCGGGGGGCCATGCGCTCGTCGCTACCTCAGGTCGCTCGCCGTAGTCGTGTGCAAGAAGTCGAGGGTGGCTGGCAAGGCGCCGTCGTGTTCCTCTGCGAGAAGTCCTCGCATCTGCTCTTTGGTGGCACTGTTCTTGTCATTGTCGTTCTCGGTATTGTTGCGCTGTGCGATGATGGAGTAGTGGACGATCCGACCGAGCCAGTGTCTGTGGCAACCTGCGAATCTGAGGAGCATCTAGTGGGTGAAGCTAGGTCACATGAGGCAGACGAGCACAGACTCGATCCGGACACCATCGGGGAACTCCTCAAAGTAGTCGACGAGATCCCCGAGGAAGTGTCGTGTGATGATGAGGTGTTTGATGTCGAGATGGCGGTAGATGAGGTTGTCGCGATGTTGCGCGAGAGTCTCGACGATGACAACATCGGGCTCTTCGAAGCCCTCGAGGTCATTTTGCCCGACGACGATGCCAGAAAGAGCGTTCTCGACGCCGCAGCCGCGTTCGAGTCAGTGATGGCGGAATGGTCGTATGACGAGCCGCCGGAACGTAAGAAGGTGCAGGGTGTGGTTGTCGAGCTCAAGAACGAGCTCAAGGCGTGTCTGGAGGCTCTGGAGTGAGCGGCATCGGACGAGTCGCCGCTGCCTTTGCTGAGGCCGGTCTTTGTTTCGAGACGGCGGTCCATGACTGCACCGAACTCGTTCTCTTTGGCTCTCGTGCCGCAGGCTGTGCGAGAGTCGATTCCGACACGGACGTGCTTTGTATTGGGCCAGGTACCACATGGCGGCGGAGCGGCCTAGACGCTGTGTACGTCTCACATGAACGCTTGGCTAGTCGCGAGTGGCGCTCGTCCGAACTGGCGAGCCATGTGGTGGAGTATGGCGTTTGGATCAAGGGCACGGGCGAGTGGAGGCGGGGCGTCACCCTGCGGAATGGTCATGCGGCAGATCGAAAGGCCATTCGGATCCGCGGGATGATGCGCGCGCTCGAGCGAAGTGTTGGGATACATGGAGCCGTAGCTCGGGCCTGGACCCAGCGGATTTCGGATGATGTGATGCGGTGGGGATACCTTCGGAGCGGTACTCCGGTGCCTCCAACGGTGCTTCTCCGTCGTTGGGGCGAGGATCGACCCGCCGAGGTGGGGGGGCTCGCTCGGGAGCTTGGGTGCCGGGTGCCCGCCGCTCATGCCCGATAGAGAAGACGCTACTCCCCCGGCTCCGGCGGCAGCGGCATCGCCCCAGGCGCCTGCTCCGGCGGGCCCAGATCAATCGCCGGGGCCCACCCCAGCCACGAGTCCTTCGGCTCCGGCGCAAGCTCGAACCGCGTCCCGCGGATCACCCGCTCGCCCGGCTTGTCCGGCGTCGCCACCGCAATCCCCCCGGTCAGCACCGTCTCGAGGCTCTCCGCGTCCAGCTTCAGCCCACCAAGCCCGAACGTCACGTCCACGCCGCTGACATTCCAGAACCGTGAGTTGTCGCGAATCAGCGGCGCATAGCGAGGCTGGATCCACACGCCGATGTCGACCCCCGTCGCATCCTGCTTCATCTGGATACCGGTCACCCACCCGATCGCGATCTCCCGGTACGTCACCGGTGCGCCCAGCGTCAGCGACCCCGGGCGCTCCGCCTCCAGCACCAGGCGCAGCCCGGTCCCCTCGGCGCCCTCCTCCTGCTCGAGAACCGGCGCAACCTCGTGCCCGATGAACCGGCGCTTCGCGCGACCATCACCAGGAGACACCCCGATGTAGCGCGGCCCGAGCAGCGTCTCCAGGCCGCTGATCCTCCGAAGGCTCACCTCAGGATGAACGACCCAGAACGCCGTCCCCTCCACGGCCAGAGGCGCCGCATCCCTCCGAAGCTCCGCGACGACGTCCACCCCGTCAAGGTCGCGCGTGAGAGAAACCTGGCGCACGTACCCCACCTCGACGCCCCGGTAGATGATCGGGTCGTCCGGCTCGATCCCGTTGCCCGCCTGGAACTCGATCGTCACGCGGATCCCGCGCTCCTGCATCCCCGCGTACACCAGCCACGCCGCGGCTCCGATCGCCGCGACCGGGATCAGCCACGCCCACGTCAACCAGCGGTTCGCGGGAACGATCTTTGCCTTCGGCAGTTCGGCTTGCTCGCTCATGCACGGGCTCCAGACTCGGACTCTTCCCAGATCGACGCGGGATCGAACACCGCCGTCGCCAGCATGCTGAGCAGCACGACCGCCGTAAACGCGATCGCGCCCGGCCCGGCCGTCACCTCCATTAGGTCACCGAGCTTCACCGCCGCCACCAGCGTCGCGACCAGCAGCACGTCGATCATGCCCCACTTGCCGATCCACTCGAGCGCCCGGTACGTCACCGCACGATGCCGCCCCGACATCGCCGCCTGCCCCGCGCACAACAAGAACATCCCCAGCAGCTTCGCCAGCGGCACCACCACCGAGAACAGCAGGATCACCAGACCGATCACGATCGACCCATCCGCGATCAGCTCCCGCGCCCCGCCCACGATCGTGCTCTGCGTCGCGTGCCCGAACCGCTCGACCTCCAACACCGGCAACACCATCGCGGCCGGGTACAAGATCAGCGCCGCGAGCGTGATCGCGCAGCACGTGCTCGCGCTCTTCGGCCGTTTGGCATGAGCTACAACATCTCCGCAGCGAGAGCAGCGCGCGACATGCTTCGCCGGCACCTCGCCAACGCGTTGAGCGAGGCCGCAGGCATGGCAGGCTCGAATGGCGCTTGCGGGCATGCTTGGTTGTTCCGAGCGTGTCGACGTCGGTTGCGAGCTCGCTACCTCGCGAACTCCACGGCCCTCGTCTCACGAAGCACCGTCACGCGGATCTCACCGGGGAACGTCATCTCTTCACTGACTTTCTTGGCGACCTCGAAGGCGATCAGGTGCGCGTCGTCATCGGTCACGCGCTTGGCATCCACCATCACGCGCACCTCGCGACCCGCCTGGATCGCGTACGCCTCGTCGACGCCCTTCATGCTCAGCGCGATGTCCTGCAACTGGTTCAACCGCTGGATATACCGCTCCATCGACTCGCGACGCGCACCAGGACGCGCCGAACTCACCGCATCCGCGGCCATCACGATCGGCGTGTAGAACGTCGTCGACGGGATGTCCGCGTGGTGACCACCGATGGCGTTGAGCACGGCCTCCTTCTTCTCGCCGTACTGCTTGGCGAAGTCCATCCCGATCTTCGGGTGCCCGCCCTCCATCTCGTGGTCCATCGCCTTGCCGATGTCGTGCAGGAACCCGCACCGTCGCGCCAGCGTTCCATTCAGCCCAAGTTGATCGGCGATCAGCTGCGAGAGGTACGCGACCTCGATCGAGTGACGCAGCACGTTCTGCCCGTAGCTCGTGCGGAAGTGCAGCTTGCCCATCGCCTCCACGATCTTCGGGTGCATCCCGCGCAGGTTCACCTCCAGCGCAGCCTGCTTGCCCTCGTGCACGACGCGCTCGTCGAACTCCTTCTTGACCTTCTCGACGATCTCCTCGATCCGCGTCGGGTGCAGACGACCATCGGCGATGAGACGATTCAGCGACTCGACCGCGACCGCCTGGCGGATCTTGTCGAAGCACGACACCACGATCACGCCCGGCGTGTCATCGACGATGATGTCGACGCCCGTCGCCTTCTCGATCGCGCGGATGTTCCGGCCCTCGCGACCGATGATCCGCCCCTTCATGTCGTCCGACGGGATCTCCACCGCCCGGACCGTGCTCTCGGCCGTGTGCTCCGTTGCGTACCGCTGAACAGCCAGCAGCGTGATCTCGCGGGCCTTCTCCTTGGCCTCCTCCTCGGCGTCCTCGACGCACTTGCGGACCACCTTCGCCAGCTCGTGACGAGACTCCTCCTCCACGCGCGTCAGCACCTGGCTCCGAGCCTCGTCCTCCGTCAGGTTCGTGATCTCCAGCAGCTTGTGCTTCTGCCTGTCCAGCACGTCGTCGACCTCCGCCTTCGCGGCATCGACCTCGGCGTGCTTCGCGTCGAGCTCGTCGGAGACCTTCGCGAGCCGATCCTCCTTCGTCCCGAGGGTCTCGAGCTTCTTGTCGAGCATGTCCTCGCGCTTGCCCAGACGCCGCTCCGTCTCGCGGAGCTCCTTCCGGGTTTCCTCGACCTCGGCATCCAGTTTCGTCTTGCGCTCGAGTGCGGCCTTATCGGCCTCGAGTTCAGCCTGCTTCCGGGCCGTCTCGGCGTCGCGCTTCGCGGTGTCCTCGATCGACTTCGCCTCGTCACGCGCCCGAGCCAGCGTGCGCCCGGTCTGCTTCGCGTAGACGAAGACGCCGACGCCCGCACCGATCACGAGGCCGGCGACCGCGCCGAGGACGCCGGCCAGCGTCCCGCTGATCCCGAGCGTGATGATTGTGTCAGGGCCGAGCATGCAGCCGACCTCCTTGCCGTGCGCCGTCGGTGGCGCCGGGCGGGCGTTCAGGGGCGAAACGCTCCCGTCATGTCCGGGCAAGGGGGCTCGTTCAGTGTGATCGACCGTTCGCAGACGCGCAGCGTCCGCGTGCATGCTTCGTCACGACGCCCGCGCGCAGGTGCGAGCAAGGAAAAGGGACGAACTCGATTCGTATCGCCATCGAGAAGGCTGCCAGGTCATCGATCTATCCGCGCCCGCCTGGGCACGGGCGCCGACCCCCTCGCAAGAGGAGTCCGGCGCTCTGAACGGCCCGCCGAAGCTCGGGCGGGTCCGGGAACACCCAGGACGTACACGCGCCCAGGGCAGCGGAGTTTATTAGAGCCCGCACACATTTGTCGACCGATCACCTCCACAGTGTCGGACGAGGCGAACCACCGCCGCCGAACGACCGATACCCTGATCGGGCCCCATGGGCGGGAACGGACGAGAATGGGGGGGGACCGAGGAGATCCGGATGGCACCGTGCAGAATCCGAACCGGCCTGCTGGGCATGCTCCTGATCCTGGGCGCCATCGCCCTGGGCGGATGCTCCCACGAACGCGCACTCATGGAACGCACTATCGAGTTGGGCTTCCCACTGCAGCAGCCCGTCGAGGTCGTCGTCCGCAACTTCCACGGCACCGTCGAGGTCATCGCCGAAGACCGCGACGAGACCATCGAGGTCGAGGTCACCGGATTCGGGGCTCCCGCCGTCGGCAACGAGCAGCGCCGCTTCGCCAGCCGCGAGGTCGACGCGGCCGTCAGCTTCGACAAGTCCGACGGCTGGAACCGTGTCATCGTCGAGACCACCAGCGGATGGGACGAGGTCGACCAGACCCACGCCCACGTCATCGTCCGCGCCCCGCGACTCAACCACGTCCGCATCGAGAACCGCGGCGGCCAGGTGCTCACCTCCGGTGTCGAAGGCCTCCTCAACATCCAGAGCCTCGACTCCACCGTCGCGCGCGGCTCCATCATCGTGCGCACCGATCGGCCCATGACCGCCCCCGTCACCCTGGTCTCCGGATCCGGCTCGATCATGTACCAGGTCGGGCCCGACTCCAGCGGACGCTTCGAACTCACCGGCGACGGGCGCCCGGGCGAGATCTTCTCCCCCGCTGCACGCTTCAAGGACATCGCATCCGGGGGTGGCTTCATGCGCGCGACGCTCAACAGCGCCGACAACCCCGTGCTCCTCCGTTCCGAGAGCGGACGCGTGCGCGCATACGTCCTCGAGTCGCCCGAGGGCTACTTCAACGACTTCCGTTGAGTTGGGTCGGACCAGCGAGCGTCAGGCCGCGCGCTTGGCGCTGTCTTGGTGCTGACGACGCTGCAGCAACGACAGATACGCGTGCATGAGTTCCGCCATGAAGGCCCGGTGGGCCTTGTGGAACGCGAACTCGAACGCGATGCCGGCGTAGAGGTTCTGCGCCGAGTCGATGTGCGTGTGCGCGATGCGCCCGGTCACCGCGACCGGCGCCGGCACCTCCGGACGCAGGTCCAGACGCAGCCAGATGAACGGGCGCTGCTCGATGCCCGAACGCTCCGACGGATCGACCACCAGGCCGAGCCCGCCGCCGCTGATGTTGGCCAGTCGCGCGCCAAAGCGCGGGCCCACGTCCGGAAGCAGCACCGACGACGCGTCGATCTCCGCCGCCGGAGGCTCGCCCGTCCCGTTCCCATGACGCTCCTGAAGCAGGTCCAGGATCCTCGTTCGGTTCGCGGCCTCCGCCGGCGCCGCACTCGTTGGGTCGAGCAGTGGCCAGCACTCGACCGGCGCAAGGCTCAGCTTCGCCGTCGACATCCGGTAGAAGCTGCGTCGGCTGCACCGCTCGACGCGCGTCGGTGGCGCCAGCAGCAGCTGAGACCGATCGCACCCGCGCGAATCGCGTGCAACACGCACGCCCAGCGTCCGCGTCTCGAACATCCACCGGTTCTGCCCGATCGACATCGCCGCGACGAGCTCCGTCCCGTTGAGCAGTTCGAGGCTCTGACCGAAAGCCGCCGGGGGCTCCACCGCGATCTCGTTGTCATTCACCCCGAGCAGGCGAACACGCCAGACCAGGTCGGCCCCCTCTTCGTCGTCCGCCCGCCGGATGCTGATCTCGAGCGAGCCATTGCGCTCGCTGATCTGCTGCAGGGAACGTCGCCAGTTGTCCGTCCTGGATCGTGAAGCCGGCAAGATCTTCCCTTCGGTCGTGGGGGAGCGGGAGGGGGCGGGGGCGAGCGGGGGGCTTGCGGGCGGGCGCGGTGCCAGAGACAGGCGCGCCCGCACGCTGTCCATGGTGAGGTTCGGCAGGTTCGTTCCCCCGCTTGAGTCGGGGGGGGCGGGGGCCGGCGCGGGGGGCGGACAGGATGGGGTGGTGCCGGTCTGTCCGGTCAGCGCCCGCTCCCCAGGGCGGCCTCGAGTTCTCGGACCTGCTCCTGCGCGCGGGCTCGTTCGGCATCCGTCACGGGACGCCCCCCGAAGCGCGCCCGGTAGTACAGGGCCGCAAGGTCCTCCGCGACGCGCGCCTGCCCGCCCAGGCGCGGGGCGTTGCGCCGCACGTGGCTCAGGATCGGGCTGTCCTCGGGCTTCGGGATGTCGGCCTTGTCCAGGACGCGCAGCAGGCGTCCGTAGAACTCTGCGCCGCGAGGCACGCCCGACCGCGATCGCGGTCGACGCAGGGCCAATCGCCGACGGATCAACCGCACGAGCAATCCCAGTCCGATCACCACCAGGATCAACGTCGCGATCGCACGCGCAAGCGCCAGCCCCGATACCCCGCCCGTGCCGTCCCCGCCCGACAGCCGATCACGCAGACGCCGGTACACGCCGACCAGACCCGAGTCTTCCCCGGGCTTGTTCGCCTGCGCCATCCCGAAGAGCTCGGCCTGCCGGTCGCGGTCGAACCCGATGACCGAGACCGCCCAGCGCAGCTCGATCGCCTCGTACCACCGACGCAGCCGACCGAACAGCCCCAGCTCCGGCTGATGCAGCGCCGCGACCTCGGCCGCCGGCGACGGATCGAAGCTCGTCCACTGACCGGGCGCGAGCTCCACCTCGACCCATGCGTGGGCCTGTGACTCGCGGACGATGTACCGCCCACTCGATCGGCTGAACTCGCTGGCCAGGTAGCCCGCGACCACGCGCGCGGGGATGCTCGCGCTGTGGCACAGCGCTGTCATCGCCGACGCGAAGTACTCGCAGTGCCCCTGTCGCGTGCGGAACAGGAACATCTCGATCGGATCCTCGCCGTCCCGCGGAGCATTGAGATCGAGCGTGTACTGATACGTCCGCTGCAGATACCGCTCGATCGCACGCGCCGCAAGCCGGTTCTGCTGCTCCGTCCGGTCGAACGCGAAGAACGGCACCCCCGCCTCGTCGAGGATCTCCCTGGCGAGCTCGACGATCGGCTCGGAGAACTCCTGTGTGTACCCGCTTGGCGTCGTCGGCACCCCGAGCGCGAGCGAGACCCGGACGGTGTAGTCGCGGACCTCCTGGCCCTTGGTTCGGCGCATCGTCAGGTCATCGAGCACATCGACCTCGGCGTTCTCCCCGGTCAAGAGCGCGATCGGACGCCACGGAGCGAACACGGGAAGCCGCCGCGCGTCCCGGTGCACGGTGAAGCGCAGGTCGCGGTAGCCCCCGTTCCCGCGCTCGCCGAGCTCGGTCAACGCCGACGGACCGACGCGTTCCGAACGCGGATCGGACGGCTCTGCCTGCGACCAGCGCCCTTGGATGTACGCGTTCCCGGTCGAGCCGCGAAGACGCCAACTGCGGAACGGGCTCCCGATGTTCCGCCCCTGCTCGTCGAGCACCTCGACGTCCATCACCGGGCGGGTCGAGCCCTCGCCCAGGCGCCCAGCGCCCGTCACGCCGAGGCTCACCTCATCCGAGTAGCCGATCTGGGTGCCCGCGACCTGCCCGAACCGCCCGAGCACGTTCTGGAACATCCCGCGTGGCGTAAGGATGAACGCCGCCGTGCTCAGGACGAACACCCCGGCGATCGCGGTCCCCGCGACGCGTCGGAAATGGGCCGTCGGCGTGCGCGAACGGACGGACGGGGCCGACTCACGCTGCTCCGCCGCTCCAGCCGCCTCACGCGCACGCACCGCGCCCGCGTGGATGTGGAACAACATCGTCGCCAGCACCGCCGACACGCAGAACACCAAGAGCAGCGTGCCAACCAGGATCGACACGCTCGTCAGCACCGCGCCGATGGCAAGGAAGATGCTCATCGTCAGCGCCTGCGCCTCGTCGCGCGGCGTCCGACGGTCGAACAGCTTGATCGTCAGGATCAGCACCAGCAGCTCCGCCAGCTCCGACACCAGCGGCTGACCGCCCGCACCGATCACGCCCGCCCCCGCTCGGACCATCACGCCCAGAACGAGCAAGTTCACCCAGACCCGCGGCAGCGTCGCCGGACGACCCGACCGCCCGCCAAGCCACGCGACCAACACCAGCGTCGATGCCAGCAGCGCGAGCCCGATACGGGGAGGCGTCTCGCCAAGGCAGTACGCCAGCATCGCGAGCAGCGCGGTGCGGCACAGCGCGGTGTTGAAGCGCGTCGCGGCGTTCATGCGTGCCCAACCCCGTTGAGACGTCCCGCCTGCTCCACCTCGCCACGCTCCTCGTGCGCCTCGATGGCCTCGGGCGAGACGATGATCGGCCGGGCACGCGAACGTGCGACCAACTCGGGCAGCTCGCGCGCCCGAGCACGATCGACCTCCCCCAGTTCCAGCCGCCCAAGCTCGCGCAGCAGGCGCTGCCGGTTCCGCGGTCCAAACGCCGGCGCCCGCACCACGGACGTCCCGCCGATCGCAAGACCCACGCGCCGCCCCTGCTCGTCCGCATGCGTGATCACGCCCGCCGCCTGCTCGATCGTCCGCTCGTCGCTCTCCTCGTCGGCCTCGGCACCGAGCGCAAGCACGACCCAGATGGTCCGCGGCTCAGGCGCAAGGTGCTCGCGAACCACCAACTCGTCCCGCCGGGCGCTCGCACGCCACGCGATCCGGCGCAAGCTATCCCCCGCCACGTTCTCCGGCAACGCGTAGTACTCCTCGTTCCCGCCGACCAGACGCGACGCCGAGGGCGACTCCAACGCCTGACGCGACCCCGCCCGGAACAGCGCCGGATCAACCGCCGTCGCACGCGGCATCACCACCACCTCCCGACGGTTCTCGATCCGAATGGCCCGACGCAGAATCCCGAACGGGAAGCGGCTCCCGATGTCGATCCCGTCAAGCCAGTACACGCCCCGGCGCAGCGGGACGACCCGGGCCTCGCACCACGTCGTCTGCCGAGGTCCCAAGTGCGGGATGAACGCGAACGCGTCCCCCTCCCACCAGATGTCCCCAGAACGGGCGCGGCGCTTGCGACGCTTGGCCGACTGCGCCCCAAGCTCTTCGATCCCGATCGCAAACCCCGGCAGGAACCGGTTCGTGTTGGAAACGCGGTACCTCAGTGTCAGCGGCTCGCCAACGCTCGCCTGCCCGACGCTGAAACGATCGATGCTCGCTCCCAGCAGCATCGCGTTGTTGATGATGCCCGATACGAGCAAGATGCTGAACGCCGCCCCGCTCGCCCAGAACAGCAGGTTGTTCTGGCTGTTGAACGCACCGACCGTGAGGAACAGCGTCACGAAGACGTACACCCAGCCCGCGAGGCCGAATCGGAACCGGATGGAGCCTCGTCTGGTCATCACGCTGCCATACGAACCATGGCCCGCCGCCGTTTCATTCCGCTCGAGGGGAGGGGGCTGGAATGG
>JANQQG010000164.1 GCA_028285065.1 Phycisphaerales bacterium
GCCTTCCGCGCCGCGCTGCGTGAGCCGCTCCCGCGCCCCAGGATCATCGAGATCCTCGATGATCTCAGCGACGGGTGCCCTCCGGTGGCGGAGCTCGCCGACTTCGTGCGCACAACGGAACGCGGCATCGCGCCCGGGCTCGGCGGGCGAGGGATGCGGGGAACCAAGGCGATGGCTGAACAGGACGCCGACGACGCCTGACACCCCCCCTCCCGCGTTCGTCCCCACCCCGCTCGCCCGGAGGTAGACTCCGCCCATGCACGTCACGGAAGACCGGCATGACGACACGGTCCGACCACGCCTGTGCGTCCTGGCCAGCGGATCGGGCGGGAACTGCTCGGTCCTCGACCCGGGCAACGGGACCCTGATCCTGATCGACCTGGGGCTGAGCCCACGACGCACCGAGAAGGAACTCGATGCACTCGGGCTGGATCCGGCCAACGTCACCGACGTCGTCCTGACGCACCTCGATCACGACCACTGCAACGCCGGATGGGGCAAGCGCCCGATCGGCGGCAGCGGCGTACGCACTGCCGGCGCAACGCTGCACGTGCACCGGCGTCACATGGGACGCGCCTCGCGACTGGCCGGCGGCGGCTGGCGCATGCGCAAGTTCGACTCCGCGCTCCCGTTCGAGCTCGACTGCGGCATCGGGGTTCGACCGGCGCTGCTCCCGCATGACGAACTGGGCGTGGCGGCGTTCAGGATGGAGCTCGGGAGCGAGGCTGAACGAGCGTCGCTCGGGTTTGCGACCGACCTCGGGCGCGTCGGACCGGACCTGATCGAGATGCTGGGCGGCGTCGACGTGCTGGCGATCGAGTCGAACTACTGCCCTCGCTTGCAGATGCGTTCGGGTCGTCCGGACTACCTCAAGCGCCGGATCATGGCGGGCGCGGGGCATCTGAGCAACGAGGAGTGCGCGGATGCCGTGCGGAGGATCGAGCCGCGCGAGCACGTGGTGCTGCTGCACCTGTCGCAGGAGTGCAACGCCCCCGAGGTCGCGCGGCACGCGCACCAGGGAGCGGACTACGCGCTGACACTCTCGAGCCAGGATGAGCCGACGCGTTGGGTCGAGATCGGCGTCGTGCAGCGCGTGCTGGCGCCCAGGACACGCGTGCGCGAGCCGGGCCCGGGCACCCCGCCGACGCTCTTCCCTGTCACGTAACCAGACATGGTTCGCTCCGGTCTTCCCGATCCCGTTGCAGGCCCACCCCCTCCCGGGCGGACAGCGCGGCTCCTCTGGGGGTCGATGCACGCGCTGCGCCGCGCGCTGAGGATCCGGCGTGGTTTCCGCGTGGAGCACGCGTACTACAAGGAGACCTCGCCGGTGCGCCTGGGTCGTGCGCTCGCGCCGCGCGGGCCGGGTGAGAAGGAGTTCCGCGTCACCTTCCCCGATCGCGAGAAGCTCCTGATCCACGCGACGGAGCACCGGCACTTCGCCGATCTGACGGGCCCGCGCCTGCTGCCCGCGTACCGCGCGATCGACCACCTCGTTCGGCCCGGCATGCGCATCCTCAACCCGCGCTGCGGCACGGGATACGGGCCGGCCGAGCTCTCGCGTATGGTCGGACCCTCCGGGGGGGTCGTCGCGCTCGAGCCGGACGATGAGAGCGCCCACTACGCAGCCAAACGCTACACGGGGCCGGACCTCGCGCCGAACCTGGCGATCGAGCACGCGGATGCCGAGGCGCTCGAATGGGAGGCGGACGGGGCGTTCGACGGGGCAGTGCTGATCACGGACCTCGGCCCGGACGAGGGATTGGGCTCGATGGTGCGCGAATCCTGGCGCGTGATCGCGCCGGGTGGCTTCCTGGTGCTTGCGCTCGGCGCGCCGGTCGACGAGCATGTCGACCTTGCGCGTTCGCTCTGTCCGGAGGCCTTCGGCGCACCGGGCACACAGATCGAGCCGCTCGATACCGATGCGGGTGCGCCGGTCGGGATCGTGATCCGGCGCGGTGAGACGCCAGCCCGGGGCGCGGAACCCGAGCCGCCTAGAGCAACGGACGACGGGTGATCAGCTTCGCTCGGGCGAGCAGGGAGGCATCGCTCGTGCGCACGTACACGTCGTTGTGCCCCATGCGGTGGACGTGCTCGTAGCCGAGCCCGGTCAGCAGCTTCATGAGCGGGCGCCCGGCAGCCTCCGAGAAATCCTCGATCACGATCACGCGCACGCCCCACCGGTCGAGGTCGAAGCCGTGGATCAGGTCCGCCTCTGCGCCCTCGACGTCGATGATCGCCACGTCGATCGGGCTCGAGGCGCCGGCTTCATCGAGGATCTCGTCCATGAACGAGAGCCTGACCTGGACCCTGCGGCGCTCGCCGCCAAGGTCCGGGATGTCGTCGCGTGCGTCGGCAGACTCGAGGAACGAGGCGCTGTGGGCGTCGAGCGAGCCGACGATCTCCGTGAACGTCGCTTCGCCGGATGAACCGCGTTTCGAGGCCGCGGCCTGGACGACCGTCGAGCCCGGGCGTGCCTGGCGGCACTTGTCGGCCAGGTGCGGGAGCGGCTCGATCAGCACGCCCTGCCAGCCCACGGACTCGAGCGCGTAGCTGGCCGAGATGTAGCGCCCGTCGAACGCGCCGACCTCGATGAAGCGCCCACTGAGCGAGCCCTCGAAGAGGTCCCACAGGAAGCAGTCCTCGCCGTGCTGGGAGAGGAACTCAACGGGCAGACGCGGGGTGGCGCCGCCCGTGCGCACACGCAGGTCGGCCGCGTGCTCGTACGTGCGCCGGCGTGTGCGCAGCAGTTCGCCGATGGCGTTCTCGGCGCGGGCGAGGCGGCGTTTGGCGCGCTTGTGGCGCTGCTCGCTCTGGTGCCAAAGCACGCCGAGGGCGATCGCGAGCACACCGACGATGACCCACCCGAGAGGACTCACGCCGTCCCCCCCTGCTCGCGCTGCAGCTCGAGCCACCCATCACGCCGACCGGTTCGCTCGGCGAGTCGCAGGACGCGGCGAGATGGGCGCACCTCGGTCAGCAGCGTGCGCCGGCGCTTGCTCACCGCGCGAGCCGCGTGTTTGGCGATCCACTCCGGGCCGGGCTTGCCGTGGGCGAGCCACTTGATGCGCGGCTCGGCGAGGGCAATCGCGTAGGCGAGTCGCTTGAGGTACGCCATCTCCTGACGCTCGTCGGGGATCAGGTGCTGGACCTCGGCCCGCGGGTCGTACCAGAGCTTCCAGCCCGCCTGGCGTGCAAGGACGAACAGCTCGGAGTCGTTGCCCGAAGTCAGCGCACCGCCTGCACGACCGACGTGCGTGCCGGCGTCGATCCAGCCGGACGCGTCCATCGCCTCGCGACGGACCGCGAAGGCCGCACCGACCAGGTAGTGGCCGGGGTCGTCCAGGACGTGCGGCTCGTCGCCGAAGTCCTGCTGGGCGAGCATCGGCGCACACGCCAGCGCCCGCGCGTTCGGGGGCGACGCGAACCTGAGCCTCACCCTGCTCCCAACGGCCCCGATCTTCGGGTCCGCGTCCATCGCCTCGAGGATGACGCGCGCCCACGCGCGGTCGGGGATGACGTCGTCGTCGAGCATGGCCGCGATGGGCTCGTCGGTCTCGGCGAAGAACCGGAGCCTGGCGAACCGCTCGCCCTGGTTGGTTTCGACGATGCGGAAGGTCGGGATCGGAGGGTTCGAGGCGATGAAGGCGTCGATGTGCTCTGGCGTGTCGTCGGTGGAGTTGTTGTCGATGATCAGCAGGCGCGAGATGCGACCGTCTGGGTTGTCCATCTGCGCGATCGCGTCGAGTGTCTCGCGGATGCGCGCCCCGCGGTTGTACGTCGGCATCCCGATCGCGATGGAATCGCCCTGGCTCATCGTGACGAGAGGATACCCCGCGTCGCACGACGGACGCGGGCCTTGATCGGCACCGGGCAGCCCGTCCGCTTGGCCGCGTCGACCAGCAGACGCCACGTCTCGTCGTCCACCGGTGCCTTGGCGACGGCGTTGATCAGCCATCGCGTTGCGTCGCGCCAGTCCTTCCGCGCCGACTCCGGCACGTCAGGCGTGAAGTAGCGGTCCATGATGGCCACGTGTCCCCGGACGCGGGTTGGGAAGTGGGCCGCGGAGGTGAGGTTCGAGCCGGCCTCGTGCTTGGTCATCATCACACCGGGCTGTGCGCCCATGGCGAACGGCGCGACCAGGGCCGCGCGATGCATGAGCTCGCGGTCCTCGACGACACAGATGGTCTCGTCGAAGCGCAGGCCGGTCTCGAGGACCGGACGCATCAAGACCAGTCCGGAGGTCGAGAAGAGCACGGTCGGGCGCCACGTGTCGTGCGGCGTACTGAGCGTGCCGTCCCGCCACTCGGCTGGGATCTCCTTGAGCAGCTCGCCGCCGTCGCGGGAACGCTCGATCCGGGCGGGCAATCCCGCGCCCGCGCCCGTGCGCTCGATCAGCGCCAGCAGGTGCTCCATGCCCGGCGCGAGCAGTTCGTCATCGGCATCGAGGAAGATCACCCCGTCGGGCGCTTCACCCCCGCCCTGGCAGGCAACGTCGAGCCCGTGGTTGCGCGCACGGCTGGGTCCGGCGTTGTCCTGGCGGACGAGGGTGGTGCGCTCATCGTCGACGCGGACGGGCTCGGCGGAACCGTCGTCGATGACGATGACCCGGTCGACGCCCGCAACGACCCATGCACTCTCGATGGCACGCCCGAGCAGGGCGGGGTCGGGGTTGTACGCCGGGATGACGACCGTGAACGCCACAGGTGACACGGTAGCGACAGAGACGGCGCCTGGAGGGCCCTCGCGGGCCCCGGAGCATGGCAAAACACCCCCCCTGCGCCTAATGTCGCCGGATGCCCGACCGCTCAGACCCCCCCCCTCCCGCCCAGCCCGAAGCAGCCGCCCCCGCACCGGAGGCGCCCCTCGGCCCTGCGCGGACCGACGACGCGCCGATCGAGGCCGCGATCGAGCTCGCACGTCTGCTCAAGGACAACAAGTGCGAGGACATCCTGGTGCTCGATGTGCGGAGCCTGAGCCAGGTCACCGATGCGATCGTCATCGGCACGGGCACGAGTGAACGCCAGATGGCCAGCACCGGCGAGGACATCGAGGAACTGGCCACCAGCCTCGACCATCCGGTCATGCGCAGCAACACCGATGCGCGCACCACCTGGGTCATCGTCGACTGCGTGGACGTCGTCGTGCACCTGTTCGAGCCGAACACCCGCGCCCACTACGACCTCGAGATGCTCTGGGGCGACGCCCCGCGCATCGAATGGCGACGCGAGTCATGACGACCCCGGGCGTCCCCGTCCGTCTGCCCGATGGACGCGGCTACGACGTCGTCATCGGCTCCGGACTGCTCGACTCGCTCGGCGAGACACTCAAAGCACTCACACCAGACGCGCCGGGACGCGCGGCATTCGTTGTCATCGACGCAGGACTCCCCGACGCGACCGTCGGCACGGCACTGTCGGCACTCGACCGCGCCGGGTTCACGACACACAGCTTC
>JANQQG010000165.1 GCA_028285065.1 Phycisphaerales bacterium
GTGCGCGCCGGCGCGTCCGCTTGCGGGAGCGTCAGCGGCGCCTGCGCGTACGCCGAACGCACGCCCGCGCCGATGTGAACGTTGGGCTGCTGCAGATCGACGGCGTCGGCACGGGTGTGCTGTCAGCAATCGCGGGCGGGGCGCCGGGGACGCCGTACTTTCTTTGGGCGCCGGGCCTGTAGCGCACGATTCGTAACGGCTCCGTCGTCGGTTCCTCAGACGTGAACGGGAACCGCGCGGTCGTTGTGCGCGCACACCTGCGCATCATGCATCATCATTCTTGTTTCGTACCGGACCATCATCTGAGCGTCCATCCCCCGACCACCCGAAACCACCGACAACCCGAAACCTCCAACCCCAAGCGTGGCTTCACGCTCCTCGAACTCCTTGCAATCCTCGTCGTCATCGTCGTCCTCGCGGGCATCTACCTGTCGGTACCCAAGCGCACCGGCGACGGCGGTCGCTCCATGAAAGACGGCGCACAGATCCGCGGGATCGTCCAGTCCATGGCGATCTGGGCGAACAACAACAACGGCTCCTACCCACTCCCGTCCGTCCACGATCCTGATGGACTGACGACGGGCGTCAGCGGACACAGCCTCGACACCACCGACAACCTCCTCTCCATCCTCGTCTACAACGGCTTTCTCAGCACCGAGTTGCTCGTCAGCCCCGCCGAACGCAGCGGGAGCATCGAGGTTGATCCGGACTACGAGAACTCCGAGCCAAAGGCCGCCGCCGATCCGCTCAAGGCACTCTGGGACCCCGCGCTGAGCGTCGACTTCGTCAACGGGATGGGCAACACGAGCTACGCCCACCTGATGCCAGACGATGCGCGGATCGGCGCCTGGAAGGACACGTTCAGCAGCCAGGAGTGCGTGCTCGGCAACCGAGGGCCGGAGGTGCTCAGTGTCGATCGCACGAAGTTCGGCGCGCTGAGGTCGATGAGGGCCGATCCCAAGAGCATCACCCATCAGATCCACGGCGGACCAAGCACGTGGGAGGGCCACATGGGCTTCAACGACGGACGCGTCACGTTCCTCACAGAGATGAACCCCGAGACGATGTACGGCGACGTCCTGTTCGCCCTCGAGGCAGACGGGCACACGTGGCCCGGCATCGACCACTACCTCGGCATCTTCACCAGCGCAGGCGACGAGCCCGCTGACTTCACGGCGATCTGGGACTAGGCGACACCGAGATCCACCCATGACCCCATCACGGCCCGGCGCGCGGAGCTCCTCCGCGCGCCGGGCCTACCGTTTGCGCATGGCATTCATCGACATCGTCCAAGAAGCAGACGCAGAGGGTGAACTGGCCGCGCTGTACAGGCGCTACGGCAACCCCGACGGGACCGTTGACAACGTCCTGAAGGTCCACTCGCTCAACCCCGCCTCGCTGGACGCGCACTGCGCGCTCTACGTGCAGTCCATGCACAAGCCCAGCCCCGTCTCACGGGCTGAGCGGGAGATGGTGGGTGTGACGGTCAGCCGGCTCAATGGGTGCGCGTACTGCCGGGAGCACCATGCCGCGGGGCTCAAGCGTCTGCTCCCCCAGGATCGCAAGCACGTTGCGGACGAGCTCAAGTCCGGCGATGCGGGATCGCTGACGGAACGCGAGCATGCGATGGTCGAGTACGCCGAGCACCTGACGCGCGCGCCTGGCGAGATGGCGCAGCGGCACGTCGATGCGATGCGTCAGGCAGGGATGACGGACCGCGAGGTGCTGGACGTCTGCCAGGCCGCGGCGTACTTCGCGTACGCGAACCGGATCGTGATGGGGCTCGGCGCGAAGCTGGGGGAGGGGGAGGGCGCGATCGGCGAGGTGCCCGAGGAGTCGCGGGAGGGCTAGGTGACCCTGGGATCGGGCGCGGGTCTCATGTAGGATGAACGCATGTTCAGCCTGATGCGTCAGATCAGACCGATCGCGGATCGAGTCCTGCTCGCGTACTTCGTGCTCGGGGCCGGGGTTGCCCCGGTCGCATGGCCGGTGTGGGAGCTCCCCGTCGTCCGTGCGTTCGCGGAGCGCGAGCCGTTCACCTTCGCCGCTGTCGTCTGGCTCATCAGCGCGCTGGTCCTGATCGTCTTCCGCGCGGTTGACGCGGTCCCACCAACCCCCAAGCCCACCGAGCAGCCCGACGGGCTGGACGAAGCACCGATCCGGACAGGCGGGATGCTGAGCCTCATCCGTCGGTCGAGGATGCTCCCGGGCGCCGTGCTCCTGGCGCTCATCTTCGGCCTTGGGCTGTGGTGGCTTGCGCGGCTGGCCGCGAGCCCGCCTCTGCCCGCCAGTCTTCAGAACCCGGTCGGCGAGGACGGGACCGTCCATATCAGGCACTACATCAACCCCGGGCCGGTCGGTGTTTCGTTCACGGAGTGGCTCACGTCGGCCTACCCGACCACGTCGGCAGTCGGAACCGTCGTCGTGTTTGGGTTGATCTGCCTGACACTCGTACGCCTGGTCCAGACGCCTTGGTCGGACACGGAGGCGTCCAACACGTCGGACGTGCCGACGGGTCACCTCGCCTAGGCGTTGCGCCTCAGTCGTTGCCCGGCCACCCGCTGCGCGTGAACCTGCCGTCCTCGTGGAAGACCTCGCCGTCGGCGCTGATCGTCCCGCCCTGGCGCAGGTCGCAGACCATGTCCCAGTGCAGGCCGGACTCGTTGGTGTTGCCGCTCTCGGGGTAGCCCGCGCCGACGGCCGCGTGGAATGTGCCGCCGATCTTCTCGTCGAAGAGCGTGTTGCGGGTGAAGTCCTTGATCGCGTAGTTCGTCCCGATCGCGATCTCGCCCATGGTGCGCCCGCCGGCGTCCTGGTCGAGCATGGAGATCAGGAACTCCTCGTTGTGGCGGGCTGAGGCGTCGACGACCTTGCCGTCCTTGAACGCGAGGCGCACGCCGCGGACTTCGCGTCCCTGGTAGACCGCGGGGAAGGTGTAGTTGACGTGCCCCTCGACGCCCTGGGGTCCGGTGAAGACCTCTCCATCGGGGAAGTTCTCGGTGCCGGCGCAGTTGATCCAGGTCGACTTGGCGGGGTTGACGTCGACGCGCAGGTCGGTGCCGTCGTGGGAGTCGGTTGCGGGCGCCTTGAAGTGCAGTTCGGTCTTGTCTGAGAGGTAGTCGCAGACGCCCTGCTGGCGCTGTTCGATCTTGCGCCACTCGCTGACGGGGTCGGGCAGGTGCAGCAGCCCCGCTTCGAAGACGAACTTCTCGTAGGCGCGGAGCGACATCTCGGCGTCCTGCGCGGAGGCGGGCGTCGGGAAGAGCGTGCCGCACCAGCTGAGTTTGCCCTCGGCCTCGCGCTTCATGAAGGTGCGCATGAAGTCTTTGCGGGCGGCCTGGGCGCGGGCCGTGCGCTTCGGGTCGATCGTCGAGAGGCTCTTGGTGTTGACCTCCGCCCAGAGGGAGAAGACGACGTCGACGTTCTCGATCGCGTAGAGGTCGATCGGCGAGTAGTAGTCGAGCTGTTCCTCGGACGCGAGGGCGAGCTTGAGCTCGTTGAGTGACTCGGCGCGCGCGTTCCACATAGGGTTGGCGCCCAGGCGCAGGCACGCCTCCCACAGCGCCTCGATCAGCGGCATCGCGATCGGATCCGCGTTGATCTGCACCAGGTCGTCCTTCTTGACCGTACAGGCGTAGCGAACCATCACGTCGGCGAGCCGGTCGAGCATCGGATCACGCACTGCGTCCTCCTGCCCCGCCCCATCGCCCTCCGTTGCCCCCTCTGGAGTTTCGAGGGGCCACCCACGATACCGTCTCTGCGCGAGAGTAGAGTCCCCCAACTTCCGAGCACCACCGACCGCCTCCCGCACCCCATCCACCCCCAACCCCCCACTGGTGCGGCACCGACCGGCCAAGGACCAAGCCGACCAAGGAGATCCTCATGAAGCCCTTCGAACGAACGCTGCTGATCGTCCTGGCCATCGGGGCTGCCCTGATTGCCGCGGGCGCCGCCCTGCGGACCGAGACCCCGAAGGCGGACACGGAGATCGCCGTCTGCGACGTGTACAACGTGATGGAACGTCTGATGAACTCCGACCGGATCGCCCCTGCGATCCAGGAGAAGCAGGACGCGATCGCGGCCGAGATCAAGCCGCTGGAAGACCAGCTGCGCCTGCTCCAACAGGAACTGCAGGCCGCCAACCAGGAAGACCCGAGCTTCCAGGCCAAGGTCCAGCGTTTCGAGCAACTCCGCCAGCAGTACTTCCAGCTCCAGCAGGCGCTCACGGTGGAGATGCAGCGGTTCATCGCCGAGAAGCAGGTCGAGGCGTTCGAGCTCGCTCGCGATTCGGCCAGCGGCATCGCGGAGGAGATGGGGTACACCTACCTGGTCAACTCCCGTGACGCGAACAAGAGGATCGAGGTCGGCGGGAACACACCCGACAATGTCACCGCGAGCGTCCTCTCGCGCGTCATGCTCATGCTCCCCGAAGAGGACAACATCACCGAGGACGTCATCGAGGAGCTCAACCTCGAGAACGTCGACGTGACCGACGAGGACGAGTGATCAGGGCGTCTGGCCCGCATCGCAGGATGAGGCGGGCTGTCCGGACGCGTGCGCGCGCACGAGGGTGTCGAGCCGCCCGGCGAGCGCGACCCCGGCCTGGCCCACGCCCGGGGCACGCTCGCCCAGTTCGCGGTCGAGGCTCGTCACCGGACGCTCAAGCCCGCAGGGAACGATCAACCGGAAGTGGTCGAGGTTCGTGCGCACGTTGAGCGCCAGCCCGTGCATCGTGATCCAGCGACGCACACGCACGCCGATGGCGCACACCTTCGCGTGCGGCGTGTCGGACTCGGGCTTTGAGGCGTCGGGCAACCAGACGCCGGTGGCGCCGCAGTCTCGCAGGCCCCGAAGACCGTACGCGCCGAGCACATCGATCACGCCCTGCTCGAGCATGCGGAGGTAGCCGTCCAGACGCAGGCCGATGCGTTGCAGGTCGAGCAGCACGTAGGCAACGAGCTGACCCGGGCCGTGGTAGGTGACGTCGCCGCCGCGATCGGTGCGGCTGATGCGCACGCCGGCGCCCTGAAGCTGCGACTCGCTCGCGAGGATGTGGTCCCCCGCGCCGGGGCGGCGCGGGAGGGTGATCACCGGCGGATCGTGCTCGAGCAGGAGGACGACGCCGGGGGCGACGTTCTTCGGATCGTCACGTCCGGCAAGCAGGCGCGCGTGCTCGGCGAGTTGACGCTCGTACGCGTCCTCGTAGCTGATCCGGCCGAGCTCGATGACATCCAACATCGATGAATGCTATCCCACCCCCCACGCCTACCCAGCCCCCTACTCGTCGGGCTCCCGCACCGCCCGAAGGCTCCCGGCGAACGTCGAATCGACCTAGCATGGGCCCATGAGCGAGATTCACCCCACCGCCATCGTCGGCTCCGAGTGCGAGCTTGCCGATGATGTCGTCATCGGACCCTCCTGCGTCCTCGAGGGACCGGTCCGCCTCGGGCCGGGTGTGCGCCTGATCGGGCACGTGTACCTGCGCGGGCCGCTGTCGATTGGCGCGCGCACGCAGCTCTACCCGTTCGTCTGCATCGGCTTCCCCGGGCAGGACTTCAAGTTTGGGCCGGACGACATCACCGCCGGCGTGACCATCGGCGCCGACTGCGTCCTCCGCGAGCACGCCACCGTCCACGCGGCCACCAACGACCACACACCGACGCGCATCGGTGACAGGGTCTTCATGATGGCGACAGCCCATGTCGCCCACGACTGCACCGTCGGCGACCGGGTCGTGATGGTCAACGGCGCGGGCGTCGCGGGGCACACGGTGGTTGGCGACGCGGTCAACTTCGGCGGCAACGCGTTGGTCCACCAGCACTGCCGGATCGGGCGGATGGCGATGATCTCCGGAGACTGCGCGGTCTCGCTGGACGTCCCGCCGTTCTGCATGGTCAACGAGCGCAACCGGATCGGCGGATTGAACCTCGTCGGCCTCCGTCGAAGCGGGATGGATCGCGACCACATCACGACGCTGCGGAGGGCACCCGTCGCTGAGATCATCGAGGATCTCGATGATCCTGGGGCGCGGGAGCGGCTCACGCAGCGCGGCGCGGAAGGC
>JANQQG010000173.1 GCA_028285065.1 Phycisphaerales bacterium
CGATGCGGAGCTCGCCCTTGGCCTCGATGTTGCCCTCGACCTGCCCGAGGATTCGGGCGGCCTGGTCGAACGTGACCTCGCCCTTGATTCGGGTGTCCGATCCGATCACGGTCGCGTCGCTTGGCTCCGCCATCACAGCCCTCCGTTGCTGGCCCCTCCCGCAATCGACGCCGGAGTCTACCGCACCCCCGGCGCCCGGGCGGGCGCGGATTCCGAGCTGTGGGGGGCGTGCGGGGTGCGTTGGGGGGGGCGGGGGAGGCGGATGGGGCCGCGGGGCGCGTTGCGCCGCGATCCGTATACTGGCGCGACACGCCCAGGGAGTCGTTCACCATGGCTCGCGCACAGACGAATCGCCGGGTCGGCCTGACGACCACCCTCGGACCGGAGAAGCTGCTCCTGCGCGAGATGAATGGGGTCGAGGAGCTCGGACGCCTCAGCCGTTTCGATCTCGACCTGGTCAGCGAGGACGCCAATCTGGATTTCGATGAGTTGCTCGCCCAGCCGATGTCGGTCCGGGTGGACCTGGAATCGGGCGACACCCGTCACTTTCACGGGTTGGTCAGCGAGTTCTCCCAGGTCGGGACCGTCGGGCGGTTGGCCAACTACCGCGCGACGCTGCGTCCCTGGTTCTGGCTGCTGACGCGCACGTCGGACTGCAAGATCTTCCAGGAGATGAAGGTCCCGGAGATCATCAAGCAGGTCTTCCGTGACCATGGCTTCAGCGACTTCGAGGATCGCCTGTCGGGCACGTACCGCACGTGGGAGTACTGCGTGCAGTACCGCGAGACCCACTTTGCATTCCTGAGCCGCCTGATGGAGCAGGAGGGGATCTACTACTACATCAGGCACGACGAGGACGCGCACACGTTGGTGCTGGCCGACGATCCGGGCGCCCACGAGAACTACCCAAACTACGAAGAGCTGAAGTTCTTCCCGCCCGACGAGGACGTCGTTCGCAACGAAGAGCACGTCTTCGCGTGGGCGCTGCGCCGCGAGGTTCGCAGCGGCGCGTACGCCATGACCGACTACGACTTCAAGGCCCCGGGCAAGTCGCTGAAGACCCAATCGATCGTCAAACGCGATCACGCGAGCGCCGACTTCGAGCTGTTCGATTACCCGGGCGAGTTCACCGAGCGCAAGGACGGCGAGGACTACACCAAGCGGCGCATCGAGCAGATCCACACCGAGTTCGAGGTCGCCAGCGCCAAGGCGAACGCGCGGGGGCTCGCGTGCGGCTCGATCTTCGGGCTCCTCCAGCACCCGCGGGACGACCAGAACCGGGAGTACCTGATCCGCAAGACGCTCCACACGATCAAGTCGGACGTCTTCGAGTCGGGGCAGGGCGGCTCGACGGTGGACAACTACTCGTGCGAGTTCGTCTGCCAGGATGCGAAGACACCCTTCCGCAGCGCGCCGACGACGCCCCGTCCGGTCGTCGCGGGCGCGCAGACTGCTGTCGTCGTGGGCAAGTCCGGCGAGGAGATCACGACCGACGAGTACGGGCGGGTCAAGCTCCAGTTCCATTGGGACCGGTACTCGACGAGCGACGAGCAGAGCTCGTGCTGGGTGCGGGTCAGCCAGAACTGGGCGAGCAAGAAGTGGGGGGCCATCTTCACACCGCGGATCGGCGACGAGGTCATCGTCGAGTTCCTCGAGGGCGACCCGGACCAGCCGATCATCACCGGGCGTGTCTACAACGCCGACAACATGCCGCCCTACGCGCTCCCGGACGACAAGACGCAGTCGGGCGTCAAGAGCCGTTCGACGCTCAATGGGTCCCCGGCGAACTTCAATGAGATCCGCTTCGAGGACAAGAAGGGCTCGGAGCTGGTCACGATTCACGCGGAGAAGGACGAGTCGATCGTCGTCGAGAACGACAAGACCGAATCGGTGGGCAACAACGAGACGATCTCGATCGGCAACGATCGCACCGAGACGGTCGGGCACGACGAGACGCTGACGGTCGCGAACAATCGCGCGCGGACGGTCGGCAAGAACGAGGATGTCACCGTCGCGATGCTCCGCTCCCATACGGTGGGGGTGAACGAGTCCATCACGGTCGGCGCGGCCCAGGAGATCACGATCGGGGCGACGCAGGCGCTGACGATCGGGGCGACCCAGGACACCAATATCGGCGCGAGCAAGTCCGAGACGATCGGCAGCGACATGACGCTCAGCGTGGGCAAGGACAAGGCCGAGGCGGTCGGGGGTGAGTCGTCGGTCACGGTCGGGAAGAAGCTGACCATCACTGTCGAGGACGAGATCACCCTCAAGACCGGCGACGCGACGCTGCAGATGAAGAAGGACGGCACGATCACGCTCAAGGGCAAGGACATCATCATCGACGCCAAGGGCAAGATCAGCGCCAAGGCCTCCAAGGACGTCGTCATCAAGGGCAAGAAGATCCTGGAGAACTGACATGAGCGCCCTGCCCCGAACACGACACGGCACGCACGACGACGGGTCCACGCACGAGCGGATCGATGGCGTCGTGATCGGTGTGGTCGCGCCCGGACCGGACGACACGCTCCGGGTCACGCTTCCGATCAGGGGGATGGAGGGACCATGGGCCGCGCGGGCTGCGGGCGACACGTCCGGCCTGTGCCCCGGCGACGAGGTCTGTGTTGCCTTCGAGGAAGGCGACGCGTCGCGTCCGATCGTGCTCGGACGGATCGTTGCGCGCCCGGAACGCGCGTCCACCCCTCGTGCCGATGACAAGACGCCGAAGACGCTCCGCCTCGAGGCGGACGAGCAGATCCTGCTGCGCTGCGGGAAGGCGACCCTGACCCTCTCGCGCGACGGGAAGGTCGTCGCCCGCGGCTCCGCGATCCTGACACGTTCCTCCGGCCCGAACCGGATCAAGGGAGCGTCGGTCCAGATCAACTAGGCGACCCCCCCTCCCCCCATGAGCGCCGCGCTGATCAATGTGTTGGAGTTGCACGCCGAGGAGGCCGCGTTCCTCTGGATCCTGCGCGCCGAGGGCGTCGCGGCCCCGCACTACCGCCTCCGCGATGTCGTCCGCCTAGACGAGCGCATCGAGGCGCACCTTGAAGGCCTCCGCGTCGGTGCCGAGGAGGCGTGGGAAGTCTGCGAGCGCCAGCTCGCGTGGGGTGAGCCGGGCGAGGTCTTCGTCGGGATGACGCTCTGCCTGGACAGGCGTTGGAATGAACGCCTCGGTCCGATCCTCGACAGCGCTGAGGATCCGGAATTCGCCGATGCGGCCGCGACGGCCATCGCGTGGCGCGCGCCCGAGCAGGCGCGCACCGCGATCGACGAACTGCTGCTGGATGACCGCCCGCATGTGCGCATGATCGCGCTCCGTGCAGCACGCATCGCGATGCTCGCGCCTGAGCAGCGCCTCGAGCGTCTGCTCGACGACGTGGCGCCCGTGCGCGAGGAGGCGATCGTGACGCTGGGGGCGCTCCGACAGGCCGGGCCACTTCCGCAGGTAGGCGCTGACGCGTCGCTGGCGCTCGCGGAGGCGCGTGCGTTCGACATGGACCAGCGCACGCACGGCCGACTCGCCGAGGCGATCGAGCTGGGCGAAGCCGAAGGGTGGGCGGTCGATCGGTTGGCGCGATTGATGGGTGAGTCGCGCACCCGTGCGTTGTTCGAGCGTGCGTCGCTCGCGCCCGCCACACGGATCCGCCTTGCGGGCGCTGCGGGACGAGTCGACTCCATCGGCTGGCTGATCGAGTGCATGACGGATGAGGACCTCGCCCCCGCTGCCGGCGAGGCCTTCTCGGTGATCACCGGCGTGGACCTGGAGTACGAGGATCTCGTCGCGGAGCCGCCGGAGGAGGAGGACGAGGAGGAGACCGACCTCGCGGCCGACCGCGACGTGCCCGTGCCCGATGCGGCGCTCGTCCGTTCGTACTGGGAGCGTTCGCAGCTGCGCGAGGCCGAGGACCGGTTGCT
>JANQQG010000180.1 GCA_028285065.1 Phycisphaerales bacterium
GGATGCGCGAGTAGCGACGGGGCAGACGGTCGCCGACCGCGATCGCCCACTCGAACTTCGCCTGGCCGTTGTCCGCGACGATCACCTCGCACGGCGTCCCGTCGATCTCCTCGATGCCCTTGAAGGTCAGCGTGACGCCCTCGGCGAAGGCCTGGTCGTACGGCTCGGGCTTGAGGAAGAGCTCGGCGGCGGAGATGTTGCGCCCGCCGCTGACCGCGCCGAGTGCGGAGCGATCGCCGTACGAGCGGGTGAACTTGATCTGCTTCTCGTTGTCGAGCCAGGTGATCTCACGCCCGTTGCTCGAGACGTGGATCGGCTTGTAGTCCTCTTTCATGCCGGACTGGTGGCCCTGGTACCACTGCGGGGAGCGCTGAGCGCCCAGCGGCGTGCGGATGGCCTTGACCTCCACCTCGCCGCTCATCATCCCGCCAAGTGCGCCGGTCGTGGTCATCTTCGAGCGGTACTCGATCGAGTCCAGCTTCTTGATCACCTCGCTCGATTCCCGCAGGATCGCCTCGGCCTGGCCCTCCTGAGCCATGGAAGCGGCCCCGGGCAGGGTCGCCAGCGCGACGGCGGCCCCAATCAGAGCGGTTCGAAGTCGTCTCATGTCGTCGTCTCCAGATCGATCTGCCGGTTGGTCCCGGCGCGTGGTTGCGTCGTCTCGTCTCAACCCACTCCCCCACCCCTCGCTCCCTCAGAGAGGTCTTTCGACCCCTCGCGATCGGCGGTTTCTATGCGGACCTTGATCGGCGGGGCCAATCCTAGCCCCCCTACCCACACCCCCCCGCCGCTCCCCCACCCGCCCCCACAGACGGAGCGGGTCGGAGCGGACCGGCTGGGTCAGACCCGACCGGCCAACAGCTCGCTCAGGGCGCACCCGGGGTCGGCCTGACGCATCAGGTGCTCACCGACCAGAACGATCCGGACACCCGCCGATTGCAGGCGGTCGAGATCTTCCGGCGTCTTGATCCCCGATTCCCCCACCACGATGGAGGGCTCGTCCACGAGGTCCACCAGACGCGTTGTGTTCGATGGATCCACCTGCATCGTGGTCAGATCCCGGTTGTTGATCCCAATGAGGCAGTACCCGGGATGGGGGAATCCGATGTGCGGGCGGACCCGCAGGAGGCTCTCCATCGAGTGCACCTCCAGCAGCGTCGTGAGCTGGAGCTGCTGCGACAGGATCAGCATGTCCACGATTTCGGATTCCGTCAGGCACTCGGCGATCAGCAGGACCCCGTCCGCGCCGGCCGCCCGAGTCTCCCAGAGCTGCCACGGGTCGATGATGAAGTCCTTGCGGAGGACCGGGAGTGGGACGGCATCGCGGATCCTGTCGATGAACCCCAGCTCGCCGCCGAAGAAGCGTTGGTCGGTCAGGCAGGAGATCGCCGCGGCTCCGGCCCGGTGGTACCGTCCGGCGATGTCAGCCGGGTCGAAGTCGTCGCCGTCGTACTCGGGGCGGATCAGGCCTGCCGAGGGGCTCTTGCGCTTGACCTCAGCGATGACGGAGACGTGTCGATCGTTCGGATGGTGGGTGACCGCCCGGAAGAGGTTGCGCGGTGGGTCCGCCTGCGCGACCCGTGCCTCGAGCTCCGCGAAGGTCGTGCGCGACTTCGCCTCCTCGACCTCGCGCCGGGTGTTCTCGATGATCTCAGCCAGCACCTGGGGCGGCGTCGGCCGAGGGGCGGGATCGGGCTCGGGTTTTCCGGGATCGGGCATGCGGTGCATTCTTGCCGGCGCGGCCTTGCTGGTCGCCCCCGCCGCCGCGATGGCCACCATGTCGGGATCCGGGGACAAGGACCGCGGCTTTGATTTCATCGGGCGTTTGCTCGGCGCCCTCCAAGGGATCGGCTGGCTCGACTGGATCCTGATCGCGGCGGGGGTCCTGATCCTCGCCTTCCTGTGGTGGCAGGACCAGATCCGCCCAGGCAGCCTCCGCGATGCCCGCGTGCGCACGATCCAGCGAGGCGACGTCTGGATCTTTGCAACCGGCGCACTGGTCCTCTTTTCGGCGACGTATCTCGCGGGGGGCCTGGCGGGTGGGTTTCTCGATTGGCTCGGCACGCTCGGGCGATGGAAGATCGGGCCCACGGGTCGGGCCGCGGCGGTCAACGCGATCGTCTACGGCGTCATGATCCCCGCGTCGATCGTGATGCTGCTGATGACCAGCCGCGCCGCCGAGCCGTCGAAGGAGGACACGCTCGGGGCATCGCTGCGCGGGTCGGACCTGTGGAAGGGCGGGCTCGCACTCCTCGCGATCGTCCCGATCGTGATGGGGGTCATGTCGTTCCTCGTGATCGTGTTCTCGAAGGTGGCGCTCGGGCTGACGCCGGCGCCGGTGGCGCACGAGACGCTGGAGGTCTTGATCGAGGAGGGGCCGCGGACGTGGAAGTGGTGGCTGCTGGCTGGCGGAGCGGTGATCGGGGCGCCGATCGTGGAGGAGGCGCTGTACCGGGGGCTGATCCAGTCGGCGCTTGTCAGCGCGCTGCGTGACCGGTGGGTCGCGATCCTGCTCACCGGCCTCATCTTCGCGCTGATCCACATGCCGGTCGTGCCGTGGCACGCCCTGGCGATCCTGTTCGCGCTCGGCGTCGCGATGGGGGTGGCGTACGAGCGGACGGGGAGGCTGTGGCTCTGCATCGTGATCCACGCGGGGTTCAACGCGATCAACCTGGCGCTCGCCATGTGGGGGACGTCCGGTGGGTAGCGTGCGCGGAGGCGACGGGGCTGGGTTGACCCAATATGCTTGTGCCCCCGACCCCGGAGACGCCCCGTGACCGACCGCAGCAGCAAGCCCCGCATCCTCACCGGCGATACGCCCACCGGACGCCTGCACCTCGGCCACTGGGTCGGCTCGGTCGAGAACCGCGTGCGCCTGCAAGACGAGTACGACTGCTATTTCCTGCTGGCGAACATGCACGCGTTCACCACTCGCGCCGAGCAGCCGGCGGACATCCGGCGCGACACGATCGAGATCGTCAAGGACTGGCTCAGCGCCGGGATCGACCCCGAGCGCGCGACCATCGTCCTTCAAACGGAAGTCCCGGCGATCGCGGAGCTGAGCTGGTACTTCGCGATGCTCCTCCCGTTCAACCGTGTGATGCGCAACCCGACGCTCAAGACAGAGATCGACGCGAAGGGGCTGGGCGACACGTACAGCTTCGGCTTCCCGCTCTACGCGGTCGGTCAGTGTGCGGACATCCTGGCGTTCCGTCCGGAGCTCGTGCCTGTCGGCGAGGACCAGGCGGCGCACCTCGAGATGTGCCGCGAGGTGGCGCGACGGTTCGATGTGCTCTACTGCGGCGTCGACTCGCACGCCGAGGACGACGACTTCGTCGACAAGGGCGGCTTGTTCCCCGTGCCGAAGATGCTGATCGGACGCGTCGCGCGCCTGGTCGGGACGGACGGGTCGAACAAGATGTCCAAGAGCCTGGACAACGCGATCTTCCTGTCGGACACCGCCAAGCAGGTCAAGAAGAAGATCGGCAAGATGTACCCCGGCCAGAGCCGCGAGCCGGACGAGCCGGGCAACGTCGAGATCAACCCGATCTTCGAGTACGCCGACGCGTTCATGAAGGACACGGCAGGCCTGGACGAGCTCAAGGACCGGTACCGTCGCGGTGACAACCTCGGCGACGGGCACGTCAAGGCAGCGGTGATCGACGCGATCAACGAGTTGCTCGAACCGATGCGCGAGCGCCGCGCCGAGTTCGAGGGCCCCGGCGGGGATGATGCGGTGATCGACATCATCCGCCAGGGCACGGCCCGCGCGAACGCCGTGGCCGAGGAGACGCTGGCGCTGGCGAAGGAAGCGATGAGCCTGGACTTTGGCCGGCGCGACTTGAGCTGGCGCTAGCACCTCCGAGCGGGCAGGATGACCGCGAGGCCCCGCCGAAGGCGGAATCCAGACACGCCCCGGCGGCAGGACGCCGCCGGTTGGTCGCCCAACCGTCCTTTGTGCACCACACTGGCATCCCGAACGTCCCTCGCAGGGCGCGCCCCAACGAAAAAGGGCCCGGCACTTACGCCGGGCCCTTCGAGTATCAACGGTAATCAACCGACCCGAGTGATCAGTCCATCAGCGCCGCCTGGGCGGCCGCGAGGCGTGCGATCGGGACGCGGAACGGTGAGCAGCTGACGTAGTCCATGCCGGCCTTGTGGCAGAAGAAGACGCTGGCGGGGTCGCCGCCGTGCTCGCCGCAGATGCCGATCTTCAGGCCAGGGTTGCCGAGGCGCCCGCGCTCGATCCCCATGGTCACGAGCTGGCCGACGCCGGTCTGATCGAGCGACTGGAAGGGGTCCCTCTCGAGGATGTCGCGGTTGAGGTAGTCGGGCAGGAACGAGTTGACGTCGTCGCGGGAGTACCCGAACGTCAGCTGCGTCAGGTCGTTGGTGCCGAAGCTGAAGAAGTCCGCGGCGCCGGCGATCTCGTCGGCCGTCAGCGCCGCACGCGGGATCTCGATCATCGTGCCGATGGTGATGTCGAGCTTCTTCTTGAAGTCGTGCTCGGCCTTGACGGTCTCGATCGTCTCCTCGGCGAGCTTGCGGAGCAGCTCGAGCTCCTGGTGCGTGCCGACGAGCGGGATCATGATCTCGGGCATCGCCTTGACCTTCAGACCGACGCACTCGATCGTCGCCTCGACGATCGCACGCACCTGCATCTTCAGGATCTCGGGGTACGTCACGGCAAGGCGGCACCCGCGGTGCCCGAGCATCGGGTTGAGCTCGTGCAGCTGCGCGACGCGCGACTTGACCGTCTCCGGCTTGACGCCCAGCATCTCCGCCATCTGCTCCTGCGTCGTCGCGTCGTGCGGCAGGAACTCGTGGAGCGGCGGATCCAGCAGGCGGATCGTCACCGGCAGGCCCTTCATGGCCGTCAGGATCCCGACGAAGTCCTCGCGCTGGTAGGGCAGGAGCTTCTCGAGCGCCCGCTCACGGGCCTGCACGGACTCGGCCAGGATCATCTCACGCATCGCAACGATGCGATCGCCCTCGAAGAACATGTGTTCGGTGCGGCACAGGCCGATGCCCTGCGCCCCGAACTCACGCGCCCGACGGGCGTCGCCGGGGGCGTCCGCGTTCGTGCGCACACCGAGCGTGCGGTACTTGTCGGCCCAGCGCATCACCTTCGAGAAGTCGCCGGACAGCTCGGGCGTGACGGTCGGCACGGAGCCGAGCATCACGTCGCCGGTCGAACCGTCGATCGAGATCTCGTCCTGCGGCCCGTACTCGCCGCCGCGCACGCGGAACTTCCGCTCGTTGGCGTCGATCTCGATCGCGCCCGCGCCCGCGACGCAGCACTTGCCCCACCCGCGAGCGACGACCGCCGCGTGGCTGGTCATGCCGCCGGTGCTCGTGAGGATGCCGACGGCCGAGTGCATGCCGTCGACGTCCTCGGGGCTGGTCTCCTTGCGGACGAGGATGACTCGCTCGCCGTTGCGCGAACGCTCGACGGCCTCCTCAGCGGTGAACGCCGGCTTGCCGACCGCGGCGCCGGGCGATGCGGGCAGGCCGTGCGCGATGACGGTCGCGAGCGATCGCTTGGCGGGATCGAAGCTGGGGAGCAGGAGCTGGGTCAGGTCGCCGGCGGGGATGCGCTTGATCGCGGACTTCTCGTCGATCAGACGCTCCTTGACCATGTCGCAGGCGATCTTCACGGCGGCCGCGCCGGTGCGCTTGCCGGTGCGCGTCTGCAGCATGAACAGCGTGCCGCGCTCGATCGTGAACTCGATGTCCTGCATTTCCTTGTAGTGCTTCTCGAGCCTGTTCTTGATCTTCAAGAGCTCGCCGTGCACGCGCTTGTTCCACTTGGGCATCTCGGCGACGGGACGCGGCGTGCGGATGCCCGCGACGACGTCCTCACCCTGGGCGTTGACCAGGAACTCCCCGTAGAACTTGTTCTCGCCGGTCGACGGGTTGCGCGTGAACGCGACGCCTGTGCCGCAGTCATCGCCCATGTTGCCGAAGACCATGGTCTGGACGTTGACGGCCGTGCCGCGCAGACCGGTGATCCCGCTCAAGCGCCGGTAGCTCTTGGCACGGTCGGTGTTCCAGCTCTTGAAGACGGCCTCGATGGCGAGCTCGAGCTGCTTGATCGGGTCCTGGGGGAATGGGCTGCCGACGTGACGGAGGTAGACGTCCTTGTAGCGGGCGCACAGCTCGACGATGCCCTCCTCGGGCACCTCGGTGTCGAGCGCGACGCCGTAGTGGTTCTTGACACCCTCGAACTCGTGCTCGAAGTGCTCGTGCTCGACGCCCATGACGACGCCGCCGAACATGTTGATCAGGCGCCGGTACGCGTCGAACGCGAAGCGGCGGTTGCCGGTCTGGATGGCCATGCCCTCGGTCGCGGCGTCGTTGAGGCCGAGGTTGAGGATCGTGTCCATCATGCCGGGCATGGAGACCGCGGCGCCCGAACGGACGGAGACGAGCAGCGGGTTGCTGGCATCACCGAACTTCTTGCCGGTCTCCTTCTGGAGGGTGCGCACATGCTTGTGCACCTCGTCCATGAGCCCGTCGGGGATGCGCTCACCCGCCTCGTAGTACGCGGCGCACGTCTCGGTCGTGATGGTGAAGCCGGGGGGAACGGGCAAGCCGATGGAGGTCATGTCGGCGAGGTTCGCGCCCTTGCCGCCGATGAGCTCCTTGAGCGCCGGACCACCCTCGGTCTTGGTCTTGCCGAAGTAGTAAACGTTCTTGCCGGCGCGTGCCTTGGCGGGCGCGCGCCGTGCCGTCTTCTTCGCGGCGCTCCTGCGGGCGGTCGTCTTCTTCGTCGTCTTCTTGGCGCTCTTCTTGGCGCTCTTCTTGACCGTCTTCTTGACGGTCTTCTTCGCCGCCTTGCGCACGGTCTTCTTCTTGGCGGCGGCCTTGCGCGCCGGCTTCTTGACGGTCGCCTTCTTCGCGTTCGACTTCTTGCGGGTCGTGCGCTTGGTCGTGGCCTTGCGGCTCGGCGTCCCGGTGGAGCTGCGACGCGCGGTCTTCTTCTTCGACACCCTCGAACCCTTCTTGGTGGATTTCTTCGAACGCGTGATCGTCGCGCCGGCGCTGGACTTGGCCATGGTGGGCTGTTCCTCGGGCGAATCGCCCGCATCGGTGATTTCGTCGGTGGCCCGCCCCACGGATCAACGGGGGCGCGCCAGGGGCACAGGAAGCGCCGGACGCCGCGACACAAGCGCCCGACACGAT
>JANQQG010000236.1 GCA_028285065.1 Phycisphaerales bacterium
CACACGGCGCGGCGCGCGCACGTTCGTGCTCGCGCAACTCATCGCGATCGGTGGATTGCTGGTCGCGTTCGTGCTCAGCCTCGAGCTTGACCTGCCGACGGGCCCGACGATCGCGTTGGTGCTGACCGGTGCGTATGCGCTCGGGGCCGTCATCGGGCGCGCAGGGCGCACCTAGAATCGTCCTCGCTTTGAAGACACACGACTCGCCAAGGAGATCGATGCGCATGAGAGCGGAGACGATGCTCGCGGAACTCAACCGGCTGCGCCAGGACCTGGACGAGGACAAGGCCGACATGGAGTGGCTCACGCTGCACCACGTCTTCTGCTTCGTCTCGTACAAGACCGGCGACTTCCAGAAGTACCTGGACGAGCAGGCGGCCAAGGGCGAGTTCGATCAGGCCGAGTGAGGCCGAAGGCTGAAACCACCCCCCCAGAACGTCCGAATCACATGTCGGCGAGGCTTTTTGGGCACGAAAAGTCTTGCCACGAACGCCCGTTTGGGCGATAGTCCACGTATCGCGGCGATGCCCGCTCGCAACAGCCCGGGAGAACCCCTGGCCAAGGTGCGGGACAGACCGCGACGACCGACCCGGTGGCGTGCGTGCGTTTTCCGGCGTCATGGTCGGGCGGTGAGCTCCGGGTGACGGCCCGGAGGGAAGGAGCCCGGCGGCGAGGAGTACAGACCTCGCGGCGGCCGGGGTTGGCTCTTTCAGAAGGAGGTGATCCAGTGACGAAGTGTGACTGTACGAAGGGGCTGTCGAACTGACAGCAACCTGACGGGGTTGCTCGTTCGCAGCCCAACGAAGGACATTGTTCCTACGGCTGCCGGTCCCCTTGGGGGCCGGCAGTTTTCTTTTTGCGCGCGCCGCGCCATGTATCATCCGCCCATGACCACGACCCCTCCGGCTACGGACACCGATCTCCCCGTTTCGGTCGCGGACGTGCGCGCGGCGTCGAAGATCGTCTCGCGGGCCGCGCACCGGACACCGTCGCTCCGCTCGGCGTCGTTTGACGAGCTGCTCGGGGGGAGCGTCTGGTTCAAGTGCGAGAATCTCCAGCGGGTCGGGGCGTTCAAGTTCCGCGGGGCGTACCACGCCATGTCGCGCCTCAGCGACGAGCAGCGGGAGCGCGGCGTGCTGGCCTTCTCCAGCGGGAACCACGCCCAGGGCGTCGCGCTCGCCGGGAAGTTGCTCGGTGTGCGCACGACCATCGTCATGCCCACCGACGCGCCCCAGAGCAAGCTCGCCGCTACACGCCACTACCAGGCGGCGGGCGTCCGCGGCAGCGAGGTCATCCAGTACGAGCGGTCCGAGATCACACGTGAAGAGCTCGGGGCGCAGCTCGCGGAGGAGCGGGGACTGACGATCATCCCGCCGTACGACCACCCGGACGTGATCGCCGGCCAGGGCACGTGCGCACTGGAGTTGTTCGAGGACGCGGGGGTGCTGGACTGCCTGTTCGTCTGCTGCGGAGGGGGTGGGCTGCTGTCGGGGTGCGCGACGGTTGCGCACGCCGTGACCAGCGGCAAGTGCACGATCGTTGGGGTCGAGCCGGACGCGGCAGACGACGCGATGCGTTCGTTCCGGACTGGCGAGCTTCACAGCGTGCGCGACCCGGAGACGATCGCGGATGGGGCGCGGACGCCATCGCTTGGTGTCAATACGTTCCCGATCGTGCGCGCGCTGGCGACGGAGATGATGACCGTCACCGATGCGGAGCTGATCGAGGCGATGGAGCTGGTCATGACCCGACTCAAGCAGGTCGTCGAGCCGAGCGGCGTGCTCGGGCTGGCGGGGCTGATCAAGATGTCGCGCGGCAAGTGGGGGGGCGCGCGCGGCGATGAGGGCGAGAAGTGGCGCGAGGCCGTGCGCGCGAAGCGCATCGGTGTGATCATCTCCGGGGGGAACGTCAGCCCGGATCGGTTGGCGACGTTGTTCGGGGCGGGCTCGTGAACGAAGCGTCGGCGCCGGTTCGTTGTTCGTGGTGTGGTACGGATCCGCTCTACGTCGCCTATCACGACGATGAGTGGGGAGTACCCGAGCGCGACGAGGCGCGCCTGTTCGAGATGCTCTGCCTCGAGGGCCAGCAGGCGGGGCTGAGCTGGATCACCGTGCTCCGGAAACGCGAGCGGTACCGGGAGGTCTTCGCGGGGTTCGAGATCGAGCGCGTCGCGTCGATGACCGGGCGCGACGTCGATCGGATCGTCACCGACGCCGGCGTGATCCGTCACCGCGGCAAGCTCGAGGCGATCCTCGACAACGCGAAGGCGGCTCGCGAGTTGCAGGAGACCGAGGGGGTCGGGCTCGGTGCGTACCTGTGGTCGCTCGTCGGCGACGCACCGATCGTCAACCGCTTCCGAGACCTTGCGTCGATCCCGGCGCAGACCGAACTGTCCAAGGCGATGAGCAAGGGCCTGAAGAAGCGCGGGTTCCGGTTCGTCGGCCCGACGACCTGCTACGCGTTCATGCAGGCGACGGGGATGGTCAACGACCATTTCCAGTCGTGCTTCCGGCACGCCGAACTCGGCGGATAGGCAGCTATTGGTCGGCCGGCGCGGGCTGCGCGGGCGCAGGCGTCAGCCCCAGCCCCATCAGCACCGCCATGATCGGGACGGAGATCGAGCGTTCCGTGCCGCCGACGTTGCCCTGCGTGTGCATCGCGACGGGCGCGAGCGTCGCGGCGTCCAGCCAAACGGCCCCTGAGTCGCCCTTCTTGGTCAGGGCCCCGGTTGCCCCCGCCAGCGGTTCGATGATGACGAGCTCGGGCGCCACCGTGCGCACGATCCCGCGCGTCACTCCGGTGCGCGAGCCGGACTTGATCACCGTCAGGCCCGCTGTCGGGGCGGCGGGCTCAGTCGCCGGGCCGATGTCGAGGACCTCGGGTGAGTCGGCGATTGCGTCGTCGATGCGAGCGGCGGCGGCGTCGAGGTCGGGCAGGACCTTCGCGAGATCAGTGTGCGCGATCACGTACTCCGGCTTGTCCTTGGGCTGGTGTATTGGTTCGAGGTCGCCGGCGGGCGTGCCGGCGAATCCCGCGGGGCGGTTCAGCACGTGCGCGCAGGACAGGAGCCAGCGCATGTCGTTGGCGTCGCGGCAGACCAGGCCGATGGTGCCGAGGGTGCCGTGTGCGGGGTTGACGATGCGCGTGCCCGCCTGGATCGGGCGCAGCATTGAGACACGTTTGGGGGGCATCGCTGGCGGCCTCGGTTGGCTAGGTGGACCGGCTACCTGGGCTGGAACTCGGGCCAGTCGGCGAGGTTGGCCGGCGCCGCCTCGAATGCATCGGGGTCGTCGATCGCCTCGTCGAGCAGCGGGAGGAAGTCGATGCCCGTGCGGTCTTCGAGCCAGTCGATGGACCGGACGTAGCGGTCGGTGAAGCGCGGGCCGTCGGAGCCCCGCTTGTTCGTGTGACGTCGGTTCTCGAAGACGAAGCAGATCGCCGAGGGGTCGTCCACGTCCGTCGCGTCCACGATGATCTTGTAAAGGTGCGTCGGAACGGCCACCCGGTTGGCGCCTACGACGAAGTACTCGACGGTGTCATCATCGAGAGCGGGGTCGTGTCCCTCGAGGGTGTCATCGTCGAGAGGGTCGTAGAACATCGGCCCGGTGATGATGAAGACGGAGTCGCGTGCGACGGCGGCGTCCTGGCAGCGTGCTTCGAGCGTGCTCCAGATCCCGCTGTTGAACCCGTTCTGGATCTGCGGAACGCAGTTGGTGAAGAAGAACGTCTCACAGATCTCGTCCTGGCTGAAGCTGTAGTCGTTGGCCGGGGCCATGTGCCCGCGTGCGTAGCCGGAGTTGGTGTAGTCGGCGTCTGTGGCTCGCGGCCCGGTCAGTTGTGGGTCGGAGCGCCATGAGCAGTCGTCGCGGTCGGCGTCGCCGACGGTGTCGGCGCTGTCCAAACGCTGACAGACCCAGAGCGGGATCAGGTCGAGGTCGCTGTGAAGGGCGAGCCACCCGTCACGTTCGACCGGCGTGGTGGGGGGCTGGGTGAATCCTGCGCGGAGTTCCGGGACGCCGTAGGGCGCGAGTACGTGTTCGGAGGCCGACTCGATTCCACCCTGGATGAGCGAGGCCCGTCGTGCGGGCACGGGGTCGTTCGCACATCCAGTGATGATCAGGTGGATGCCGAGGAGCGGAGCGAGCACGAGCGTCTTGTTGCGAAGTCTGTTCGTGAACATTGCTCCAGCGTAACCCTGTGCCGCGCGTGCGCAGGCGGGTCTCCGTGTTCAGTTTGGAACAAGCTGCAAAGTGTGTGCGCGCGCAGCGAAGCACCTCGCTGTTGTGTGATCGAATCGCCGGGTCACACGGGTCTGTGCTGGCCTTGCGCACGAAAAACGCCCCGCCGGCGGACCGACGGGGCGTTGGACTGCTTTCGATGTCACGGCCTGTCGCGGGCGCGGGCCCGCGACTCAAGTCAGTTCAGGCCGAGCAGTGCGCCGATGACCGGGCCGTAGGCCACGATGAGTCCGGCGAACACGACGGAGACGATGGAGATGAGCTTGATGAGGATGTTGAGGCTGGGGCCGGAGGTGTCCTTGAAGGGGTCGCCGACGGTGTCACCGACGACGGTGGCCTTGTGGTCATCCGATCCCTTGCCGTAGACGATCGTGTCGCCGTTGCCGGCCTTCACGAGGTCCTCGGCGCGGGCCATGATGGCATCGCGGATGGCGTGGGGGACCTTCTGCTGTGCGTCGTGGTTGGAGGTCATCTCGCTGGCGGTGATCTTGCCGTAGCTCTCGAGGAGCTTCTTGGCGTTGTCCCACGCGCCGCCGGCATTGGCCATGAACACGGCGACCGCGAAGCCGCTGGTCAGACCGCCGGCGAGCAGACCCATGACGCCGGGGACGGAGAGGGTCAGGCCGACGAGGATGGGCACGGTGATCGCGAGGATGGCCGGGATGACCATCTCCTTCTGAGCGCCCGCGGTCGAGATGGAGACGCAGGAGGCGTAGTCCGGGTAGTGGTGGTCCTCGAAGTCCACGCCTTCGAGCGGCCAGTTGTCGGGGTCGCCGACCTTGTCCTCGTCCATCCCGCCGGCACGCAGGGCGTCGCGGATCTTGCCGAACTGACGACGGCACTCGCGCATCATCGCGTACGCGGCGCGACCGACAGCGTTCATCGTCAGAGCACAGAACAGGAAGGCCAGGAGCACACCGATGAACACGCCGCCGAGAACGCGCGGGTTGGTGAGGCTGACGTCGTAGAAGGCGAGGACATCCTTGAGCGATCCGTTGGTCGCGCTGACGATCTCGAGGTGGAAGATGTCCTCGTGGACCGCGCCGTCGCCGTGCGAATGCTCGGTGACGAACTCGACCTTGAGCGTGCGGCTCTTGGTGCGGTCGACGTCGCCCTCGGCGACGATCGGCAGGATCTCACCGGCCTGGAGCTTCTCCCAGGGCATCGGCATGGTGTCGTGGACGGATGCGGCCAGCGTGACGCGGCTCTTGTCGATGAGCATGGCGCCGTCGGCGGAGCCGAGCTTGTCCTCACCCGAGATCGCGTGCAGGACCGCGAACTTGCCGTGCCCCTGGTAGACGGCAAAGCCGTCGGCGGCATCGCCGAGCTGGGTCATCGCGTCGTCGGAGGCCACCATGGGCGCCAGCTCGTTGCGGGCCTGGCTGACGATCTGGGTCTGGACGACCTGGACGTAGGCGGCGAAGAGGGCGAGCGCGGTCAGGGCCGCGGAGCCGATGGCGAAGCCCTTGCCGGTCGCTGCGGTGGTGTTGCCGAGCGAGTCGAGCATGTCGGTCCGCTGGCGGACCTCCGGGGGCTGGTGGGTCAT
>JANQQG010000076.1 GCA_028285065.1 Phycisphaerales bacterium
GTCATCATGGGCGGCTCGGGCTCCGGCAAGAGCACGCTGCTGCGCTGCATGATCGGCTCGCTCAAGCCCGAAGAGGGTGAGATCGGGATCTTCGGCGAGAACATCTGCGCGCACGACGAGGGCTTGCTCAACGGCGTGCGCAAGAAGTTCGGGATCCTGTTCCAGTCCGGCGCGCTGTTCAACTCGATGACCATCGCCGAGAACGTCGCGCTCCCGCTGCAGGAGCACACCGATCTCGACCAGCACATCATCGACATCCAGGTGAAGATGAAGCTCGAGCAGGTGGGCCTGCGCGAGCACGCGAACAAGTTCCCGGGGCAGATCTCCGGCGGGATGAAGAAGCGTGCGGGCCTGGCGCGGGCGATGGCCCTTGACCCCAAGCTGTTGTTCTGCGACGAGCCGAGCGCCGGGCTGGACCCGGTGACCAGCGCGGAGATCGACCAGCTCATCAACGACCTGGTGCGCAAGCTCGGTGTGACGTGCATCGTCGTCACCCACGAGATGGACTCAGCCTTTGCCATCGCCGATCGCATGGCCATGCTCGACAAGGGCAAGATGCTCATCGTCGAGACTCGGCAGTGGTACGAACGACTCCGCGACACGCCTGACGACGGTGTCGGCGCTCTGGAGACGCGCGACCAGCTCATCCGCCAGTTCCTGCGCGGGGACGCCCTCGGCCCGATCACCGAACGACGGGCCGCGACCAACTACGCCGACGACCTGCTCGGCGGTGGCGCGACGGCCCCGGCGGGCCCGAGCATCGAAGCGACCCGGAGCAGGGCGTAACCTGACGACGAGACGGGGGATCCGGGACCGATCCGGGGCGAGGAGTGCCGATGTCAGCGAGCCGAACGACGAAGAACAACGTCCTGGCGGGGATCTTCGTCCTCACGGCGGTCGCCCTCGGTGTGGCGACGGTCATCGTCCTCTCCGACGTGGGCGCACTGCTCTCGTCGCGCACGCCCTACGTCTTCCGGTTCCCGCTCTCCATCGGCGCCGAGGGTCTTCAGGAGGGCTCGGAGGTCAGTGTTGGCGGGCGCAAGGTCGGGCGCGTCGCGGGCATGTCCTTCTTCCTCAATGACAACGGCGCGCCGACGCACGTCGACGTGCGCGTCAAGATCCGGTCCAGCCTCGCGCTGTACGAGAACGCGTCCGTCCTGCTCCATCGCCCCCTCCTCGGCGCGGGTACCAAGATCGACATCCCGAATGTCGGTGACGCGTCGACGGTCACCAACCCCGGCGGCGCCGGCCCGCGCCTCGAGGCGGGCGAGGTCATCCTGGGTACGCTCGCGCCGCCGGCGTTCCTCGCCCAGGCCGGCTACGGACCCGACCAGGCCCAGCAGGTGCAGAACATCATCCGCCACGCCGAGGAGCTGTCCGGGCGCCTCAACGACATGACCGTCAAGCTCGACACCGAACTGGACCCGCGCCTGGCGACGATCCGGAGCATCCTCGACGACGTCAAGAGCGTCACCGAGAGCCTCCGGGACGAGCGGTGGCCCGATTGGAGCGCGCGGGCCGAGCGCATCCTCGACTCCGTCGAGCGGGCGGCCGCGGACCTTGAGGCAACCGCCGGCGCCGGGCCGGAGCGCATGGACGAGATCCGCGCCGGGATCGACGACGCGCGGCAACTGCTCGCGAGCGTGCAGGACGCGGTCGACGACAACCGGCCGAACATCGATCGCACGATCGAGAACGTGGCCGCGATCAGCGACGACCTGCGCAACGAGACGTACACGATGGTGATGGACCTGCTCGAGGGCGCCAACGAGGGCGTGGACGAGTTCGTCCGCGCCGGTTCGCGGGCGGCCTCGCTGCTCGACGAGACGGCCCCGCAGATGCGCACCATGGTCGCCAACGCGCGCCTCGCCTCCGACCAGCTCAAGCTGACGCTCACGGAAGTCCGTGCGGCCCCGTGGCG
>JANQQG010000050.1 GCA_028285065.1 Phycisphaerales bacterium
TTGACATACGACAGACGCAGGCCCTCCTCGTCAACGATGCGCGAAAGCGCGCCGATCTGCTCTCGCAACGTCGCGACGAGCTCCGGCGTCGCAAGCGACATCGAGCGTCGACCGAACCCCGCACGATCCGGATACGACGGGTGCGCCCCGATCGCGCACCCGAGCATGCGTGCGGTCCGTGCGACGTTCCGCATCGTCGCTCCGTCGCCCGCGTGCCCGCCGCAAGCGATGCTGACCGAACTCAGGTGCTGCATGAACGCCTGCTCGCGTCCATCGACCAACGCCTCCGGACGCTCGCCAACGTCGCCGCTGAGATCGATCGTGCGTTCACGCATGAACGCCTTCCTCCTTCCTCGCACGCGCCGGCGCAACCGAGCGGTCCCGCAACGCCTCGTGCTCGAGCTGCAGGCCCACCGCGTGCTCGCGCGTGACCGGCTCGAACCGGAGCACATCCCCCGCGCGACGCTGGCCCAGCGCGTCCAGGTCCGCCAGGATCACGCTCGCCACGATCGGATACCCACCGGTGGGCGCACAATCCGGACCAAGCACGATCAGCCCGCCATCGGGCAAAAGCTGAATCGCGCCCCACCAGGCCCCCACGGTGCGCATGCTCGCCCCGTCCGCATCGCTTGGCACACTCACGCCGGTCCGCAGGCGGAGACCCATCCGATCCGACTGTGCCAGGACCTCGAACACCCCGTCCGCAAGCGTGCCCTCGAGGGGATCCGGAACCACGCGCAGCCGGCGGGAGGCAAGCGAGCGGATGAGGTCCGTGAGATCGGCACGACTCGCCGGCCCCGCGCACATCGAGCCGCGCTCGCCCAGCGGGACAGACTCGCCCGGGCCGAGCGCCCCCCCACCAAGCCCCGTCGACGCGTGGGCCGCACGACTGCCAAGCACACGACGCGTCGCGATCCCGCCCGCGACGCACAGATACGTGCGCGCCCCGTCGGCCGGCGCACCAACCCGCAGCACAGCGCCCGCGTCGACATCCACCGGACGCCACGGCGGGATCGCGCGCTCGCCCCCCCCATGCGCACTCACCAGCGACCCGCACGCCCCGGTGCAGGCGATCGTCGCGCGCGCATCGAACCGGACCTCGGCCCCGCCGAGCGCGAGCTCCAGCCCCGCGTCCGTGTCCGCGTTCCCCACGAGCCGATTCCCGATCCGCAGCGAGGTCTGATCCGCGGCCCCGCAATGCGCGACGCCCATCGCACCGTGCCCGGGACGCCCAAGGTCCTGCACGAGGGCCTGTGCCCCGGGCCGCAGGATGGTGAGCGTGCGCGTCATCGGCCCGCCTCGAACTCGTCCCGCTCGATCGGTACGAAGCGCACATGATCACCGATCGTCAGCAACGACGCCGGCGCACGCGCTTCGTCGAACATGCGCACGGGCGTGCGCCCGATGATCCGCCAGCCCCCGGGCGTCGCGTGCGGGTAGACGCCCGTCTGGTCACCCGCGATGCCGACACTACCGGGCTCGATGCGAACGCGCGGCGAGTCCAGCCGCGGGGTCGCGAGCTGCGTCGGCAGCCCACTCAGGTACCCGAACCCCGGGCTGAACCCCACGAATGCGACCTCGTACGACGCGGAGGCGTGGACCCGAACAACCTCGTCGCGTGTCAGGCCCGTGTGGGCCGCGACATCTGCAAGGTCGGGCGCGAACTCATCGTCGTAGCAGACGGGAATCTCGATCGTTGTCGCCGGCTTCTCGCCTCCGAGCGTCACGTGCGCAAAGCGCGCATTCAGCTCGCGTCTGAGGCCGTCCGGGTCGAGGGCCCGAGGGTCGAACAGAAGCGTCAGCGTCGCGTATGCAGGAATCACATCGAGCAGCCCCGGGACGGGGGAGTCGGCCAGCGCGTCGCACATCGCCCTGAGCAGTCGGGGTGGGGCATCAGCGTCGGGAGGGGCGGTGAGTCTGATGCGTGCACAGCGCTCGCACGGGAGTTCGAGCGAGTAGTCAGCGAACGCGGACGCATCGGTTCGGGCCACGATCCGAGGATACAGGCGATCAGCGCACGGGCGTAAGCCGAATCCGGCGCAGATTCATCATCGCGTTGTGCGGGATCTCCACGGGGCTGACCCTGAGCGTGCGCGCATCCTCGCCGGTCAGCGTGATCGTGCCGAGGTCGACCGTGACGAAGTCCGTCCAACTCGCGGTCGCCTCGACCTGCTCGATGAACGCCTGGTCACCGATCGACAGCGCGTACGTGGAGCCCGCATCGCCCGGCTGACACGCGAGCTCGATCTCGACGCGGTACACGCCCGGCGCCAGCTCGATCGGCCAGGACGCGCTCGCTTCCGCGCTGGTCCAGAACCCGAGACACTGCTTGCTCTCGTCGGCCTCGTAGCGCAGCGAGTGGCCGCTGATCGTCGCCTCGATCGCCCCGGCCACCAGCGCACCGTCCTCACCCGCACGGAGCGGAATCGTCACAACCTCCGGATCGCCCTTGAAGCGCAGCTCGTAGACCGAACACGCCTCGTGCACGGGGCTCGACGCCCCCAACAGGACGATCGACTCCTGACGCGAATCCGACCACTCCGCCACCGCCGAGGCCTCGTCGCCAAGCCGGCGCACGGACCTGGGCATCGTCGCGAGTCCACGGACGAGCAGCCGCCCGTCATCCGGCCAATCGAAGACGTGCAGGTAAACGGCGGTCTCACCGCCCGTCCGCCTCGTGGTCGAGCGCCCCCAGGGCAGGCTCGTCAGCAGCCCGGCCTCGGTCCCGTAGATCCCTTCGCCATGCACGTCGAGCCATGCGCCCATCTCGCGCAGGCGCGTGGCGCTCTCCTCGGGGATCCGACCGCGCGCGTCAGGCCCGACGTTCAGCAGCAGGTTCCCGCCCTTGCTCGCAACATCCACCAACGTCCGCACGAGCTGCTTGGTGCTCTTGAAGTTGTGGTCGAAGTGCTTGTAGCCCCATGAGTCGTTCATCGTCATGCACGACTCCCAGTCCACGCCGGGCAAGCCGCTCGCGGGGACCTCCTGCTCGGGCGTGCCGAAATCACCCGCGAACGCGCCCTCCGCGGTGAGCCCGCCCATGCCCTGGCGCCCCTTGCCGACCCGGTTGTTGACAAGCGTGTCCGGCTGCAGCTCCCGGCACAGGTCGTACAGCTCACGCCCCTGCTCCTCGGTCCACTCGCCGATCCACTCCCCGTCGAACCACACCACGTCGATCGTCCCGTAGTTGGTCAAGAGCTCGCGGACCTGTGGGATCAGCTTGGTATCGCGGTAGTTGTCCCAGTCCGCGCCCTCGGGGCGGGCCCCCCAGCCGTCACGCTGGTTGGCGTCGGGGTGGTGCCAATCGAGGATCGAGTGGTACCAGCCGACGCGCAGGTCCCGCTCGCGGAACGCACGCCTGATCTCGCCCATGATGTCGGTCTCGTACGGCGACGCGTCGATGATGTCGTACTCGGAGGCCGCCGAGTCGAAGAGTGCGAAGCCGTCGTGGTGCTTGCTCGTAATGACGATGTAGCGCATGCCCGCATCGGCCGCGAGGTCCGCCCATTCGTCGGCGTCGAAGTCGACCGGGTTGAACCGAGCCGCGAGCGGCTCGTACTCCTCGGCGGGGATGCGCATGTGGTACATGAGCCACTCGCTGACGCTCGGCGTCCGCTTCCCGTTCCACTCGCCGGCCGGGATGGCGTAGAGCCCCCAGTGGACGAACATCCCGAAACGCGCCTCGCGCCACCACCGCATGCGCTGGTCGTCGTCGGAGAGGACCGGCTGCGACGTGGCGCGGGCGTCGTTGGCGGGTGCGGCACACCCACCGAGCAGGACGAGCACGCACGGAGCACAGAGCGATGTCAACCTGGGCATGGAGACCTCCGTGCCCGCGAGCCTAGCGAGTCCCGCATCGAGTTTGGGAGCCAGGACGCGTTCCGATACGCTCTGAGCGTGCCCCCGTCCCCGACCCGCCCCCCGAAGTCCCCCAACCACCTCGCGGTCGTGTGGCTCGGCGCGCTCATTGCGGCGAGCGTGCTCGTCGGAGCAGTGAGCCGCCCGACGACACACGCGCCGGTCATCGAGCGCG
>JANQQG010000071.1 GCA_028285065.1 Phycisphaerales bacterium
GACTGCGCTACATCGCGCTCGCCCAGCGACGCGTCGCGCGTGCCATGAACGCCCCGAGCGAACGCTCGCAGAACACCTGGGCGAGCGCGATGTAGCGCAGTCCAGTCCGCCGAGCTACTTGCCGACGCAGAACGTCGCGAACACGCGCCCGATGACGTCATCGGGGTCGAGGCGACCGGTCAGCGTCCCGATCGCGTTCGCGGCATCGCGGAGCGCATCGGCGACCAGCTCGGGTTGATCGAGGGCATGGGCGTCCGCATTGACGAGGGCGATCGAAGCCTCGATGGCTTCGCGTGTGCGGGTGAGCGTATCGCGGTGGCGAGGGAGGGCGCGGAGGGGGGAGATGCCGTGCGTCGCGCTCCACGCGGCCTGAGCGATGGCGCGTCGGAGGGACCCGAGGTTGTGTCCGTCAAGTGCACACACGCGCAGGGCGCTTGCGTCCGCGGCATCGTCCAGGGCCGCATCGCTCTTGGTGCGCGCGCGGATCACCACGCGTTGCGCCGCGGCGGCCTCGGGGAGTTCGGCGTCGAATCGTCCGGTCGGATCGCACCAGATGACGATCGGGCACTCGCGGATCGCGTTGTGCGCCAGGCGCTGGGCGCGTGCTTGGGTGGACCCGTCGGTTGGAGCATCGTCCAGGCCGGCGGGATCGATCAGGCGGACGACAAGCGAGCCGTGGGGCGTGCCGGGCATGACACCGGAGAGATCGAGCGGTTCGTCGATGAGGTCACGGGTCGTGCCGGGGGCCTCGTCGGTGACCGAGCGCTCCCGGCCGAGCAGGGCGTTGAAGAGCGTGGACTTGCCGGCGCTCGGGGCGCCTGCGAGGACGCAGCGCGGCTCGGCTTCGGTCGCCGCTTGACCGGCATGGGATCCGAGCTCGGCCGCGATCTCGCGTCCGAGTCCTTGCAGGCGGGCGCGCAGGTCGATGGGTGCGATCGGGACGACATCTTCCTGGTCCGTGAAGTCGATCCCCGCTTCGACGAGCGCGAGCAGGTCCACGAGTGCGTGCTCCCAGGAGCGGTGCTGATCGCCGGCCGCGCCGGAGAGCAGACGCTCGGCGGCCTCACGCTCGTCCTGGCTGGTTGCCGCAACGAGTGCGCCAACACCCTCGGCCTGTTCGAGCGTGAGCTTCCCGGCGAGGTAGGCGCGGGCGGTGAACTCGCCGGGCGTGGCGTCGCGCACCCCCGCGTCCCTGATGCGTGCTAGAACGCGCTCGATCAGGCGCGGGTTGCCTGGGACGGCGAGCTCGAGGGTGTCGTCGGCGCTGTAGGAGGCGGGAGCGTCGGCGCGCAGTGCCGTGCAGGGGACACTGAGGGTGTCGGTGAGCCGGAAGCGGGTCTCGTGCGCGCCTGGGCGATCGGGGGCGGGGTCGAGGAGGTCTGCGCCGATCGAGTGGGCGTGCGGTCCGGCGACGCGGATCAGCGCGAGCGAGGAGCGGGCGTGCCCCGAGGCGAGGGCGCAGATGGTGTCAACCGAATCTGCGCGCGTGGGGGTCATCGGCGCCTGCCGGAGCCCTTGGACGAGCTCCGGCCCTGGCCGCGAGCGCGCTGCTGCTCGTTGGCCTTGCGCTCGAGTTCTGCCTGAATGCGTTCGAGGACGCCCGGCTTGCCGCCGGGCTTCTTCTTGCGGGGCTCACGCTTCTTGTGCAGGCGACCCTCGGCCTCGAGCTTGTCGACGTGCGCACGGATGTGGCGCGACTCGATGATGCCGAGCGCGGAGTTGGTGATGAAGTACAGCGCAAGTCCGGAGGGGGCGTTGTAGAGGAAGATGGGGAAGAGCCCGACCATCATCACGCGGATGAGCTTCTGCTGCGCCTCCTGCTCGGGCGTCATGGTCGCCGTGGGGGGCGGCGTCAGGTACTTCTGGTGCACGAAGAAGACGGCGCCGAGGAGGAACGGGAGGATGTTGATCGAGCGGATCTCGCCGAGCAGCGGGACAGTGAAGATCGCGCGCCCGAAGTCGATGAACCGGTCGGGCTCGCCGAGGTCGGCCAGGAAGGCCCAGTTGTTGATCGAGTGGAACACGCCGAAGAAGGCGGCGTCGTGGCGGAGCTCGAACGCGAAGTAGAGCGTCGCGTAGAGGGCGATCCAGATCGGGCTCTGGAGGAACATCGGCAGGCAGCCGAGGGCGCCCGCGAAGTTGACGTTCTCCTCCTTCATCAGGCGCTGCATCTCGACGCGCATGCGCTGCGGGTCGTCCTTGTACTTCTCCTGGAGCTTCTTCTGCTTGGGGGCGAGCGCCTGCATCTGCTTGGCGAATCGCTGCATGTTCGTCTGGCTGTACTTCGTGATCGGGTGCAGGATCGTGCGCACGGCCAGCACGAGCAGGACGATCGCCAGGGCCCAGTCGAAGACGACGTAGTCGTGGATCAGGTTGAGGAACGCGTGGATCGGGGAGGTCAGCCACGTGAATGTGCAGAAGCTGCACGGGCCGCCGAAGTTGAAGACGACCAGCCCATCGAGCCCGAGCACGTCGGCGCCGGCCTCGTCGCGGATGAGCTTCTTGGAGAGCGGGCCGGCGTAGAAGGCGATGTCGAGCTGGCCGGATCCGCCGGGTGCGACGGTGCGCGTCTCGCTGGTGAGCTGGAGGATCAGGCCCGGGCCGTCGTCGGTGTTCTTCTTGGGTCGCAGGGCGAAGGAGTTGACGGACTCGATCTCGCTGAAGGCGGGGTCGATCGGCGCGCCCTCGGGCGCGTTGCGTGCAAGCGCGGGATGCACGGCGACTGCGAAGTAGCGGTTGGTCAGCGCGGTCCAGGAGAGCGAGTACTCGCTCTTGACGGACCGGGAGTTGGGCCAGAGCTCGCGTGTCTCGCCGGCCTTGCTCGGGATCGTGTCCGATCGCGACGTCAGGTATGCGCGGGAGAGCGCGGTGGGTGCTCCGCCCGCGTAGAGGCGCTCGGGCAGGAGGTAGCCGAACCGCGAGCGGCGCTTGTCCTGGCCGTAGCTGGTGGCGAGTTGATCGAGCTCGATCGGGCCGTTGAAGTCCCAGCGCACGACGAGCGGCGATTCCGTGAGGTTCTCGACGTCCTGGCGGATGGTGACGTCGTGCGAGCCCGCGACGACCTCGTAGCGGCGCGTCACGCGTGCGACGGGCGTCTCGTCGGCATCGACGATGGTGGCCTGGAAAGCGCCGGGCGATGTCTCTTCCCAGTACGGGCCGAAGCCGAGCGCCATCGGCGTCAGTTCTTGAGCGTTCGGGCCGACCATGAGGCGTTCGAGCGCGAACGGTGACGCGAGCAGCGAACTCGTGCCGACCGGGATGACGCTCGCTTCCTGGACGAACTCCTGCTCGACGCCCTCGATCGTCTGGAAGTGGTTGGTGAGCCGGATCGACTGGATGCCGGCGCCGTTCCGCGTGAAGCGGACCTCGATGACGTGCCCCGACTCCGGCTCGAGCGAGCCGAGGGAGGCGGGCTCGACGTCCGGTTGGGCGACCTCGAGCGGGCGCCAGCCCGTTGCGTCGGCGAGCGCGGGCGCCGGGTCAGCGGGCTCCGGCTGAGCCACGTCGGCGGGATCGGAGTCAGTGTCGGTGTCGTCCGCCGGGGCGCCCTGCTGTGCAGCGTCAGCGTCCGAGTCCGCCTGGGTGCCGGGCTGGGCGTCGTCCACCGGTTGGGGCGCGTCCGGCGCGGGGTTGTCCGGGGTGGTCGCGTCGGGCGGGTTCTGCGCCGCCTGACGCCGGGCGTTCTGGTTCTGCGTGTTCGTCAGGACGGCGAAGAAGATGCCGACGCCGACGGCGAGCAGAACCAGAGGAACAACGATGCGCACGGCAGGGCTGGGCTTCTTCGCCATCGCGGCCTTCCTCGTCGCGTCCGGCGGGCCCGCGCCTCGGCGGGCGGCGGTGCGGGACGGCGTGCGTGGGTCTCTACCAGGGGGTTCGTAAGGGGCCGATGATAGCGCCAGGCCTCTCCCAGTGGGCCTCCACAGCGTCCTCGACAGAGGTCTCCGCCGGGGGGGGTGGGGCCCCGGGGCAGCTAGAGGCCGGAGAAGAGGCGTTCGCCGAGCCAGTCGTTGAGTTCGGGGATCTCGCGGATCTTCTCGGCGGTCGTCGCGACGTCGTACTCGACACGTGCGAACTCGGCCCGGTCGGGGTGGAGGATGACGTAGCTGGCGCTCGGGTTCTTGTCGCGCGGCTGGCCGACGGAGCCGACGTTGATGATCGCCTTCTCCTCGGTGAAGCAGTAGTTGCGGTCGGTCAGCTCGGCGGGTGGGTAGAAGTCGGGGTCGCCGTCGGGCTCGATCGTGAACACGCCCGGGACGTGTGTGTGCCCAACGAAGCAGAGCCAGTCGATGCGCTCGAAGATCGTGGAGATCTTGTCGGGCGCCTGGTGGGTGTCTTCGCTGAAGATGTACTCGTTGATCGGGCGCCTCGGCGAGCCGTGGACGGCGAGCACCGGGGCCCGCAGGTCGGGCGGGGTCTCGAGGACGCGGACGCGGAGCTGCCCGAGGAACTCGTAGCGCTCCTTGCGGGCGGCCTCGTCGGGCTCGGCGTCGAATCGAGCGCGCGTCCAGTAGGCGGCGGACTCTGCGCTCGCGTTGAAGTTGGTGGGCTCGTAGAGGACGCCGAAGTCGTGGTTGCCCATGAGGGACCACTCGCAGCGCTGGCGGATCAGATCCACGCACTCGAGCGGGTCGGGGCCGTACCCGACGATGTCACCGAGGCAAACGATGCGATCGATGCCCCGCTTGTCGATGTCCGCGAGGACCGCGCGGAGTGCTTCGAGGTTCGCGTGGATGTCGGAGATGATTGCTGTGGGCACGGAAGGGCCTCGCGGGGCGTTGGGGTGCTGCGTTGCCGGCGTCTAGGCGCCTTCGAGGAGGCGGAGGCCGAGGCGGTCGTCGAGCTCGGGGATGTCCTTGATCTTTTCCGCGGTGGCGTGGGCGTCGTACTCGACGCGTGCGAACTCGACGCGGTCGGCGTGGAGGATCGCGTAGCTGGCGTGGGGGTTGTTGTCGCGCGGTTGGCCGACGGAGCCGACGTTGATGATCGCTTTCTCTTCGGTGATGGTGTAGCACCGGTCGGTTAGCTCGGCGGGCGGGTAGAAGTCGGGGTCGCCGTTGGGCTCGATGATGAACACGCCGGGGATGTGGGTGTGCCCGACGAAGCAGAGCCAGTCGATGCGTTCGAAGATCGAGGAGACCTTCTCCGGCGCTCGATCGGGGTCGTGGTTGAAGATGTACTCGTTGATCGGGCGCCTCGGCGAGCCGTGGACGGCCAGGACGGGTGCCCGCAGGTCCGGGGGCGTCTCGAGGACGCGGACGCGGAGCTGCCCGAGGAAGTCGTAGCGGTCCCTGCGTGCGGCCTCGTCGGGCTCGGCGTCGAAACGGGCGCGAGTCCAGTAGGCGGCGGATTCTGCGCTGGCGTTGAAGTTGGTGGGCTCGTAGAGGACACCGAAGTCGTGGTTTCCCATCAGGGACCACTCGCAGCGTTCTCGGACCAAGTCGATGCAGGGCAGGGGGTCGGGCCCGTATCCGACGATGTCGCCGAGGCAGACGACGCGGTCGACGCCCCTCCGATCGATATCAGCCAGGACGCCCTCGAGCGCTTCGAGGTTGGCGTGGATGTCGGAGATGACTGCGGTGGGCAAAGAGCGTCCTCGCGCGACGTTGGGGTGAACCGGCAATGCTACTTGTGCCGATAGGGCCCGGCAACGACCCCGCGCATCGCGTGCGGGGGCCTGTCGAGGGCCCGTCTGCCGGGCGTATCATGCCCACGCGACGGGGGAGGGGGCTTGGGGCTTACCGGTGGGCGTCCAGCCGGGCGCCGGGCGGAGGAACGGAACGGATGCCGATGGCCAACGTGTCGTATCAACGGACCCGAGAGATGACCATCGACGAGCTGCTGCTCGAGAACCGGGTCGTCTTCCTCGTGGGCGAAATCAACCATGCCAGCGCCGCTCGCCTGATGATGCAGATGTTCTACCTGGAGCATCAGAAGCGCGGGCAGGAGATCCACTTCTACATCAACTCCCCCGGCGGGGCGGTGGACGACACCCTCGCCATCTACGACACCATGATGTTCCTCTCCAGCCCCGTCTCGACGTACTGCCTCGGGCGTGCGTACTCCGGCGGGGCCGTGCTGCTGACCGCCGGCCAGAAGGGCAAGCGGTTCATCCTGCCTCACGCCAAGGTGATGACGCACCAGCCGTACGGCGGCGTGACAGGTCAGACGGAGGACATCCGGATCCAGGCCGAGCAGATCATCAAGGCCAAGGCGCAGCTCAACGGGATCCTGGCCAAGCACACCGGCCAGAGCGTTGAGACGATCAAGGCCGACAGTGAGCGTGACAAGTACTTCACGGCGATGGAAGCCAAGGAGTACGGCCTGGTCGACGAGGTCATCGAGCACCCCGAGAAGAAGCTTTGACCGGCGCACAAGCCGGCGCCGGAGGCACGAGCATGTCCCACCTGGTTCCGATCGTTATCGAGCACACGGGGCGCGGGGAGCGCTCGTACGACATCTTCAGCCGCCTGCTCAAGGATCGCATCATCTTCCTGGGCGGGCCGGTGATGGATGACGTCGCGAACCTCGTCGTTGCGCAGATGCTCTTCCTCGCAAACGAGGACCCAAAGAGCGACATCCACTTCTACATCAACTCGCCCGGTGGTTCGGTCACGGCCGGTCTCGGCATGCTCGACACGATGAACTACATCGAGCCGGACGTGTGCACGTACGTGATCGGCCAGGCCGCATCGATGGGCTCGATCCTGGCGTGCAGCGGCGCCAAGGGCAAGCGTTACGCGCTGCCCAACGCCCGCAACCTGATGCACCAGCCGCTGATCTCGGGCGTTCTCGAGGGTCAGGCGACCGACATCGAGATCGAGGCACGCGAGATGATCCGCCTCCGCGAGCGGATCTACGAGATCTACGCGGACGCGACGGGCCAGGACACGGCCCGCATCCAGGCGGACTGCGACCGCAACAAGTGGCTCGACGACAAGGAGATGCTCGAGTACGGGCTGATCGACGAGATCCTGCAGCGCATGCCGCACCACGGCGTCGAGGGATCCGGCGAGGGCTGAGGCCGAGCCGTTTACGCTTGTGACGCGTCGGCGCGGTCCTGCCAGAGTTGTCCGGGTTCGAGTGGTTCGAGGTCGAATGAGCGGGTGACGCGACCCTCGATGAGGTCTGGTCGCGCGCAGCGCGCGATCACGCCAAGCCGAGAGAAGACGAGCGCGCCGAGGGCGTCGTAACAGGCCCAGTCGACCTGATTGTCGATCAGCTCGGGGTGACCGTCGAGCGAGAAGCGAAACGTGTGTCCGTGCTCGAGGTAGCCGGCGTACCGGGTTCTCAGGACGGGGTGCACGGGCGTCGGCTGGAACGTCCAGCCGTCGTCTCCGACGCGATCGCCCATGTACTTCTTGCTCGGGCGGCGTCGGTCCTCGCCGAGGTTCGGACCCGCGCGTTTCCAGCCGTCGCGCTCGAGGCGCGCCACGCACGCTGCTAGGACCTCCCTCGGAGACGGCTCACAGCGGAATGGAAGCGGTTCGGCAACGATGCTCCAGAGGCGTTCGCCCTCTCCGCACCAGCGGTTGACCATGAGCGTCCCCGCGTCACGCCAGTAGCCCCCGCCGCCGTTGGCACCATGGCACTCGATCTCTGCCACTGCCTTGAGCCATGGTGGGCGGCATACGGCAGTCCAGGTCTGCGCCCTTGCGCCCATGGCGAAGTACGCCATCCAGTGACCGTCGAACGAGAGGTCGCAGTTCTCCCAATAGAGCTTGCCGTTGAACCACGAGCCGGACGCCAACTCGTCCCGTTCGGTGTCCCAAAGCAGGATGTGGAACCACTTCGACGGCTTGCGTCGGATGACGACGACGCGCGGCGATTCCTTGGCGGGCAGCAGGTGGATCCGGGCGGGCTTGGCCGGCGTCATGCGCGCCTCCTGGCCGGTGCGCTTACGCGTCCATCAGGTCACCGAACTGACGAAGCAGGTCGATGATGTCCTCGCGCGGGACGCGCTCTGTCGCCTCCTCGAGGCTGACCCACTCGCGATGCCGACGCCCGCGTTCGGGGTAGTCGAGCAGCTGCTCGGTGACGTGCAGCGCGTAGACCTCGACGCGGCAGTCGTACCCGCGCGACGCCTTGTGGTAGTGGAAGACGCCGAGGAAATCCTCGTGCAGGGAGCCCATGACGCCCGCCTCTTCGTACGTCTCGATGTGGGCGGTCTGCCGGTGTGTGTTGCCCGGATCGACGTGGCCCTTGGGGATGGACCAGTCGCCGTTGCCGGCCGTGACGAGCAGGACCTCGACCTGTCCGTTCCGGGCGAAGCGGTACGGGATCGCGGCGGCCTGATCGACCGGCCCGATGGGCTCGGGGTCGTCAGACTCGTGAACGGTCTCGACGTCGTCGATCAGGTTCTCGGTGGAGTTGATGTGCTGCTCGATCACTCGCTCATCCTTGGACGCGGTGGTCGGCGGCGGGCGCCCCCACGACACGGTGCGCCTTGCACGCCCAAACGTCCTTGTAGTGTACGTCGGACGCGCGAGGCGGATGCCTTGAGACACCGAGGCGGATGCGCTCAGGAGGCGGCTTGGGCAGTCTGGGAAGGGGTGGGCAGGGGGAAGCGATCGCAGAGCGCCCCAACTTCGCGCCGCACCTCGGCACAGGTCGCCTTATCCGTGGGGGCGGAGAGCACCCGGTCGATCAGCGTCGCGACCTCGACCATCTCCGCTTCGCCGAGCCCGCGAGTCGTGACGGCCGGCGCGCCGAGGCGCAGCCCGCTGGTGACGCGTGGGGGACGCGGGTCCTGCGGGATCCCGTTCTTGTTCGTGATGATGCCTGCCGCCTCGAGCGCGGCCTCCGCGATCGAGCCATTGAGCTCGATGCCGAGCGAGGCCTCTTTGGGCTGGAGGTCGACGAGCATGAGGTGGTTGTCGGTGCCGCCCGTGGTGATGCGGTAGCCGCGCTCGACGAGCGCGCCGGCGAGCGCCTTGGCGTTGGCGACGACCTGCTGCTGGTACGTCTTGAACTCGGGCTTGAGTGCTTCACCGAAGGCGACGGCCTTGGCGCCGATCGCGTGCATCAGCGGCCCGCCCTGAACGCCGGGGAAGAGCGAGCGGTTGAGCTTCTTCGAGAGCTCCTCGTCGTTGGTCATGATCAGACCGCCGCGCGGGCCGCGCAGGGTCTTGTGCGTCGTCGTGGTGACGACGTGGGCGTGCGGGAATGGCGAGGGATGCACGCCGGCGGCAACCAGGCCGGCGATGTGCGCGATGTCGGCCATCAGGTATGCGCCGATCTCGTCCGCGATCTCGCGGAACTTGGCGAAGTCGATCTCGCGCGGGTACGCGGAGTACCCGCAGAGGATGGCCTTCGGCTTGTGCTCGAGGCAGACCTCTCGGACGCTGTCGTAGTCGATGCGCTCGTGATCGGGGTGGCTTGCGTCGTAGTGCAGTGGGTAGTGCACTGGCTTGTAGAACACGCCGGAGAAGTTGATCTTCATCCCGTGCGAGAGGTGCCCGCCGTCGGCGAGGACGAGCGATGCGAACGTGTCGCCAGGCTGGAGCAATGCCATGAACGCGGCGGTGTTGGCCTGTGCGCCAGAGTGCGGCTGCACGTTGGCGTACGCGCACCCGAAGAGCGCCTTGGCGCGCTCCTGGGCGAGGGTCTCGATCTGGTCGTGGAAGGTGCACCCGCCGTAGTAGCGCCGCCCGGGGTAGCCCTCGGCGTACTTGTTGGTCAGGCAGGAGCCGATCGCGTGCATGACTGCGGGCGAGACGTGGTTCTCGCTGGCGATCAGTTCGAGGGTCGTCGCCTGGCGGTTGGACTCTGCGCTGATCAGGTCGGCGACCTCGGGGTCGGTCTCGTGGAGGAGCGCGAGGACGGCGTCCTGGATGGGGTCGTGTGCCATGGCCAACAGTAGGGGGTTGAAGGCGGGGTGGTGGGGCGGAGGCGGGAGGGGGGCGCTGCGGGTGGGCCTAGAAGCCGAGTTCCATCGAGATGTCTGCGAGCAGGCCGAGCGAGCCGAGCGGGGCGGTCAGCACGACACCGGCGAGGTACCCGACGAAGACCATGACGAGGCCGACACCGATGGCGTGGGGCACGCGGAGGTACCGCGATGCGAAGATGATCCAGTAGAAAGCGAGCATCGCGAGGGCGGGGATCAGGGCGAATGCCGGGCGTGCTTCCGAGTGACTCAAGTAGTAGGAGGTCCCAATCGCGAGCGTGCGGTCGAAGGCCTCAACCAAACCCATCGGCACGAGCACTGAGATGGGCAAGATCGGGATCGAGTACGCGAGGCCTCGGAGCAGGTGTGCGCGTCGGATCTTGAGGCGCGCCATCGATTGTCCGAGGAGCAGGAATGCCAACGGAGTCAGGAGGAGCGTGGCCGCGATGTATGAAGCGGCGAGGTGCCAGGCGTGCGTTTGGCCCCACCACCACGGTCCGTCGTCGTCGGTCTTGACGAGCGGGAAGAGCAGCCCGTTGAGGAGTTCGTTCTCGGGGATGGCGACGTCGTAGCCGAACCTCTCGACGGAGGTGGGGACGCCCCATTGCACGTTCCAGGCGATTGAAGCGGCGCTTGGGGCGTCTTGGTATGCCAAGAGCCCGAGCGCAACGTTGTGCACGGCACAGCCGCCGATCACGAGAAGCAGCGCGAACAGCACCAGCCGCGATCCGCGGATCGGGTGGTGCATGGAGAGCGACCGGTACAGCGCGGGCGGCCAGAGCGAGCGGAGCAGCGTGAGGATCAGGCGCAGGGCGCGGTTTGAGGTGGCGTGTTCGAAGGACCAGCGCGGGGTCGAGTGGGTGGGGCTGATGACGTCGCGCCATCGGAACTCGAGCCCGCACTCGGTGCAGCGTCCATCGAGCGGGCAGGCGTCAGACCAGGTGGGCGGCTCTCCGGCGAGGTCGTAGTCACAACGCGGGCAGCGCGGGTTCCGCTGGCCGCGTCCTGCCGGAGCAATCGTGGCTTCGGGGAGTGAATCGTGCATGTTGTGCAGTATGGCGGAAGATGGCCGCCCCGACCGGATGGGTCCGCCCTGGTGCCCGGCGACGGGCCCATCCGGTTCGAGGACGGCTCGCGCGTTGTTACGTCGTGGGTTTGACGCGCGACCCCCAAGCGTTGTTGAGCACGGTCACCGGAGCGACCTGCTCGTTCGCCGGGGGCGTGGCCTGGGCGAGCGACCTTCCGTTCGTGAGCTGATCGTGCGCCTGCGGGAGGTGCCTTGGGAGGTCGATGGGGCTGATGCCCTCGAGGTTCCAGAGCGCGATCATCTCTTGGCGCGAGGCGATCTGCCAGGCGCCGTAGATCGCCTTGACGTGATCGTGGACGGTGTGGGGAGAGCGGCAGATCCGATCGGCGATGGCGCGTTCGGAGAGGCCTCGGAGCAGATGGGGGATGACCTTCGCCTGCGCGTGGCTGATGCGTGCGAGCAGTGCCCGCCTGTGGGTGGTGGGCATGACGATGCGCTGCTGGAACGCGACCTGCAGGGCGCCGCCGGCGGAGGAGAGGGCCACGAGGTCGGATGCGTTCGGGACCCAGCCGCGCTCCGCGCCGTCGATCTGCATGACGAGGTGCGTCGCGTCGTGGGTGTCCCCCTGGGCCGCCGCGACGAGGCGCGCAAACTCGCCGATGCCGACGCCGGCGCGGTGCAGGCGCGCGTGGGACTCGAGCCACGCATGGTCAGGCGTGAGGTCGCTGCGCCGGGCGCACGCCAGACCCCCGCAGGCGTTGGCCAGCGTCAGGTCGGCGGATCCGATTCGGAAGGGGGCGACGCGGGCGATCCACTCACTCGCGGGGCCGTCGCGGTAGCCCGACCAGGCATGGGCGAGCGGGGTCGGAGCGCGTCCGGGTCTTTCGAGCCGGAACAGGCCCGCCCAGGCTCCGGCGGGGGCACTCACGCCGGGGCTGCCGCTGACGGCGTCGAGGAGAAGATCAGACGCTTGGCTCAGCCAGCGTGTCGCGGACTCGCTCCACTCGGGCGAGAGCGGGATGGCCGTCGTGGTCGGAAGCAGCGCGATCTCGGCCATCGCGCGCACGAGACGCCCGCACAGACCAGTGTCTGCACAAGCGCCGATCCCACGATCGTCGACTGCTGACAAAATGACTCTCCGGCGCTGCGGAACTCACGGGGCGCCTCACGCCATTGCTGCGGCCCGCGTGGAGCCCTGGCCTGCGCGTGGCCTGCTCCACTCGGGAGTCGGTGCCCGCGCTGGGTCTGTTACGCCGTCACAGAAAAAAGTCCGACGATCTCGTCAGGCCAGGCGCTCTGCGCGCAGGGCGGCGTGCGGGGCATCCGGGCGCATCCCCAAATCAAGGTCCAGAAAGGCCCCTGATCCCTGGTCGTGCGAGTTGAGGATGATCGTGTTCGGTTCGCGGTAGAGCACCCCGCCGGGCGCCTCCTCGTGGCCAAGGACGAACATCGCCACGCCCCAGCGCTCGGCAAGCTCGGTGAGCAGCTCGGGTTCGTGCCCGCGTCCCCACACCATCAGGTGGGCCGAGCCGCGCCGCGGCTCGTAGTCTTCGGTCTCGAGCGGTCGGTCGAGGATGTCGGGGTCGAACCGATCGAAGAGCGCTCGCCCCGGCAACGAGTGTGCGCACAGCACGTCGGCGCCCGGCCCGCCCGCGGTCTCTGCACGGAGCGCCAGCGGGAGCGCGCGCACGAACGCGTCGATCGCGTCCGCCACGTCCTCGGCCCGGTCACCGAAGGCGAGGTCGAGGCCGTCGTCGAACGCCTCCACGACGCGCACACCGTTCTTGACGATCCCTGCGCCGACGATCTGGCTTAGCTGGTGGTTGGCCAGCAGCACGTGCACGTGCTCGGGGTGGGCGATCTTCAGTGCCGCCGCTCGCACGAGGGCGCGGTACGAGAAGTCTGCGCCGCCGACGGGCAGGTGCTCCGGGTGGATCAGCTCGTGCAGTGTCAGGTGCGCTGGGTCGGGTCCGTTCAGATCGGCGGCCTTGACGAGCGCGTCCATCGTGAAGGGGTTGTCGTGGAGGTCCCCCGAGGCGATCAGGCGTCCGGGGGCGCTGATGCAATCGCACGACGCCCGGCGGCAGAGCGCACCGAGCGAGGCCTCGCCCGCGCTGCGGAGCGTCTTGCAGACGGCGTCCGGGTCTCGGGGGTCGATCTGCTGGTCGGCGTTCACGCGGGCTCGACGTCGATCGGCTCGACGGCGCCCGCCTTCTTGCGCTCGGCCTCGGCCAGGAGCTTGCCCCGGATGAGGTTGAGGCGTTCGGCCACGCTCTGCATGGACGGTCGCGTGTCGGGATCGACCTCGACGCACTCCATGATGAGGCTGGCGAACAGCTCGGGGATGCGCGGGTTGAGTTCGATGGCGGGCGTGGGCTTCTCGAGGAGGTGGTCCTCGATGGAGCCGACGAGCGAGTCGCTCTTGGCAAGCGCGGTGGGAACGAACTTGCGCGTCAGCGCCCAGTACATGGTCGCGCCGAGGTTGTAGACGTCGGTCGCAGGCGTGATGGGGCGCCGGTGGACCTGCTCGGGCGCGATGTAGTCGGGCGTGCCCTGGATACGCTCCTTGACGGTCCCGATCTCGCAGGACTGACCGAGGTCGATGATGCGCGCGTTCATGCGATCGTCGACGATCACGTTGTTCGGCTTCATGTCCGCGTGCACGAAGCCCTTGGAGTGCATGTACGCCAAGCCCTGGGCGACCTGCTCGAAGATGTGTGCGGCATCCTCGAAGGTCTGCGGGGGATCGACGTCGATCGCGGCGCCGTCGACGACCTCCATCTGCAGCCAGAGTTCACGAACGTTGACCAGGCGCTCCTTGCGCTTGATCAGTCGCGTGGCCTTGCGGATGGCCGGGTGGTCGAGCTTGCTGGCGATCTGGTACTCGGCCTCGGTCTGCGCGAGGAAGCGCTCGTCCTTGGGGTTTTCTTTGACGACGTGCTTGAGCGCCCAGATCTGGCGCGTCTTGGGGTCCTGAACGAGGTAGATGATCGAGGCCGCGCCGCGCCCGAGTTCCGCCATCACGCGGAAGCCTTCAACGACTTCTCCGGGCTTCTTCGCGTCCACGATCAGTCAGGTCCCCGCGAGCGACGCTTCGGGGCGTCGCGCGTGTGCGTGTACTCGGTCGGTCTCGGGTGATCCCGAGTTGGTCACCCCGATCGGGCGGCGAACGTCGTCCTCGGGCTCCCCCATACGGACACTCAGGCCGGGCGGTTCGCGGCCCGGCGGCGTCAGAAGGACGCCGCCGGAGAGTATCGGCTTGGCGGGGCGAAACTTCAACGCGATGCCGCGAGGATCGGTCCCTGGGGCCATGCGGTGGGGAGTTGACGCACGGACGCCGGGTCGGTTGGGTGGGGCGTGGGACCGGATGCGGGGGGGTGGGC
>JANQQG010000077.1 GCA_028285065.1 Phycisphaerales bacterium
GTCGCTTCACCTGGCGCCGCGGCACGGGGCTCGACTGGTGGCACCGCATCCCACCGCCAGACGACACGCAATACCTCATCCGCGCGTGGGGTTGGCCGCTCCCGTCAATACGATCGACAATCCTGGTTGGCGGCGCGCCCCCCGAGGTGCTTGAGGGGATCGAGTTGGCCGGAGACCCGTCGAAGCTGTTGCCCCCCGTGCTTCCGACGCGCCCGCTGTGGCGCGGCATCGCACTCAACGGCATCGTCCTGGGCGGTCTCTGGTTCGTCCTCCTGCTCGGCGCGGCGTGGATGCGGACCCGCGTACGGACACTCCGCGGACGCTGCACACACTGCGCCTACGAGGTGTGCACGACTGACACGCCCGTCTGCCCGGAGTGCGGCACACCGATCCGCCTGCGCCGTGCGCCTGAGGCAGCAACATGAGCGCGACCCGTTGGACCCACGTGCGCCGCTGGGGCGTTCGTGCGTGCCTCGGCCTCGTGCTCGGCGCGCTCACTGGCGCAGGCATCGCCTGGTGGGGCGCGATGACGATCGACGAGGTCGTGCGTGGCGGGCGGCTGGAGTCTGCCCAGTACGGAGAGGACATCAACACGCCGGGTGCGTGGCTGGCCTCGACTGTGTACGAGCGTCCCGGGCTCCGGCTCGTGGAGTCTCGCGCTGGGTCGGCTCCGATCAGACCCAAGCGTGACCTCACGCTCGGCGTGCACGAGTTCTTGCTCGTTTTGCCGCTGGACGAGTGGCTTGTCATCGAACTCCTTGCCATCGGGCTCGCCCCGCATGATCGAATCACCGGGATCGGGAGCGGCCCGGCGTCCACGCGACGCACAGAGACGTGCGTGTACGTCCTCGACACAGGACGACGTCTGCACGTGGTTCGTGCGATGGGCGAGGCCCCTGACTGGGCTCACAGACTCGAGCCGGGCGTCGTGCGTCATCGCACCGAGGCCTGGGGACGCCCGCTCCCGATGCTCGAGGCGGAATGGACGATCCTGCGGGGAGGGACCCAGGGCGAGATGCTCCACGGCATCGAAGCACCATCGTGGCTCGGCAAGCGCCCGGACGGATCGAACCACGTGCTCCCCACGCGCGTCCTATGGGATGGCGCGTTGGTCAATGCCGCGTGTTGGGGCATGGGCTGGTTCGTCGTGCTCGGTCTCGGCGGTGTGGCCAGGCGCGGGATCCGGATCTCGGGCGGGCGCTGCCCCGCCTGCCGCTACGACGTGCGCGGGATCGAGGCGGGTGTGTGCCCGGAGTGCGGCACCGCCCTCCCGGCAACGTAGACTCTCCGCGATGCCCCCCACCCCCCCACCACAATCGCGCCCGCCGGTGCAGGCTCCCAAGACCTGGACGACGCGCGAACTGCTTGGGTGGATGAGCGGTGCCTTCGAAGCCAAAGGGTTGGATTCACCCAGGCGCTCGGCAGAGCTGCTGCTGGCGCACGTGATCGGGTGCGAGCGGATGCGCCTGTACATGGAGGCGGACCGGCCGGCCAACCCCGAGGAGCGACAGGTGCTGCGCGACCTCGTGACGCGCGCGCTCAAGCACGAGCCCGTTCAGTACCTCATCGGCGAGTGGTCGTTCTACGGCGTCGACCTGAAGGTCGACAGCCGCGTGCTGATCCCGCGCCCGGCAACGGAGACGCTCGTCGAGGAGGCGTTGGGGTTCATCAAGGCTGAGCTTGCGGCGGGACGTGCGATCGATCGGGTCCTGGATGTCGGGACGGGGAGCGGGGCCGTGGCGATCGCGTTGGCGAAGAACCTGCCGGATGACGCCGCGGGGGCGCGGATCGTCGCGTCCGATCGGTCATCGGCGGCCATCGAGGTCGCGGCTGCGAACGTCGAGCGCCACGGGCTCGGCGTCCGCATCGAGCTGCGCGATGGTGACTGCTACGAGGTCGTCGGCGAAGGGGAGCGGTTCGATCTGGTCATCTCCAACCCGCCGTACATCCCGGACGAGGAGTGGGACAAGCCAGAGGAGGAGGGCGGGGTCGGGCGAAACGTCAAGGGGCACGAGCCGGACGAGGCGCTGCGCGGAGGACCCGACGGCATGCTCGTCGTGCGCCCGCTGCTTGAGCGGGCGCGGGATGTGCTCCGGCCTGGCGGGATGATCGCGGTCGAGGTCGCCGCGTCGTGCGCACAGGCCGCGGCCAGGATCGCCGAGGATGCAAGGGCGACCGATGTCCGCGTGGTCAAGGACCTCGAGGGACTGGAGCGTGTCGTGGTGGGAACGGCCGGCTGAGTGTCAGGCGCTCGACGTCGAGGGCGTCAGCGCCTTGTGAACTTCGTCCAGCAGACGGTTGATCTGGAACGGCTTGAAGAGCACGGCCTGCAGGCCCTCGCTCGACGCGCGGACGATCGAGTGGTGCGGGTCGTAGCCGAAGCCGGTCATCAGAATCACCGGGAGGTTCTCGTCGACGCGCTTGGCGGCGCTGAAGACCTCGTACCCGTTGCGGTCGGGCATCTTGATGTCCGAGATGATCAGGTCGAACGGGTCGCGGTTCTCGCCCTCGCCTTCGACCGCCGGGGTCGTGGCGATGAGCTCGTCGATGGCAGCGGCCCCGTCGTCGCAGCAGACGACGCGCGCCCCGCGTGCCCGGAGGACGTCGCGGATGATCTGGCGGATTTTTTGGGCATCGTCGGCGACCAGCACCCGCTTGCCGGCGATGACCGGGTCGTCCGCGCCCTCGGCCATGGCGACGTCGGCGCCGAGGATCGTCTGGGGGCCCTCGGCAGCTTGGCGGACGCGCCGGCGGATGGCCTGGACGTCCTGCATGATGCGATCGACATGTGCCCGCAGGCGCTGGTCCTTGGCCTGCTCGGCCTGGTTCTTGAGCCAGTCGGCCTCGTGGAGGATGTCCTCGAGGGGCTCACTGAGCTCGGTCTCGACGGTGCCGGTCAGCGACTGGCCGGTCGTGACGCGCTCGACGCGGAGCAGGTCGAGGATGTGGATCGCCAGGGCCACGTGGTTGGCGAAGATCTCGGCGAACTGCCGGTCCTCCTCGGTGAAGGCCGAGGGGGTCTCGCTCTCGACGTTGAACACCCCGATGACCTTGTCGTGCAGGCGGAGCGGGACGGTCAGGCTCGAGGCGGCGCCCTTGATGCCGGCGACGTACCTGCGGTCCTTGGAGACGTCCGGGCAGAGATAGCTGCGCCCGGTGGCCGCGACGTACCCGCTGATCCCGTTGCCTTCACGCGCGACGAGGATCTCGGACTCCATTGCCTCGGGCGGGAGCCCGCTGGCCATGACGATCTCGAGTCGGTTGGTCTCTTCGTCGACGAGGCGGATCGCGAAGTGGTCGAAGTGCATCAGCTCGTGCGCGTACGCGACGATCTTGTCCTCGAGCACCTTGAGGCGCTGGCCCGCGTGCATCTTCGAGATCAGCTCGGAGTCCAGACGGACAAGCTCGGCGCCGGCCTTGTCGACTGCTTCCATCCGGTGCTGCAGCCGGCGCGAGGTGGTGACGTCCCAGACGACGGCCGCGACGCGGACGCGCCCGTTCGGGGCGGTCGAGGCGACGGAGTCGACGGGCGAGACGAGCACCTCGTAGAAGCGGCTGACGTCGTCGCAGGCGACCTCGTACTTGGCGGACTCGAACGCGCCCGGGTCGCCCTGCTCGGTCAGGCGATCCTGGAAGGACTGGGCGGCGCGACGGCAGACGGCGCCGATCCGGGAGCGGATCTGTTCGTCGTACGCGCGGAAGCGCTCGTTCGACCAGAGGATCCGACCGTCGTCGGCGGCCAGGCAGACACCCTCGCCGATCGCGGCCAGGAGCGCGGTCGCGTCGGTCTCGAACAGGGCCCGCTCGAGCGGCATGAACTCGTCGGTGTTGGCGAGGACGGCATCGAAGGCGCCGCTGGAGAGGAGCGTGACGGCCTGCTGGGGGGAGGCGAATGTGATGTCGAAGGGGCCCTCGAGGGACGAGGCGATGCCCTGGGCATCCAGCCCTGGGCCATCGAGAATCAGAAGAGCTCGTCGCCTGTTCGTCATCGGCAAAGTCGGCTCCGCGCCGCGGCGGTACTCTACCGGCCCGGGAACTGTCCTATCAATCGGTTCCGGGCTGGTGTTCGGTGAACTTCGATCGGCTCCGCGGACAGGATGACGGGAGCATGATTCATCTTCGGCATGTGACAAAGCGATACGGGCCGGTGACGGCCGTTGCTGACGCCTCGCTCTCGATCGGGCGTGGGGAGGTCGTGGGGCTGCTCGGCCCGAACGGGGCGGGCAAGACCACCACGATCCGCATGACGGCGGGGCTGATGCCGCCCACACGCGGATCGATCGAGATCGACGGGCACGACACGGTTGATGATTCGGCCAAGGCCAGGCGCCTCATCGGCTACCTCCCAGAATCCACGCCTCTCTACACCGAGATGCGCGTCCAGGACTACCTGCGGTTCCGTGGGAGCCTGTGCGGTTTGCGAGGGCGGGGAGCACGCGAGGGGGTGGACCGAGCCATCGACCGGTGCAGCCTCGGCGAGGTGCGGCGTCGTCGGGTCGGGCACCTGAGCAAGGGCTACCGCCAACGGGTCGGCCTCGCCGGGGCCCTGCTGCACGACCCCCCACTGCTGATCCTGGACGAACCCTCCAGCGGGCTGGACCCGACGCAGATCCGGGAGGTTCGTTCGCTGATCCGTGATCTGAGCACGGACAGGACGGTCATCGTCTCCAGCCACGTGCTCCCGGAAGTCGAGCTGACCTGCGACCGGGTCGTGATCATCGCACGCGGGAAGATCCGGGCCGATGGAGCCCCGGCGGACCTCGTCGCGACGCAGGGCGGCGGCGCCCACGTCATCGAGGTCAAGCCGAACGCCGGTGAGGCTTCCGCCTCCGGCGGAACGAAGCTCGGCGACTTTGAAGGGCGGCTCAAGCAACTGGGCGCCTCCTCGGTTACGACTTCGAACGCGGGTGACGGGTGGACGCGTCTGCGCGTCGTCGCGGCCAAAAAGGACCAAGATCTCCGCCTGGGGCTGGCGAGGGCGGCCACGGGCGAGGGGCTGTCGATCCGCGAGTTGACGCGTGAGCGTGCGTCGCTGGAGCAGGTCTTCCTGAGCGCGATCGAGGAGGAGGGGTCATGAGGGTCGTCGGCTCGGTTGCCTGGCGCGAGTACGCCTCGTTCTTCCGCACCTCGCTCGGGTGGGTCGTGATGGCGCTGTTCCTGGCGCTGAGCGCGGCAGTCTTCAGCGCGAGCATCCAGCCGGGCGAGCCCGCGACACTCCGCGGGTTCTTCAGCGTGTGGTGGGCGCTCCTGCTCTTCGTTGCACCGGCCGTCTCGATGCGCCTGTTCAGCGACGACCTGCGCTCGGGAACGATCGAGACGCTGCTGGCATCGCCGGCGAGCGAGGCCTCGATCGTGGGCGGGAAGTTCGTCGCGGCCGTCGGGTTCTTCCTGACGATGCTGGCGCCGACGCTGGTCTTCGTGGTGGTGCTCGAGTCGCTGTCGGACCCGGACTGGGGCCCGATCCTCGCGGGCTACCTCGGCATCACGCTGATGGGCATGCTCTACCTGGCGATCGGCCTGGCGGCCTCGACGATGACGTCGAGCCAGACGCTCGCGTACCTGGGCACGCTGGTCGTGCTGATCCTCGCCGACATCCTGCTCGTGCAGGCATCGTCGCGCGTCGGCCCGCGTGTCGGGCAGGTGCTGCTGGGCATGAGCCCGAACGTGCGTGCGGCTGACTTTGCCAGGGGGCTGATCGAGACGCGCCACATCGTGTTCTTCCTGAGCGCCTCGTTCGTCGCGTTGGCCATCGCGACGGTGAGCATCCAGTCCAGGAGGTGGCGCTGATGGGTACAGCCAAGACGCCGAGGAAGAGCGACGCGCAGGTCGTTGGCTCGCGCCGCGGGCGGTACATCTCCCGCTCTGGCGTGCTCCTGCTGGCGGTCTGTGCCGTCAGCCTCTTCGCGAGTGTGATCGCGGACGAGGTGAACGCACGCGTCGACGTCACCGCCTCGCGCGAGCACCAGTTGAGCCCCAAGACCGAGCGGATCATCGGCGAGCTCGGCGAGGGGGTGCACGAGATCGTCATCGCTGCCGCGTTCGGCACGCGCTCGCGTCAGGGCGTTGAGCGTCTCGAGGATGTGCTCAAGACGCTCGAGCGATCGGCGCCGAACATCCAGGTAACCGTGATCGACACCGGGTCGTCGAATGGCCTGGTCGAGTTCGACGCGTTCATCGGGCGCCTCGGGGAGCGATTCGGGCCGGGCGTGCTTCGCGGCGCCGAGCAACTCGCCGAGGCGGCCGCCGACGCAGAACGCATCGCGACCGACCTGGAGGAGGCCCGGGGCCGCGTGACCAACGTCGCCGACTCGATCGAGCCGGAATCGGTCGAGGCGATGAGCTACCGGATCCGTGCCGCCCTGATCAACCGGGCGCGCAGCGCCGAGCAATCCGCGGAGGCGCTGCGCCAACGCGCGGAGACAGCCCGGAACGCCCTTGGCACCGACGGACCGATCGCGGGCCTGCCCGACGTTGAGACCGCCCGGCGTTGGCTCGACGAAGCGATCACTCTCGGCGCGGAGGAGCTTGGCGCGATCACCGAGGACATGCGCCTGATCGGGCAGCAGACCGACACCCTCAGCGACGAGACCCGCGCCAGGGCACGCGATGCGATGCAGGCGACCAGCATCGAGCGCGACGGAGCGGCCGTCGATCTCGACCAGCTCCGCGCGATCCCGCGTCAGAGCGTGCTCCAGGTCGCCCGGGCGCTCGAGCAGTCCAGCGCCGGCGTCGTGATCGCACCGCCGGGCACCCCGGGGCTCGGGATCACGGCGATGGAACTGGACGCGATGCTCCCGCCGCGGGCAGCGACCGGCAACGCGCGCATCGCGGACCTGCGTTTCCGGAGCGAGGAGATCCTCGGCTCGGCGCTGCTGGCGGTCTCCGGGCGTCCGATGCCGACGCTGGTCCTGATGCATGGGCTCCCGCGCAAGGTCGCGCCGAACTACCCGGGCCTGCGCGGGATGGTCGACCGGCTCGAGCTGCGCGGGATGACGGTGCTCGAGTGGGCGCCGGCCGCGGACCCGGCGCCGCCGAGCGTCGCGCCCGGTACGCCGGTCGTGTACATGGTGATCCCGACGGAGTCGACCTCCGCCGACGGGGCCGTGCGCATGGGGCAGCTGTCGGACCAGGTTTCGCGCCTGTTCGCACAAGGCGAGCGCATGCTGATCTGCGCCCAGCCTTCGACGCTGCCGATGCGGAGCGCGCCGGATCCGATGGTGGACTTCCTGCGTGAGGGCGCCGGGCTGCGGGTCGAGACCGGCCGCCCGCTCCTGCGCCAGGTCGGCGCGGAGACCAACCGACAGGTCCTCTGGGAGCACCGGTTGGTCGATCCCGGCACGGACCACCCGATCGGAGCGGGCGTCGCGGGCCTGCCCATGGCGCTGCGCTGGCCGGTGCCGATCCGCCCGCAGAACGCCGATGCGTTCGGGGAGGGCATCACGCCAATCCTCGTCTTTGCCGGCGAGAGCGCGCGCGGGATGTGGGCCGAGTCCGAGTGGCTCCGGTACTCGGAGATCCCCGAAGCGCAGCGGGCCGCGGCCGCGCTCCAGGCCCCGACACCCGACGACGGGCGCGATCTGACCGGCGACACATGGACCGTCGGCGTGGCGATCGACCGGCGCACGCCGGAGGGCGTCCCGCAACGCGCGGTCGTCATCGGCGCCAACGGGTGGTACTTCGACCAGTCCCAAGG
>JANQQG010000161.1 GCA_028285065.1 Phycisphaerales bacterium
CGCGCCCGCTCCGCGCACGCATCCCGGGCGCCCCGCGTCATGGGGAAGATGAGGCGGCACTCCATCTCGTGCTCGCCGAACTCGAATGTCACGTCGCCACCAAGTTCGTGCTCGATCATCCCCCTGATCAGGTCCAGTCCCATTCCCGAGCTGCCCAGGTCAGGCTCCGCCATCTCGCTTCGTGTGCCAGCACGTCGCTCGTCCCAGTGTATCTCGACGCACTCACGCCCTTGGACCCGCCAGCTGATCGCGAGGCGCCCCTGGGAGTATCGCAGGGCGCCGTGGCGGACGGCGTTCATGGCGAGTTCGTTGAGCGCAAGGCACACGCCCGTGGCGGCGTCCGCCGGGAGCATCAGGTCGTCGCCCTGGACGCTGATCCGCCCCTCGCCGGCGTCCTCGTAGGGCATGACGATCAGGCGCACCGCGTCACCGAGGCGGATCCCTGACCACTTGGCGTCGGCGAGCGCCTCGTGGGTCTTGGCGAGGGAGACCAGCCTGGGCTCGAAGCGGTCCATGAACGTGTCGAGCGATCCCGCGCGGCGCGCGGTCTGGTGCATGAGCGAGATCACGGCCGCCAGGTTGTTCTTCACACGGTGGTCGAGCTCGGCCATCATCCTCATCTGTCGGTCTTCGGTCGCCTTGCGTTCCGTGACGTCCTCGACGATGGCGAGCGAGCACTTGCGCTCGCCGAACTGCTCCGGCACAAGCGCCGCCGTGACCCGCGCCCAGAGCATGTGCCCATCCTTGGCGACGTAGCGCTTCTCGCGTGTGATCGATGGGATCTCGCCGGCGAACAGGGCACGCAGCTTGGTCTCGTCGCCCTCCCGGTCCTCCTCGAACGTGATCCGCTCGATGGTCATCGAACGGAACTCTTCGGGGGTGTAGCCGAGGATCTGCGACATCGCCGGATTCGTTGCCAGGAAGTGCCGGTCCTCGCCGACGAGCACGATGCCCAGCGGGCTTCGCTCGAAGATCGCCCGGAACCACTCTTCGCTTGCCCGGATCGCGGTCTTGGCCCGTCGACGCTCCTCGAGCCGTGCCGTCAGGCGCGCGCTGCGTTGACGGGCCCTCTGCCTCCGCCACAGGTAGCCACCGAGGACGATGGCCGCGCCGAGTGTGACCAGCACGAGGACGAACCACGGGGTCTCGTGGAACGGGGGTCGGCTGGCGGCGGCGACGACGCGTGGTGCACGCTCGAGTGGGGTGACAGTGTGGGCCGTCGCGGGGTTGGGCGATGCTGCCGGCGCCGCGACGTGTAGCGCCAGCGCTCCGAGGGCCGAACCGGTTCGCGCGGACAAGCGTTGGTGCTTGCGCTGCTGGGGTGTTGACCTGCCGGTCGTGATCAGTCCCGACGGAGCGTCCATGGATCAACCATAGCTGGGCGGAGCGGGGCCGGTCCGTCAGGCGGTCAAGCCGCGAAGTTCGCCCGTGGAGTCGCCGAAACTCTCGACGTCGCAGCCCATGCGCTCGAGCATCGAGACGTAGAGGTTGCACAGAGGGGTTTCTCGCTCGAAGCGGACCAGGCGCCCGGTGTCGATCGTTCCGGCGGCGCGCCCGGCCATGACGATCGGGAGGTTCTCGTGGTTGTGCCGGTTTCCGTCGCTGATGCCGCTCCCGAAGAGGACCATCGAGTTGTCGAGCAGCGAGCCCTCGCCTTCCGGCGTCTCGCTCATGCGCTTGACGAAGCGCGCGAACCGCTCGGTGTAGAACCGGTCGATCTTGCGGATCTTCTCGACCATGCCCTCATCGTCGCGGTGGTGCGAGAGGTGGTGGTGCCCTTCGTTGATGCCGATCTCTGGGAAGGTGCGGTTGGAGCCGCCAACGCCGGTCATGAAGGTCGCGATCCGGGTCGAGTCGGTGCGGAAGGCGAGGATCAGCATGTCGTACATCAGGTCGATGTGCTCGCTGAGCTTCTGCGGGATCCCCTCCGGGGCGTCCATGTCCGGTCTGGGGCGGTCGCCGGCCTCATCGCGTGCCCGCTCGACGCGCCGCTCGATCTCGCGGACTGAGTCTTGGTACTCCTCGAGCTTGCGCCGGTCGGCGGTGCCGAGTGTGCCTTCGAGCCTCGTCGAGTCGTCGCGGACGTAGTCGAGGACGCTGTTGCGCCGGCGGAGTCGCTCGCGTGCGTTCGCCTCGTCGGTGCCGAATAGCCGGTCGAAGACAACGGCCGGGTCGATGGTCTTGGGGACCGGGGTGTTCTCATCGCGCCAGGCGACGTTGGACGTGTAGGCGCAGGAGTATCCCGAGTCGCAACCGCCCGCGCGTCTGCCGTTTTCGCAGCCGATCTCGAGCGAGGGCAGGCGCGTCTTCGCACCGATCTGCTGGGCGGCAAACTGGTCGACGCTGATGCCGAGGTGGATGTCGTTGCCTGCGGTCTTGCGTGCTTGGCGTCCGGTGAGGAAGGTGGCGCTGGATCGGGCGTGGTCTCCGGGGCCGTCGCCGTTGGCGCGGGCTTTGTCGAGCGTGAGGCCGGTGAGTACGTTGACGTGCCGGCGTACGTTGGCGAGCGGCTCGAGCGCGGGCGAGAGCGTGTACGAAGTTCCCTGACCCGATGGCATCCAGTTGGGGTAGTTCACCCCGTTGGGCGTGAAGACGAAGGCCATGCGGAGCGGGGTCGCCCCCGCATTCCCGGCAACCGCCCCCGCCCGTCCCGCGATCGTTGCGGCGCCTGCACGAGCACCGGTGCCCGCCATCGCTTCGAGCCATGGGAGCGCCATCGTTACGCCGACGCCACGCAGAACCGTCCGCCTGGAGATGCTCATTCAGTCGCTCCTCGCTCGGCACGACCGGAACGCCTCGGAGAGCACCACGCCCTCGATGAGCGCCCCGAACCGGTCCCCGCTGTCGCGAACGCGGGCCGTGATCCGGTCCAGCGTCGGCTGGTCGAAGTCCTCGAGTCCCCGCCCCAGGGCATAGGTGAGCACCCGACCACAGAGATTCTCGACGAACTGGGCGTCCCGTGCCAGGAGAATCCGCTTCAGTTCGACCGGACCCGTGAAGACGACGCCCCCTGGCAGTTCCCCGTGGGCGTCGATCGGGCCACCGTAGGCTTCCGTTCGCCATCGGCCGATCGCGTCGAAGTTCTCCATCGCCAGGCCGATCGGGTCCATCCGCCGGTGGCACGCGCGGCAGGTCGCTTCGCTCACGTGTGCCGCGAGTTGCTCACGCAGCGACGCGTCCTCACCGACGGTCTCTTGTGACTTGACCAGTGGCGGGATGTCCGGCGGCGGCGGCGGTGGTGGGGTGCCGAGCAACTGATCCAGCACCCAGAGCCCGCGTTTTACGGGGCTCGTCCGCGTCGGGTTGCTCGTGACGGTCAGCACCGCCCCGGTGGTCATGACGCCTCCGCGCACCGAGGCTTCGTCCAACTGCACGCGGCGCAGCTGATCGCCCTCGATGCCTTCGATCCCGTAGTGGCGCGCCAGACGCTCGTTGAGGAAAGCGTCGTCCGAGTCGATCAGGTCGAGGACACTGCGGTCGCTGCGCACGATGTCGGCGAAGAAGCGCGTCGCCTCGGCGACCATGTCGCCCCGGAGTTGAGCGTCGTAGCTCGGGTAGCGCTCCGGGTCGATCCGCAGGTCTTCGAGGTTGCGCAGGAGCAGCCACTGGCCGGCGAAGTTCTCGATGAACGCCTCGGAGCGCGGGTCTGCGAGCATGCGCCGGACCTGCGCGAGCAGGGTCGGCTCGTGGCGGAGCTGGCCGAGGTCCGCAGCGCGGCGGAGCTCCTCATCGGGCATCGTGCTCCAGAGGAAGTACGAGAGGCGCGACGCGAGCTCGTGGTCGCTCAGCTCGTGGGTTCGGTCGGGGTTGTCCGGCGCCGCATTGGCGACGGAGCGGTACAGGAAGCTCGGGCTGACCAGGATCGCTTCGAGCACGGTGCGCACGCTGCGTTCGTGGGTGTCGCCGTCGGTGCGGAGCGCGTCGTAGAGGCCGAGCAGCCTGTCGAGTTCGCTCTCTGTCACCGGGCGCCGGTACGCACGCGAGGCGAACCGCTCGATGACCTCCGTCGCGGCCACGATCTCGGGCGTCCCGCCCCCAGGACGGGAGAAGAAGACGGTCTCGAAGGCCGCGGGGCGCTCGAGTCCTTCTTCGCCGAGCGGGCCCGCGACGCCGATGGCGACGATCGCGAGGTTTCGGTCCGCGACATCCGGGATGTAGAAGTCGTTGATGAAGGCGCCTGAGACCTCATGACGCCCGGCCTCGACGCGTACGCGCAGGCTCAGTTCATCCGGCTCGCCGGACTTCTCCGATTTGACGCTGAAGGTGTCGAGCTCCTTGCCGTCCAGGCGGACCCGCATTCGTGCGTACTCGTCTCCACCCTGGTTCGCCCACGCGCGGAGGCGGAGCTCGTACATCCCGGTGAGCGGGAAGTCGTGGATGACTCCGACGGCTCCTCGCGAGTAGAGCATGTGACCGCCGCGCGAGAGTGGGCGTCCGTTGCCCTCGCGAGACAGCGGGCGCAGGAAGCGGACCTTGTCGCCGAGCTCGACCTCCGGGCCGAGGCCGAGCTCAACCGCACGCTCGGCGGCATCCAGGAACGCCTCGAGCTGGAGCGTCGACATCGACAGGACGTCCGCGATGTTGTCGAAGCCGTAGCCGATGTCGTCCGGCGGCAGTTGTGCGCTCAGGTCGTGTTCCGTTGGATCGACGCCGAGGAGGTCGCGGATCGTGTTGCGGTACTCGGCCCGGTTGAGCCGGTGGATCGTGAACCAACCGGGGTCGATTGCGCCGCCGCTCTCGCCCGCCCCGAGCGCGTCGTCGATCCAGGCGAGCAGGGCGGCGCGTTCGTCGGGTGTCGGGAGGGGCTCCTCTGGCGGCATGACCTCCCACGAGATCATCTTGCGCATCCGTCCAAGCAGGGCGCGATCGAGGTCGTCTCCCTTGTGGACCTGATCGAAGCGGACGCCTTCCTCGGCCGTGTCCCCGGTGTGGCAGTCGAGGCAGTACCTGGCGAGCAGCGCGAGGACTTGCGGATCGGGTTCGGTCGGCGCGGACAGGGCGACGCGCTCGATGACCGGCGCGTGTGTCGTCGGAGCAGTGAGCCGCCCGACGACACACGCGCCGGTCATCGTGCGCGTCGCCCTGTCCGCGCCGACCGAACCCGATCCGCAAGCCCTCGCGCTGCTCGCCAGGTACTGCCTCGACTGCCACACCGG
>JANQQG010000167.1 GCA_028285065.1 Phycisphaerales bacterium
GCGGTGTCGGTTGACGGAGCAATCGGCGGGTCGACGCCGCTGACTGGGATCGACCTTTCGGCGGGCGGCGCGATGACGCTCGGCGGGGATCTCTCCGCTGGCGCGGGCGGCGTTTCGCTGGCGATGGGCGGCGCGTTCACGCTTCCGGATATCACGACGACGGGCGGCGGCGACGTCACCGTCGACAACTCGGCATTGCTGCGGATCCTGAACGCGACGTCTTTGTCGCTCTCGGGGTCGTTTAGTCAGGTCGGGACGGGTCCGACGAACCTCGCGCTCGAGATCGCGCCGGCGGACGACCTGAGCTTCGCCGGTCCCGTGACGATGCTCCGGGATTTCGACTTCGTCGCGGACTCGATCACGTTTGCGGGCCCTGTCAACTCGGATGCGACGCCGCGTGCGGTAACGCTGACGAGTACGGCCGGCGACGTGTCGATCGGGGACTTTGGCGCGACGACTGCGTTCGACTCGCTCGTGGTCGATGCCGTGGGCGGCGTGATCAACATCGGCGGCACGGTCGGGACGTCCGGCGCGAGTCAGCTGTACCTCGACGATGTGGTCATCACGGCGGACACCGTCCTCAGCGACACCGGTCCGAGCGGGATCACGTTCACCGGCAACATCGACGGCGACGGGACGATGCCTGGTCACTCGCTGACGATCCTGACGTCGGGGGTTCAGAACGGAGACCTGTCCTACCCGCTGGCGCTGCTCGGCGGGGACGTCGGCACGTCCGACCCGCTGCGGGAGCTCTCGTTTGGGTTCTCGACCGGTGGCGGGAGCGTCCCGGCGGCCGCGACGGTCGTGACGGGGATGGTCGACGGGCTCGGCATGTTCATGCCGGGCGTCACGCGTGATGCGACGATCATCGTGACGGATCTGTTCGCGATGTCGCAGAACGTGAAGCTGACGGCGTTCGGTGACATCGACATCGACGTCACCGGTGGCGCCGGCAACGCGTCCGTGTCGGACATCACGGCGTTCGGCGACATCGGCGTGGATGCCGCGTCGATCACGATCGTGACGCGTCCGGGCGGCCCGATCCTGGATGTGGACTCGATGCCATCCGAGACGGATCGCGGCGTGGACTTCGTCGCGGGCGGCGACATCGACTTCACGGTGGTGCCGGGCGCGTCGGGCGGCGGGTTCATCACGTTCGCGAACCCTGACGGCAACGGTGATGTGAGCGGGACGCTGGGCGGGTTCCCGTTCCAGTCGTTCGGTGACCCGATCGCGCTGAGCTCGCTCGTGACGATCGCGGGGTCGATCCCGCTGGATCTTGCTTCGAGTGGTCCGACCCAGACGAACGTTGCCGAGTCGATCGCTGGCGCGATCCCGCGTGAGGAGGCGTCGGGTGACGTCGTCGAGGACACGACGGTCGGTCAGGCCCAGTTCGAGCAGCTGCGCGAGCTGGGTGTGTACCCGCGTCTGGTGACGGCGGGCGAGCTCAATAACTTCCTGCAGGGTCTGGCGGTCTACAACGACTTCCCGGATGCCGAGGACCCGGGGTTCAGCGCGTATCGCGTCGCGGTGCCGCGACTGCCGGCCGAGCGTGTGCAGGAGCTGATCGATGCGGCGGACGCGTTGTTCCAGCGGGCCGTTCTGGATGAGAACGGGAACCCGATGTTCGACGAAGAGGGTCGTCCGGTCCGCGAGGACCTAACGGGCGAGGTCAAGCGTGCGCTGAACCAGGCGTTTGCGAACTTCGTGCAGTCGGGCGGGATGACGGGTCAGCCGGACCCGGTGGCGTTCCGCGAGTACATCGATTCGACGCCGGGCGAGACCGAGGCGCGCGAGATCGTCGAGCGGTACGCGGACCTGATCCGGAGGCTCGAGTTGCTCGGGCTCGGTCCGGTCGAGACGCGGAACGCGCGCGACGTCGTGTTGCTGATCGCACCGCCGGACGCGTTCCGTCGGGCCGAGCAGTTCGAGCTTGTGTTGTTCCCCGAGCGGGCGCCGGTGCCGACGGCCAGCGGCGCGGAGGTCGGCCAGTGAGCGCGATCGACGTTGATGCACTGTGCACCGAGATCTCACCGGAGGCGCCGAGCGGGCCGGACCCGAACTACGAGGCTGACTTCATCGAGATGGAGCAGCTGAGCATCGGGACGCCGGAGCGCCAGGTTGGCGACTCGGTGATCCCGGCTGAGGACCCTGATTGGAAGCAGGTCGCCCAGCGGGCTGAGAGCGTGTTCGGGCGTTCGCGCCACCTGCGGGCGGCGGTGCTGCTGGCTCGTGCGCGCCTGGCGACGCACGGGATCGAGGGGCTCGAGGCGGGGCTTCGTCTGGTGCTTGCGATGCTCAAGACGCGCTGGGCGGACATGCACCCGCAGCTGGATCCGGATGACGCGAACGACCCGACGGAGCGGATGAACATCGTGGCGTCGCTGACGGACCAGCGGTTGTTCTGCCGCCCGATCACGAACGCTCCGCTGACGAACTCTCGTCAGATCGGTCGGTTCAGCCTTCGCAATGCGATGGTGGCGATGGGTGAGGCTGACCGGGTGGGCGACGAGGAGCATCCGGACGGGGCGCTCTTGGACGCGGCGTTTGACGACACGCCGACGGAGGAGCTTCAGGCAACGCTGGAGGCGATCCAGTCGTGTGCGTCGTCGATCGAAGCGATCAACGCGTACCTGATGGAGACGGTGGGCGCGGGGTCGACCCCCGACCTGGGCGGTGTGGAGGGGACGATCGGGGACGTGGCGAAGCTTGTCCGTGCGCACCTGGCCCGTCGCGGGTATGGGGCGCCGGACGAGGGCGGGGACGAGGGGTCGGACGAGGGTGGGGGAGATGGCGGGGGCGGCCCCCGTTTGTCGGGGGAGATCCGGTCGCAACAGGACGTTCTCTTGGCGCTCGATAAGGTCATTCGTTACTATGACCAAGCCGAGCTTTCGAGCCCCGTGCCTTTGCTCGTTCGGTGTGCCCAGCGGATGGTCTCCAAGAGCTTTTTGGAGATCAGCCGGGTGATGCCTCCGGACGTGGTGAGGGTGATCGAGGAGGTCAGCGGGCTGCGCGACGGTGAGTCATCCTGACGAAGGCGTTGCGTGTGCTCGGTTGGTGATCGTGCGGGCGTGTCTCCCGCTCAATCGGACCGGCTCGGTTGTCTCCGAGTGGAGGAAGGTGCCTCATGGCAAAGGCAAGTTCACAGAAGTTCATCGCCCGCAATCGCGCGCCGCGCGTCCAGATCGAGTACGACCTGGAGCTGTACGGCGCTGAGAAGATGATCCAGCTCCCGTTCGTGATGGGTGTGATGGCGGACCTTTCCGGCAAGCCGGAGGACCCGTTGGCCCCGGTGGCGGAGCGGAAGTTCCTGGAGGTCGACGTCGACAACTTCGACGAGCGGATGAAGTCGACGAAGCCTCGTGCCGCGTTCCGCGTGCCGAACACGCTGACGGGTGACGGTGAGATCTCGGTCGACCTGACGTTCGAGTCGATGGACGACTTCTCTCCGGCCGCGGTCGCCCGCAAGGTCGAGTCTCTGCGGAGCCTGCTGACGGCTCGCGAGCAGCTGGCGAACCTGCTTGCGTACATGGACGGGAAGACGGACGCCGAGGAGCTCCTGGGCAAGGTGCTCAAGGACCCGGCGCTGCTTCAGGCGCTTGCGTCTGGCGGTGATGCGGGTGGTGCGGCTGAGGCGCCGGCTGCGGACGGGGGCGGGGATTCTGGTGGCGATGCGGGCGACTCTGGCGCCGGGCAGGAGGGCTGAACCATGACGGACACGAACCCACAGCCGGAGGCTTCGGGCGGGGCAGCGATGGAGGTCTCGGAGTTCGAGAAGCTCCTGGACACCAGCTTCAAGCCCAAGAGCGAGTCGGCGTCGAGCGCGATCCACACGGCCGTGCAGACGCTCGCCGAGCAGGCGCTCGCCGGCACTGCGGTCGTCAGCGAGGACACGGTCAAGACGATCGAGGGCATCATCGCCGAGCTCGACCGGAAGCTGACCGAGCAGGTCAACCACATCATCCACCACGATGACTTCCAGCAGCTCGAGGGCTCCTGGCGTGGTCTGCACCACTTGGTGAACAACACCGAGACTGATGAGACGCTGAAGATCCGCGTGCTGAACATCTCCAAGAAGGAGCTGGGCAAGACGCTGAAGAAGTTCAAGGGGACCGCGTGGGATCAGTCCCCGCTGTTCAAGAAGATGTACGAGGAGGAGTACGGTTCGCCCGGCGGCGAGCCGTACGGCTGCCTGATCGGCGACTACTACTTCGACCACTCTCCTCCGGACGTTGAGATCCTGCAGGGGATGGCGCAGATCGCGGCGGCGTCGCACGCTCCGTTCATCAGCGCGTCGAACCCGACGGTCATGAACATGGACACGTGGCAGGATCTGTCCAACCCGCGTGATCTGACGAAGATCTTCCAGACTGCGGAGTACGCGTCTTGGCGTTCGCTTCGTGAGTCGGAGGACGCGCGTTACATCGGCCTGACGATGCCGCGTGTGCTTTCGCGTCAGCCCTATGGTGCGAAGACGGCTCCTGTCGAGGAGTTCGACTTCGAGGAGGACACGGGCGACGCGGATCACGGGAAGTACACGTGGATGAACGCGGCGTACGCGATGGGTGTGAACATCAACCGTGCGTTCAAGCTGTACGGCTGGTGCAGCCGCATCCGCGGGGCCGAGTCCGGGGGCATGGTCGAGGGTCTTCCGGTCCACTCGTTCCCGACGGACGATGGCGGCGTTGACATGAAGTGCCCGACTGAGATCGCGATCACGGACCGTCGTGAGGCGGAGCTGGCGAAGAACGGGTTCATGCCGCTGTCGCACTGGAAGAACACGGACTACGCGGTGTTCGTGGGCGCTCAGTCGCTTCACAACCCGGCGGAGTACGACGACGCGGACGCGACTGCGAACGCGAACCTCGGTGCTCGTCTGCCCTACCTGTTCTCGACGTGCCGCTTCGCGCACTACCTCAAGTGCATCGTGCGTGACAAGATCGGTTCGTTCAAGGAGCGGGCCGACATGGAGAAGTGGCTGAACAACTGGATCATGAACTACGTGGAGCCGGACCCGGCGAACGCGACCGAGGAGGCGAAGGCGCGTCGTCCGCTGGCGGCTGCCGAGGTGAAGGTCGAAGAGGTCGAGGGGAATCCGGGCTACTACAGCTCGAAGTTCTTCCTCCGCCCGCATTACCAACTCGAGGGCCTGACGGTCTCGCTGCGTCTGGTCTCGCGTCTGCCTTCGGAGAAGGGCTCCTGACGGGGCCGTGCGAATCGGGCGCCATGCCGGCGTCCTTGCTGGAGAACTGACACACGCCGCCCGCTGCGCTTGGGCGTCAAACGCAACTGATATCCGGGAGAAACCGCCATGCCTTGCGACATGTTCATTCAGATGGATGGGATCAAGGGCGACTCGACTGACGAGAAGCACAAGGACTGGATCGAGGTGCTTTCGTACTCGCACTCGATCTCGCAGGCGACGGGTGGCGCTTCGTCCGCCCAGGGCACGCACGCTGGTGGTCGCGCCGACCACAGCGACTTCAACTTCTCGAAGCGTCTGGACTCGGCGAGCCCGATCCTGTCGCTTCACTGCTGCACGGCGAAGCCGATCCCCGAGATCACGTTCGAGTGCTGCCGCGCCATGGGCGACAAGACGACGTTCATGGTGATGAAGTTCAAGGACTCGATCGTCGCGAGCATCCAGCCCGCTGGGGCCGCGGAGGCCGGTGACCTGGTTCCGATCGAGCAGATTGCGCTTCGTTACGGCGAGATCCACTGGGAGTACACGCCGACGGACCCGCGTTCCGGCGGCAAGTCGGGCGCCGCGGTTCAGGCCGCGTGGAGCACGCTCGAGAACAAGGCGCTCTAGCGGGCGCATGACCGGACCCTTGACGCGTGTGTGCGCCTGATGGGCGCACCGCGCGCTTTTCTGCGCGGGTGGGAAGCCCGCGTCCACCGTGATCCAACGCGGGGCGCTCCATGTCCGACGACGCGACGCAGTTGCTCCAGGAGGGGCGCCTCGACGAGTGCCTCGCGAGCCTGACCTCGCAGGTCAAGGCGAAGCCGGCGGACTCGAAGCTCCGCGTGTTCATGTTCCAGCTCCTGTGCGTGCGCGGGGAGTGGAAGCGTGCGATGAACCAGCTGAACGTGACTGCGGAGCTCGACCCGGGCGCGTTGGCGATGGCGCAGGTGTGCCGTCCTGCGCTCAACTGCGAGGCGCTTCGTGAGGAGGTGTTCTCGGGCAAGCGGGCGCCGCACATCTTCGGCGAGCCGGAGCCCTGGGTCGGCAAGCTGGTGCAGGCGAACGAGCTGACGGGGCTCGGGAAGGACGCGGAGGGCGCCGCGCTTCGGGCGGAGGCGTTCGAGGAGGCGCCGGCGGTGGGGGGTGAGATCGACGGGCAGCGGATCGAGTGGGTCGCGGATGCGGACTCGCGTCTTGGTCCGGTGCTGGAGATGATCGTTGAGGGTCGGTACTTCTGGGTGCCGTTCTCGCGGATCGGTGAGTTGACGTTCGAGGCGCCGGCGGACTTGCGTGACGCGGTGTGGGCGCTTGCGCAGGTGACGTGGTCGAACGGGGGCTCGGGCGTTGCGATCGTGCCGGTGCGCTACCCGGGTACGGCTTCGTCGGGCGACGACTCGCTGCGTATGGCGCGGAAGACCGAGTGGGTCGAGCGGGGTGGTGACACGTGGGTGGGGCTTGGCCAGCGTGTGCTGACGACTGACGTCGACGACTACCCGTTGTTGGCGATCCGTTCGATGAAGCTGGATGCGCCGGCGCCGGAGGGGGCCGATGGCTGAGCGCCCCGAGGGCGAGCGTCTGCAGCCCTGCCTGCTCGACCGGCTGACGAACGATCGGCCCGAGGCGAAGAGCGAGGGGCGTGACCAGCGGGTCATCACCGGGGCGCAGTACCGACGGGCCGTGCTCCGCGACCTTGGGTGGTTGCTGAACACGAGCGCGCGGTTGGACCTTGCGCACGCCGCGGACTTCCCCGATGTCGGGTCGAGCGTGCTGAACTACGGCGTGCGCACGCTGGCGGGGACGACGGCTTCGTCGGTGACGCCGGAGCAGGTCGAGGAGGCGATCGTGACGGCGATCGAGCGGTATGAGCCGCGGATCGATCGGTCGAGTCTTCGTGTGCGTGCGATCGAGGCTGGTGATGGGTCGCACAACTCCGTTGCGATCGAGATCCGCGCGGACATCTGGGCGAACCCGGTTCCGGAGCACATGTACGTGCAGACGCAGATGGACCTGGAGACGGGGCATTTCCGCATCGAGGACCGGCGCGATGGATGAGCGGTTCCTCAAGTTGTACCGGACGGAGCTGCGTCACGTTCGCGAGACGGCTGCGGCGTTCGCGCGCGAGTACCCGACGATCGCCAAGCGTCTGGACCTCGAGGAGTTCGAGTGTCAGGACCCGTACGTCGAGCGTTTGCTGGAGGGGTTCGCGTTCATGGCGGCCCGGGTGCAGCTGAAGCTCGACGCGGAGTTCCCGCGGTTTACGCAGGGGATGCTCGAGACGATCTTCCCGCATTACCTCGCGCCTACGCCTTCGATGTGCATCGCTCAGTTCGAGGCGGACCTCGCGGAGAGCGACCTGGCGCAGGGGTACACGTTCGAGCGTGGCGTGACGCTGCGGGCCGGGATGGGCAAGGGTGATCAGACGGCCTGCGAGTATCGGACGGCTCATCCGGTCACGCTCTGGCCGGTGAGCATCACGGAGGCGGAGTACTACACGCGGAATCTGGCTGCGGTGAACCCGCCGGGTTCGATCCAGGGCGTGCGCGCCGCGATCCGGCTGCGTTTGCAGGCTGCGCCGGGATTGAACATCTGCGACACGTCGATGGATGAGCTGGTGCTCTACCTGCGCGGGGCGGACGACATCCCGCACCGGATCTACGAGCAGTTGCTCGCGCACTCGATCGGGATCGTGCTTCAGCCGCCGGGCACGCCGCCGGCGTGGCAGCACGTCTCGACGCCGGCGCCGATCTCTCGCGTGGGGTTCGATGACGCGGAGGCGCTGATCCCGTATGACGCTCGTTCGTTCCAGGGGTACCGGCTGCTGCACGAGTACTTCGCGATGCCGGAGCGGTTCTTGTTTGCGCGGCTGGGCGACCTCGCTCCGGGTGTGCGCAAGTGCGAGGGGTCGGAGCTTGACGTCGTGATCCTGCTGGACAAGGAGGATCTGGACCTGGAGAGCGCGTTGGCGCCCAACTGCTTTGCGCTTGGGTGCGCGCCGGCGATCAACCTGTTCCCGCGACGCGCGGACCGGATCCAGGTGTCGGACCGGTTTGCGGAGTTCCACGTGGTCGCGGACCGGACGCGGCCGTTGGACTTCGAGGTCTACAGCGTGCTGGACGTGCAGGGGTTCGCGGAGTCTTCGGCACAGGTGCAGGAGTTCAAGCCGTTCTATGCGTCGAGCGATCGAGCGCCGGATCGGTCGGGTTCGGGGGCGTACTTCGCGACGAACCGGGTGCCGCGGTTGCCGACGGAGCGCGAGCGTCGTGCGGGGGCGCGTTCGAAGTACACGGGGTCGGAGGTGTTCCTGTCGATCGTGGACGCGTCGAGCGCGCCGTATCCGCTGGACATCAAGCAGCTCGGTGTGGACACGTTGTGCACGAACCGGGACCTGCCGATTCGGATGCCGCGCGGCGGGGGTGGGAGCGACTTCTCGCTGGATGTTGGTGGCCCGGTGCGAGCGACGCACTGCCTGAGCCGGACGGAGCCTCGGGCGTCGGCGGCCGCGGGTGAGATGGCGTGGCGTGCGGTGAGCCACCTGTCGCTGAACTACCTCTCGCTGACGGACTCGGAGGAGGGGGCAGCGGCGTTGCGGGATCTGCTGCGGCTTTACGCGGACACCAACGACGACAGCGATCGGCGGGAGATCCAGGGCTTGACGTCGGTGAGCGCGAGCCCGGTGACGCGTCGCGTTCCCGGTCCGGGTCCGATCGCGCTTGGGCGTGGGCTGGAGATTGCGCTGAGGCTGGATGATGACGCGTTTCATGGGTCGAGCGCGTTCCTGCTGGGTGGCGTGCTCGAGCGGTTCTTTGCGAAGTACGTGTCGATCAACTCGTTCACGGAGACGGTCGTGTCCACGCCTCAGCGTGGGGAGATCATGCGGTGGAAGCCGAGGATCGGTCAGCGTCAGATCACGTGAGGCGTGCGCTCGCTGAGCGTCCGTACACGTTCGACTTCTTCGCCGGCGTGCGCCGGTTGGAGAATCTCGATCGCGAGCGTCCGCGCGTCGGGCACGCGTCGGCGTACGCGGACGAGGCGATTCACTTCGCGCAGGAGGCGTCGCTGCGGTTTGCACCGTCGTCGGTGCGCGGTTTCGAGCCGGGTGATGCAGAGGGGAAGGACCGGCTGGTCGTGTCGTTCGCGGGTTTGCTTGGTCCGAACGGGCCGCTCCCGCTGCACATTACCGAGTACGCGCACGACCGGCAGCTCAACCATCATGACCCGACGCTGGTCCGGTTCCTGGATGTGTTCAACCACAGGATGCTTTCGCTGTTCTACCGGGCGTGGGCGTCGAACCAGAAGGCCGTGAGTTATGAGCGTGGTCCGGAGGCGGACCGTGTTGGGTGGGGGGTTGCGTCGGCGTGCGGGCTTGGGATGGGATCGCTGCGCTCGCGCGATCGCGTGCCTGACGAGGCGAAGCTGAGCTTCGCGGGTCATCTGGCCGGGCACACGCGTCATGCTGGGGGGCTGCGGTCGATTCTCGAGGACTACTTCGAGATGTCGTGCCGTGTCGAGGAGTTCGTGGGGCGGTGGATCGATCTTCCCCCGGAGGCGATGTGTCGGTTGGGGGCATCACCGGAGTCCGGCGCGTTGGGGGTGACGACGATCGTGGGGGAGCGTCAGTGGGAGTGCCAGCAGTCGTTCCGCGTGGTCTTCGGCCCGATGGGGCTGGAGGACTTCGAGCGGATGCTCCCGGGTGGGGCGAGCCTCGGGCGGCTGGTCGACTGGATCCGGCTGCATGGTTCCTATGAACTGCGTTGGGACCTGCAGTTGATCTTGCGGCGCGAAGAGGTGCCGCCGGTTCAGCTTGGCGAGGGCGGGCGGCTCGGCTGGACGACCTGGCTCGCGAGTGACCCGCTCGACTACGACCCGGACGATCTGGTGATCGACCCCGAGGCGCTTGATCGCCTCGGTCGGTTCTCCGATCGGACTGCTGCTGAAGCGAACACACGAATGCACGGGACCGAGACCCCCGTGCCGACAGGAAGCTCATCATGACCGAGATCAGCAGAGCGAAGCTCTTCGGCAAGCTCAACTCGACCGCGTACCGCTGCATGGAAGCCGCGACGACGTTCTGCAAGATGCGTGGGAATCCGTACGTCGAGCTTGCGCACGTCGTGCACCAGGCGCTGCAGCTGAACGACTCGGACGTGCATCGCGTGACGCGTCACTTCGGGATGGACCCCGCGCGGCTCGTTGCGGACGTGCAGCGGGCGCTCGATGATCTGCCGCGCGGTGCGTCATCGATCAGCGATTTCTCGCAGCACATCATGGAGGCGGTGGAGACGGGCTGGTTGTACGCGTCGTTGCGGTACAACGAGCCGTCGGTGCGGACGGGGCATCTGCTGGTTGCGCTCACGTCCGAGCGGACGCTGCGGAACCAGCTCGAGGCGATCAGCGATCAGTTTGCGCGGGTCAAGCACGAGGAGTTGCTCGACGAGCTCGATGCGATCCTTGCGGGTTCGCCGGAGGAGGGTTTGGCGGCGAAGGACGGGTCACAGCTGACGCCGGTCGGTGGCGGGGCGTTGCCGGGGCAGGCGTCGGGTGCCGTGGCTCCGGCGCAGATGGGCAAGGAGGAGGCGCTCAAGCAGTTCTGCGTGGACCTGACGGAGCGAGCTCGTTCGGGTGAGATCGATCCGATCGTGGGGCGCGACGCGGAGACGCGTCAGATCGTGGACATCCTGATGCGTCGTCGTCAGAACAACCCGATCCTGGTCGGTGAGGCGGGCGTTGGTAAGACGGCGGCCGTGGAGGGGTTTGCGCACAAGATCGTGGAGGGTGACGTGCCACCGGTGCTGCGCGAAGCGAGGCTGCTCGCGCTGGACATGGCGGCGCTGTCCGCGGGGGCGTCGATGAAGGGGGAGTTCGAGAACCGGCTCAAGAGCGTGATCGAGGAGGTGCAGGCTTCACCGAAGCAGACGGTGATGTTCATCGATGAGGCGCACACGCTGATCGGGGCGGGCGGGCAGGCGGGGACGGGCGATGCGGCGAACTTGCTGAAGCCGGCGCTTGCTCGTGGGACACTTCGGACGATCGCGGCGACGACGTGGGCGGAGTACAAGAAGCACATCGAGAAGGATCCGGCGCTGACGCGTCGGTTCCAGGTCGTGCAGATCGACGAGCCGTCGGTCGACAAGGCGATCTTGATGATGCGGAAGATGGCGGGTGTGCTCGAGCACCACCATCGGGTGCCGGTCTTGGACGAGGCGATCGAGGGGGCGGTGAAGCTGAGCGCGAAGTACATCCCGGCGCGTCAGCTTCCGGACAAGTGCGTGTCGCTGCTGGATACTGCGTGTGCGCGCGTGGCGATCGGGCAGCACTCGATCCCGCCGGAGGTCGACGATTCGGCGAAGCGGATCAACGCGCTCAGCGATGAGCTTGAGATCCTCAAGCGCGAGAGCGACATCGGGATCGGGCACGAGAAGCGCCTGGGTGAGCTCGATGAGGAGCTGAGCGGCGAGCGGGATCGGCATGCGTCGCTGAGCGAGGCGTGGCAGAAAGAGAAGGCGCTGGTCGATCGGATCCTCGAGCTGCGCGCGACGCTACGCGGGCCTGAGAAGCTCGACCCCGTCGAGGGGACGGGCTCGACGGAGGAGGCGGCGGCCGGGGCGGCAGCGGAGACGGAGCGTTCGAGCGAAGGGCTGACTCCGCAGGAGCGTGAGCAGACGCTCGCCGATCTGCGGGCGGTGCAGGATGAGCTGCACGAGTTGCAGGGTGATCGTCCGTTGATTCTGCCTGCGTGCGACGCGGATGCCGTGGCGAAGGTCGTCGAGTCCTGGACGGGCATCCCGGTCGGGAACATGGTGGCCGACGAGATCGAGGCGATTCTGAATCTTGGTCCGCGTCTTGGCGAGCGTGTCTTTGGTCAGCAGCACGGGCTGGATGCGATCGCGAAGCGCATCCAGACGTCGACGGCCAAGCTGGACAACCCGAACAAGCCGACCGGTGTGTTCATGCTTGCGGGCCCGAGCGGCGTCGGCAAGACGGAGACGGCGCTGGCGCTCGCGGAGGCGATCTACGGCGACGAGTCGAACGTCGTGACGATCAACATGAGCGAGTACCAGGAGGCGCACACGGTCTCGACGCTGAAGGGCTCGCCTCCCGGCTACGTCGGGTACGGCGAGGGGGGCGTGCTGACCGAGGCGGTGCGGCGCAAGCCGTACTCGATCGTCCTGCTGGATGAGGTGGAGAAGGCGCACGCGGACGTGCACGAGATCTTCTTCCAGGTGTTCGACAAGGGTTGGTTGATGGACGGCGAGGGCCGGACGATCGACTTCAAGAACACGGTGATCATCCTGACGACGAACGTCGGGACGGATCTGATCATGAACATGTGCAAGGATCCGGACCTGATGCCTGACGTGGAGGGGTTGGCGCACGCGCTGCGTGAGCCGATGCTGAAGGTGTTCCCGCCGGCGCTGCTCGGTCGCATCACGATGATCCCGTACTTCCCGCTGTCGGACGACATGATCCGCCGGATCGCGCGGTACCAGCTGGACAAGATCGTCAAGCGGACGCGCGAGAACCGGGAGGTCGAGCTTGCGTATACGGACGACGTGGTCGAGATGATCAGCGCTCGGTGCACGGAGCTGGAGTCCGGCGGGCGCATGATCGACGCGATCGTGACGCAGACGATCCTGCCGGATCTGTCCACGGCGTTCCTGAGTGCATCACTGGAGGGGCGCGAGTTGGCGAAGGCGAGCATCGGCGTCAAGGATGGAGACTTCGAGTACTCGTTCGAGTAGCGCTCGTTCGCGGAGTGGGTCCGAGAACGAGAGCGGGCCGCCCGTTGCGTAGGGCGGCCCGCGTGGGTGCTCTATCCTTTTCTATACAGCGCTGATGCGCTTGCTCTTGTCAGTCGGCGTCCGGTGAGTTGGAGGCCGGGGGTGCGGGCGGTGGCGTGTACGGTTGGCGGCGCCCGTCGTTGTTATCGGCGTCTTCGCGGACCTTGCCGAGGACGGTTGGCAGTTCGATGCCCGCCTGCTCGGCGAGTTCGTGGACCGGCGGGAGTGAGCCGATCAGCCCGGAGAGGAAGTCGCTGGTGCTGCCGCGCCCGATGCGCCCGTTCTCCTTGGGCTCTCCTCGGCCGGAGTCCCAGACCGTGATCTTGTCGATCTTGAGGTTCTGGATCGCCTTGACCTGTTCTGCGACGAGTTCGGGGAGCTTCTCGATCATGAGGAGGGTGGGCGCGACCTGCGGGTTCTCGGCGCAGGCCTCGACGAGTTGGCGGTAGCCGTCGGCCTTGGCCTCGAGCACCTTGCGGACGCCTTCGGCCTCTGCGACGTACTTGGCGAGCGTTGCGTCGGCGTCACCTCGTGCCTCTCGCCTGGTTTTCTCGGCCTCGGCTTCTGCGGCGATCTCGATGCGCTGCTTCTCGATCTCCTGGGGGGCCAGCTGCTCCTTGCCGAGGCGTGCCAGCTCCTGTTCGCGTTCGGCGATGAGGATGGCCTCGGCGGCCTGCGCGCTTGCGACATCCGCGCGGCGGCGTGCCTCGGCTCGGATCTCGGCGAGCTTCGCGTTGGACTCTGCGATGGTGGCGGAGGAGGTGTTCTCGCCGTCGACGGCGAGGGCTTCGGCTCCGGCGACCTGGATTCGCTGCTCCTGCTCGGCGCGCTTCTTTGCGGCGATGGTCTCGGCCTCGCGCTCCGCGATGGAGATCTCCTGGTCGCGCTTGGACTCGACCTCGCCGGCGATGGCGTCGGCCTCGAGCTTGGCGACGGCGACGCGCTGTTGCTGCTCGGCGGCCTTCTCGCCTTCCGTGGCGGCTGCGCTTTCTTGTGCGACGGAGACGGTGCGTTCGCGGTTGGCGAGGGCCTCACCGGTTGCGCCGTCGCGGTCCTGCTGGGCGACCTCGACCTTGGCGCGGTTGATGGCCTCTGCGGCGGCGCGCCGGCCGATGGCGACGATGTAGCCGCTCTCGTCGGTGATGTCTCGGATGTTCACGTTGATCAGCTCGAGGCCGATCTTGTTGATCTCCTCCGCGACGTTCGTGTTGATCAGCGACATGAACTTCTCGCGGTCCTTGTTGATCTCCTCGATCGACAGGGTCGCGATGACGAGGCGGAGCTGTCCGAGGATGATGTCCTGGGCCTGCTCGCGGATTGCCTGGACGTGGAGGTTGAGCAGACGCTCGGCCGCGTTGTTCATCAGGACGGGGTCGGTGGAGACACCGACGGTGAACGTCGAGGGGACGTTGACGCGGATGTTGTTCAGCGACAGCGCGCCCTCGAGCGGGATCTCGATGACGATCGGCTCGAGGCGGAGGTAGGAGTAGCTCTGGAAGAGGGGGATGACGAAGGTCGCGCCGCCGTGGATGCACTTGGCCGCCTGGTTCCCGCCGACCTTTCCGTACTTGACGAGGACCATGTTCGACGGGCAGCGTTTGTACTGCTTGACGACGAACAGGATGACGAGCAGCAGTATGAATGCCGCCAGTCCGATGATGCCGAGGACTATCGCGTTCCCCATTCACTTCTCCTTTCCGCTTGTTCGTGCCCCCGCCCCGGCCGCTCCCACCTCATCTCGCGGGCCGGCGCATGCGGCGGGGTGCGCGAGATCGCTATGCGCGTTCGACGAGGACCGTGTGGTCGCTGTTGACACGCACGACTCTGATCGGTGTGTCGCGGGTGAGTTCCTCGCCGTCGGTGACGGCTCGGAACATCCGCTGGCGTCCGTCGATGACGAGTCGGACCTCGCCCTTTCCGGCGCCTTCTGCGGGGACACCGACGTAGACGGTGCCGGTCGTGCCTGACGCGCTCTCAATCGGGATGTTCCCGCTGGCCTGCATCGAGTAGACGACTCTGAGCAGCCAGAGGAGCAGCCACATCAGCCCGAGTCCTGCCGCGACGCCGACGAGCGTCGACATTGCGAGGGACATCTCCTCGACGCGGTACGCGAGGAGCGCAATCCAGCCGAAGCCCATGAGGAAGGCCGCGACTGCCTGGAGGGAGAAGACACGGAAGGCCTCTGTGGAGTCGTCGACGTCGATGTCCGCGTCGAAGTCGAGGTCTGCGTCGGCGTCGGCGCCGATGAGCAGCAGGATCATCTTCACGCCGAAGACGAAGCTGCCGAGCAGAGCCGGTACTCCGAACCACACGGCGCCGTCATTGAATAGGAACTCGACCATCGTCGATCCTCCAAGCCCCACCTGCTCGGAACGGACCGCCCGTCCCACACAAGAGTGTATTGGGAATGGGGATGTCGTGATTTCGTTCGGTGTTGTGGGTTGGTTAGCATGGCGGCATGGCAGCGAGGCGTGTGGTCGTCGGGTTTGATGGGTACCTCGACGCGTTCATCGCGCCGAGGGGTCCTGGGGGGGAGCGGGAGTCCCTCGGTCGCGTGGCGGGGCTGTTCGCCGAGGCGGGGGAGCGTGGGAGCTTGGCGCGCGAGGTGGGGTCGTGGACGGTGGGTGCGGGTGGAAACGGCGTGAACGTGGCTGCGGGGCTGTGCGCGCTCGGCGACCGGGTGGACCTGTTCGCGACGCTCGGTGATCCGGGTGAGCCCGAGCGGGTACACCCTGCATTTGCGCGGGTGGTCGAGGCGTGTGCGTCGGCGACATCGCTTGGGGTGTGCGCGCGCACGCTGTGTTTCGAGGGGACGGACGGGAAGTTGATGCTGAACGACTCGGCGCCGCTGGCGGCGCTTGATGAGGGTCTCACGGAGCGCGCGTTGCTGGGGGAGCGCCCGGGGTCGTTCGCGACGCGCTGTGCCGAGGCCGATGCGATCGTGCTGTGCAACTGGGCGAAGCTGGTTCATGGGAGCGAGGTGTGGGGGGTGTTGGTCGAGCGCGTGTTCTCTGGGTTGGGGCATGAGCCGTGGCTGCTGGTTGATCCGGCGGATCTGACGCAGCGGACGGCGGCGGATGTGGCGGGGTTTGCGGCGCTGCTTGGGGCGAGTCAGCGGGCGGGGTGCCGTGTTGTGTTGTGCTGCAACCTCGCCGAGGCGCGCGGCGTTGCGGGTGCCGTGGGTGTGGCGTGCGTTGGGGGGGACGTGGCTGAGCTCTCGGCGTTGTCGGCGGCGCTTCGGGAGCGGTTGGGGATCGAGCGGGTCGTCGTGCACTGTCGTGAGGGGGCCAGTGATCACGAGCATGGGGTTGTTGGGGAGCCGGTGGCGGATCCGGTGCGCACAACGGGCGCGGGGGATTGGTTCGCGGGTGCGTACCTGCATGCGCTGCTCGGTGCGGCCGCGAATCCGGTCGAGCGGGCGATGGGCGAAGCGCGGCGGTTCGTGTTGGGTGAGCGGGGGGGCGGTCCCTAGGCGGCGGGCGCGAGCGAGCCGGCGGCGGCACGTGCCCCGCTTGTTGTGTTGTGCTG
>JANQQG010000169.1 GCA_028285065.1 Phycisphaerales bacterium
TCATGGGCGTCCTCCCTCGGCGCTCGGGACACCGGTCAACTCCAGCACGAGCGGGCGGGGCCCGCCGGACCAGCGTGCGACGATGGAGCCCTTGATGCGGTGCTGATGCTCGCGTCGCTCGGCCCGAACAGGCTTGTTCTCCCGGAGAGCACGGCGGCGCAAGACCCCGGTTCGCCGCTGGTGATCGCACTGGTCGTCGGCTTGATGGTCTTCATCGCCGTCGGAGGCGCTGTCCTGGTCCTGACAGAACTCTGGGGTCGTCTGGAACCAGAGGAGCGCGCGTTCCGCCGACTGTGTGCACGGATGCGTCTGTCGCGTCGCGACCGACGCGCCATCCGTGAGGCCGCAGTTGCCAACGAAGTCGATCCCGTCGTGCTGCTCATCTGCCCGAACGCGATCGCGCCCGAGCCGGGCTCAACGCAGCTCGCCAGCGTCGGCTGAGTCCAGGTCGTCGAGCGGGAGCGGCGCCGGCGGGTGCGTCGTCCAGGGCGCCTCGCCACGCAGCCGACGCAGGATGTCCGCGACGATGCGCGCATCCCCGAAGTCCCGCCCGTGCCCCAGCGGCATCACCCCGCGCGGGACCCACCAGGGCGTCACCCCTTCCGGCGCGGCGAAAGCCGATGGCACGATCCAGTCCCGAAGCTGCGTGTAGCAGTGCATCTCGTACTCGGCCTCGCCCAGCCCACCGTCGAGCTCCGCAAGGAACGCCGAACCGGGCTTCATGTCGCGCACGCGAGCGTCCAACGGGTTCAGCCACGCTCGGTCTGTTCCCTTGTGCGGCGTCGAGATCGTGAACAGGCGCACCATCCGCAACCGACGCTCATCCTCGGCCGTTTCCATCGCCGCGTGGCGTGCGATCAGCCCACCCATCGAGAACGCGATCACGTCGACCTCGACGTCGTGCGAGCCAAGCCGACGCTCCACCGTATCGAGCACCTTCTCGCGGCACGCCGCGAACGTCGGATCAAACACGAACGAGAGCCGGATCACCTCGACGTCCCGCTCCAACGCTTCACGGATCCTCCACTTCCAGAACGCCGGCGCCGCCGCGGGGTCCGCCCATCCCGCGAGCACGACGATCGGGCGCTCCGCCGCGACCTGATCGCTCGCCATCCGGCGCAGGTCCGCCTTCGCTTCGTCGACGTTCAGCGGGAAGCTCGGATTGCGGTGGGTCGCGCCCGCGCTGCACCCGGCAAGGGGCGCGATCAGCAAGAGTGCGAACAGCAGCGTGATGTGCGCGAGCCTTGCCATGGCCTAGTTCGTCGGCGCCGGGCCCGTCACGCGCAGGACGGGGTCCTCGCCGCGCAGGCGTTTGGCGATGTCAACGACGATCCGCGGATCGCCCGAGGCGCGCATGTGCCCGAGCGTCCACCAGGGCGTCGGCACCCAGATCGGATCATGCCCGTGCGGGGCCGTGTTGGTCGCGCCGACCCACCAGTCGCGCAGGCGCCCGTAGCAGACCCGTTCTTCGATGGCTTCACTCGCGAGCGACTCGAGCTCCTCGAGGAACTCTGAGCCGGGCTTCATGTTCTTGGCCGCCGGGTCAAGCGCGATCCACTTCGCCAGGCTCGCGCCGCGATGGGGGGTCACCACGGTGAACAAGCGCTTGACGCGCAGCTGGCGCTTGTTCCACGTCGCCGCGTGCTCGACCACCAGCCCGCCCATCGAGAAGCCGACCGCGTCGACCTCGACCGTCGTGTCATCGTCCGATGGCCACGCGTCATCGACGCGCTCGATCAGCCCCTGCGCGGCCTCATCGAACGTGTTCGCCTTGGTGAACCAGTACGGCACGATGTCCGCCTCACCCGCGCCCGTCAGGGTCTGCAGACGTGACGCCAGCATCTTCGAGACGACCGATGCCGAGCGCCAGCCCGACAGCACCACCACCGGGCGCGTGAGCGCTTTGGGCTGGTCGGCCATCCGGCGTCCGTGCTCCTTCGCCTCGGCGCGGGAGATCGACTCCATCGTGACCCCCTCGCTTAGCCCTGCCCGCCGACGGTCAGCGGCGTGACCTTGTCGACGTCGCCCTTGGCGATCTTGTCGAACCCGCTCCCGAGCTCGCCGATCGGGTCCGGCGGGACGATCTCGACCTTCTTGTCCCCGAGCTTGACCTCGCCCGATTCGACGCGTGCCTGGAACGTCTTGCACTCGGCAAGCAGCCGATCCAGGATCTCCTCCTCGGGGATGTTCGCCACACGCTCGCCCTGCACGTAGATGATCCCGCGCTTGTTGCCCGCGAACACCGCCACGTCGGCGCCCTCGGCCTCGCCGGGGCCGTTGACGACGCACCCCATCACCGCGACCTTCATCGGGACTGTGATCTCGGCCGCCAGCTTCGTGCGCACGTCCTGCACCAGCGTGAACAGGTCCACCTGGATCCGCCCGCACGTCGGGCACGCGATCAGATCGACGCCCTTGCGCTCGCGCAGACCCAGCGAGTACATCAACTCCAGCCCGTCCTCGACCTCATAGATCGGGTCGTTCGCGTAGCTGATGCGGATCGTGTCGCCCACGCCGCGGCACAGCAGGCCCGAGAGCGCGGCGATCGACCGGATCGCGCCCGTCTCACGCGGGCCGGCGTGCGTCACACCAAGGTGCAGCGGGTAATCGAACCGCTCGCTGATCTCCGAGTAGGCGTCCACGACGAACGCGGCATCCATGCTCTTCGCACTGATGCAGACGTCGTGGAAGTCCTGCTCCTTGAAGATGTCAAGGTACTCCTCGAGCTTGGCGATCATCAGGGCCAGCAGGTGCCCGCCCTTGCGATCCGCGAAGAACTTGCCCAACTCCGCCTTGCGCTGCTGCTTGTCCTTGCGCTCGATGATCGAGCCCTCGTTGACGCCGATGCGGATCGGGAGGCCCTTCTCCTTGCAGGCCGCGATGACCTCGTTGACCTGCTCGCGATCGGAGATGTTGCCCGGGTTGAGGCGGATCTTGTGCACCCCCGCCTCCACCGCCTCGAGCGCACGCTTGAAGTGGAAGTGCACGTCCGCCACGATCGGCACACGCACCTGCGGCATGATCTCCCTCAGCGCCTCGGTGTCCTTCCGCTCGGGCACCGCGACACGGACGACGTCCGCACCCGCGGCCGCGAGCCGGTTGATCTCCGCGACACACGAGTCGATGTCGTAGGTGTAGCCGGCGGTCATCGTCTGGACGACGACGGGGGCGGGCGCGGTGGGGTTGCCCTGGCTGTCGGGCAGGCCACCGCCGACCTTGACGAAGCCGACTCGCTCGTCGCCGAGCACGATCTGACGGGTGGGGCGTCTGGTGAGCATCGCGGGATCCTATTCGGCGCGGGACCCCGACGCCTCGCCCGGCCCCGGGGGCGCATGACTCTGGCCCTCGACCTCCGGATCGTGGTCGATCTCCGCCGGAGCGGCACGCAGCATCACCAGCCCGCACAGGACCAGGACGCCCGCGGCCCCACCCACGGCCAGCTGCGGGCCCACCGCCCCCCCGATGGCATCGCCGACCCCGCCCACCAGCACGTTCCCGAGCGCCATCATCCCGAACATCAGCGTCGTGTTCACGCTCACCACCCGCCCACCCAGCCGGTCCGGCACCAAGAGCTGCACGGCCGACCACGACGCGCTGAAGCTCCACAGCCAGAACCAGCCGCTGGCGAACAGCAGCGGTCCGCCGATCCAGACGTTCGGCGCCATCGCGAACAGCCCGATGAACACCCCCGCCGACGTGATCGAGATCGGGATCAGACGACGCCTCGGGAACGTCGTCGGGATGTGCTGCATCGCCAGACCGCCGGCGACCGCCCCCGCCCCCATGATCCCGAGCATCATCCCGAACGCCCGCTCGTCGAGCCCGTACACGTTGCGCGCGAAGATCGAGAGCTGGTGGCGCATCGGCACGGCAAGCATCGCGAACAGCGCAACGCCGATGAACACCGCACGCGGGCCCCGACCCTGAAAGACGAACGCGAACCCCTCCCGGATCGCTCGCGCGGAGCTGCGGTCGATGTTCGGGTCCGGCGGCGTGGGCGGTGTGCGCGTCACCGCGAACAGCACCGCCAAGAAGCTCAGCGTGTTCACCAAGAACACCCACCCCGTCCCAGCCGATGCGATCACGAACCCCGCGATCGCCGGGCCGATGATCCGCGCCGCGTTGAACTGAAGCGAGTTGAGCGCGATCGCCTTCGGAAGATCGGCGCGCGGGACCAGTCGCGGCGTCACCGTCGTCCAGGCGGCGATGTTGAACGCCATCACGGTGCCCTGACAGAACGAGAGCGCGATCAGCCACATCGGCGTGACGAAGCCGAGGAACGTGATCGCCGTCAGCGTCGCCGCGACGACCATCATCAGCCCCTGCGTGATCAGGAGCATCTTGCGCCGGTCCGATCTGTCTGCGACGACGCCGCCCATCAGCCCGAAGAGCATCGATGCGCCCATGGCGCTGGCCGCGAGGGTGCCGACCATCGCGCTCGACCCGGTCAGATCGGTGATGAGCCACTGCGCGCCGGTCTGCTCCATCCACGTGCCGACGCTCGAGGCGAAGGCCGCGATCCAGATCGTCCGGAATGCCGAGTGTCGGAGGACGCCCAGGCGGCTGGATGGCGCCGCGTCGGCTGCTGGCGTCTCGGGTACCGACACGGGGGGCGCCGCCTCAGGCTCCCGCGCCATCCGAGCCGAGGACGGGTCGGCTGGATGTGCGATCACCTGGCGGCGCATCTGGGCTCCGTTCCTCATTCCCCGCCGGTCGGTCCTTCGACGGAGCAACCCTAGCCGATGCTCCAGGCCCGTTCGCGTAGCGGCAGCGGCGAACGCCGATGTACGCCAGGGTCTCGAACGCCAGCAGGCCCGAGATTGCTCCCAGCCATGGCAGGACCCACGGCGCCGCGTTCGAGATCGGCCGCAGGGCCCCCAGGTCGATGCCTCGGGTCACGGTGGTCAGACCTGCGCTCAGGTGAACCCCGGCGAGCGTGAGCGCCCCACCGGCCACCCACCCGACCGAGGCGTGAGCCGTGACCGTGCGCGCAACGTCGGACGTCACCCGCAACCCATGCACCCGCCCCCAGAAACGCAGGCCGACCTGCTCGACCACCGTGAGCACGCACAGCAACACAAGCAGCACCGCGATCACCACCGGCACGCTCCCGATCAGCCCCCAGCCCCAGACTCCTGCGGTTGGGAACACGCCCTCCAGCACGCCGAGGACCACGGGCGTCAGGAGCACGGCTCCGATCAGCGTGTTGAACAGGATCAGTTGGTTCGCCCGATGCCCCTCGATCGCGACCTCGGTGTACAGCATGCGCGGCTGCGTCAACGCGCGGACCGAAGTCGTCAACCACCCGCCGAGCCCGTGCCCTTGCTGCCACGCCGAGCCGGGGCGCGCGCTCGGCAGCGACTCGATGACGGGCTTGCCGCACTCTGGACACGCGTCGTCCACACGCTCCCCGTCGAGCGGATACCCGCAGCCTTCACACAGCAATGCCTGGGGAGAGAGGGTGGTGGTGGGGGGCGACAAGGCAGTGCCTCCAATCGCGTCCGTGCAAGAGCCGCTACCCTTGCGCCTCGTGCGTGCCGATAGGGACCCATTCGGAGCCGGCAGTGGTTGAGATCCGACCCATCACGACCAACGACCCCCTCTACGAGCAGGAGGTCCGCCTCCGGACCGACGTGCTCCTCTCGCCGATCGGACTCGACTTCGAGCGCTTCAAGTCCGAGTTCCCCGGCCTGGAAGAACGCTTCGAGCACTTCGTCGGCGTGATCGAGCACCCCGCCGGTCCCATGGTTGTCGGCTGCGCCGCCTTGCTCCCGAACTACCCGGAGGACGGCACCGGCAAGCTCATGCAGATGGCCGTCCACCCCCAGCGCCGGGGCGAGGGGATCGGGCGTCTGCTGATCATCTCGATCGAGCGCCGGGCCTTCGGGGACCTCGGGCTCACGTCCGTGTTTTGCCACGCCCAACTCGGTGCGATCCCCTTCTACGAGCGTCTGGGCTGGGTTGTGGACTCCGAGGAGTTCGAGGAGGCCGGGATCGCCCACCGTCGGATGCGCTTCGAGCCACCCCCCGCCGACGACGCCGAGATTATCATCTAGGCAATCTAAGCCCATGCGGGACCGGTGCTTGCAGGAGCTGCTGGCCTCGGTCCGCTTCTGGTTCTATCGTCAAGGAAGACGGAGCCACCCCCGTGGACCAGACCCCCGAGAGCTGCCGCTGCGACCTGAGAACGCTCTTCGCCGAGCGCGGGATCCGTTGCACGCGCCAGCGGGCCGAGGTCTACGACGCACTCCGAGCCACCGACGCTCACCCGACGGCCGAGGAGTTGTTCCTGAGCGTCCGGCGTTCGCACCCCGGGATCTCGCTTGCGACGGTCTACAACACGCTCGAGGTGCTGACGCGTGCGGGGCTGTGCCGCAGGCTGTCCAACCCTCACGAGGGGGCCGGCGCCCCGTGCCGCTTCGATGCGGACACGCGTGAGCACGTGCACTTGATCCACTCGGACGGGTCGGTGAAGGACCTGCCTGACGACCTTGGTCGTCGCCTGCTCGAGTCGCTCCCGCCGGAGGCGCTGGCGGAGGTCGAAGAGCGCTTGGGTGTTTCGATCGATCGCCTGGCGATCAACCTCATCGCGGATTCCGAGTCGCGCGACGCCTGAATCTCGCGCGACCTCAAGACGCCCCTCATCCAGACCGATGCATGCCCTGGGCCCGGTAACTGCGGCCTCAGGAGGCTCTGGTCATGGATCGTCGACGTCACGCCCGCTTCGCCCTGCCGCCGATGTACAGCCCGGTTGAGGTCACCTGCCCCGGCGTCTCGACCAGCGAGCCGCTCGTCGGCCACGCATACGACGCTGGCGCCGGCGGGCTCTGGTTCGAGGTCGACGACAAGCTCGAGGTCGGCGATGACATCAAGCTCAGCGTCGTGATCCCGGGCCTTCGCACGCCCATCGAGGCCTCGGCCAGCATCGTCCGCGTCGAGGGCGAGGACGACCTGCCCCCGTACCGCGTCGGCGTCGAGTTCCAGGCGTTCCGCACCGCCCTGGACGGCCTCCGCTACGCCCAGGCGCTCTCCCAGCGCCGCCCCAGGGCCGCGGCCTAGGAGCCACGCCGTAGGCGCTCACCCGGTCGGCTATCGTTCCGACCGTGTTCATCGATGAAGCCACCATCTTCGTCAGCGCCGGCAAGGGCGGCGACGGCTGCGCCTCCTTCCGACGCGCAAAGTACGTCCCCAAGGGCGGACCCGACGGCGGCGACGGGGGCGACGGCGGCGATGTCGTCTTCATCGCGGACGACAACGTCAACACACTCCTCGACTTCCGCGGACGACACCACTGGAAGGCGGAGGGTGGTCAGCCCGGGCGCGGCAAGCAGCAGTTCGGCGCGAAGGGCGCGGATTGCGAGATCCGCGTCCCGCCCGGCACACTCGTCTACGACGCGACGACCGGGGCCCTCCTGCACGACATCGGCCCGCGCGATCGCGTCGTCGTCGCAAAGGGCGGCGCGGGCGGGCACGGCAACGAGCACTTCAAGAGCGCAACCAACCAGGCGCCGACGAACTGCGAACCCGGCGAGCCCGGTCAGTCGCTGGAGGTCCGCCTCGAACTCAAGCTCATCGCGGACATCGGTCTCGTCGGACTGCCAAACGCCGGGAAGTCCACACTCCTCGCTGCGCTCACGCACGCGAGCCCGAAGGTCGCGCCCTACCCGTTCACGACGCTGAGCCCGCAGCTCGGCATCGCGCAGCTCGACCCCGATCGGCGTCTGGTCATCGCCGACATCCCCGGCCTGATCGAGGGCGCTGCCGACGGGCACGGGTTGGGGCACGAGTTCCTCCGCCACATCGAGCGCACGCGCATCCTCCTGCACCTGGTCGACATCGGTTCCGACGCGGGCGTCGATCCCGACCACCTCGACGGCGACACCGACGACCCGGTCCCCGGACCAAACATGAAGCCCGGCAGCCCCGAGCACAGCTACCGCCTGATCCGGCGCGAGCTGTTCGGTTACGCGCCGGCGCTCGCGGAGAAGCCCGAACTCATCCTGCTGACCAAGGCCGACCTTGTTGCGATGGGACCGGAAGACGAAGCCGAGATCGGGGCCATCGTCGATCGCTTCGCGCAGAGCCTGCAACTCGACGCTGAGCGACAGATCCGCGTGATCAGCGCGGCGACCGGCCGGGGCCTCGAGGGGCTCCTGGAGTGGCTGTGGGCGTTTCTTGCGCCGGAGCCGGACGCGTGGCGCCCGGAAGCCCCGACCGACTGAGGAGCGCGAGCCATTCGCGGTTGCCCTTGCCACCGCTCCCCCGCAGCGGCGACTCGACGCACCCGAGAAGCTCGACGCCAAGACCCGGCATGCATTCCAACGTGCGCGCAAGCGCGCGCTCAGCGTCCGCATCCTCCAGCACGCCCCCGCGCGGCACAGCGAGTCCGAGTTCCTTCGCCTCGTAGTGCGGCTTGATCAAAGAGATGATCCGCCCATCGGCACTCAGCCAGCGCAGGGCCGCCGGGATCGCAAGGCGCTGCACCGTCCACCCGAGATCGATCACGACCAGGTCCGCGCCCCCACGCTCGATGCAGTCCGCATGCGCGTCGGTGTGGACGGCGTTCGTGCGCTCCATCGTGGTGACGCGCGGGTTGGTGCGGAGCTTGTAGTCAAGCACGCCGTAGCCCGTGTCGACGCTGAACACGCGCCCTGCCCCGTGCTGAACGAGGCAGTCGGTGAACCCGCCGGTGCTGCAGCCGAGGTCGGCGCACCAGAGGCCGGTCGGATCGATGCCGAAGGTGGTCAGCGCCTTTTCGAGCTTGAGCCCGCCCCGTCCGACGAACCCGTGTGCCGGATCCGGCATGATCGATCAGCTCTGTGCGGACGGGACGCCGACGACCGCGATCCCGAGCCGGTCCGCGAGTTCGAGCGTCTGCTGCTTGTCGATGATGATCACGTCACCGGCCGCGAGCGCCAGGCAGCCGCCACCACGCTCCTTGAGATTCTCGATCGTCGCCGGGCCGACGGTGGGCACGTCGCTGCGCCGGTCGTGCCCCGCACGTGCGCCCTTGCACAGCACCCAACCGGGCGTGCGGCAGAGCTCGCCGACACGGTTGATCATCCGGTCCGTTCCCTCGACCGCTTCGACCGCGATCACGTCCCGGTCGCGCACCGCGAGCGCCTGACCAACGTCAAGGCGCAGCATCTCCGTCAGCAAGGGCCAAGCGAAGTCGATGTCCAGACGCTGCTCCGCGCTCGGCGGACGCTTGGTCATCACGCCGGCTTCGGCGAGTGCGTCGGGGATGGGGGCGGTCGAGTCGATCAGTTCCACTCCAGAGCGGCCGAGTTCCTGGGCCACGGCTGCGAGCACCTTATGCGATCGGCGATCGTGGCGCAGTTGCCTGAGCCAAACCGTCAGGGTCCGTGCGTCCGGCAGGTTGCGGATGATGCTCCACGGGTCGTACATCATCTTCGCCTTGTCGACGCGACCGACC
>JANQQG010000205.1 GCA_028285065.1 Phycisphaerales bacterium
CGTCGTTGATGCCGAGCAGCGCCCAGTAGGGGACCCCATCGGTGAAGGTCCAGAGCAACTCGGGTCGGTAGAAGAGGACGTAGCCGAGCCTCCCGCCGACGATGACGCCCCCGACGAACCAGAGCATGGCGTCGGCGACACGCGACTCCGGGATAGCGATGAGTCCGCGCCGGGCCAGGCGGCCCATCAGGATCCAAGCGACGACGAAGCCCGCGATGTAGGACAGCCCGTACCAGCGGATCCCGACGCCATCGGCGAACTCGAGGGCGAAGGGGTCGAGGGTGTGGAGGTAGGCGTCTGCGAGCGTGTGCATCTTGCCTGGAGGGTACCGGGGCGTGCGCTAGCGCGCGTCGATGCCGAAGAAGCGCGACGTGTTGGTATTCAGCGTCGCGTGGAACGCGTCGAACTCGGTCTCTCGCAGCACCGCCAGGGCGCGGGCCGTGTGCAGGACCCACGCGGGGCGGCAGGGTCGTTTGCCTCGATGCGGGACCGGCGGGAGGAACGGCGCATCGGTCTCGACCATGATGCGATCGTCGGGGACGAAGCGTGCTGCCTCGCGCACGTCAGGGGCGTTCGGGTACGTGACGACCCCGGTGAAGCTGATCATCGCGCCAAAGTCCATCACGAGCCGCGCGTCGCCCACGTCGCCCGTGAAGCAATGGAAGACGAACCGGGCCGGGTCCAGACGCGAGGCACGCAGGATCGGCACGAGCTCCTCGAACGCCTCCCGGCAGTGCAGGACGATCGGGAGGGAGCGTTCGTCATGCTGACGGATGTAGTCCAGGTGGGTGTGCAGGGTCTCGAGCTGGAGCTCGAACGGCGGGCGGTCGTAGTGACGGTCGAGACCGAGTTCGCCCCACGCGACGCACTTGGGATGGCTGGCGACCCGGCCGAGCTCTTCCCAGTCGTGCGGGCCCTTGTCCGAGTACAGGGGGTGGATGCCGGCGCTGCACCAGATGCGCTCATGCAGCTCGGCGATCTGGAGGGCCGCCGGGGCGTCGGCGGAGGTCGTGGCGATGGTGATCATGCCGGTGACGCCCGCCTCGGCGGCCTCGTCGAGGACGTCGTCGACCTCCGAGGCGAAGTCGGGGAACGTCAGGTGGCAGTGGGTATCGATCATGCCCAACGGTAGAACCGCACAACGGGTCGGGGGCGCACCGGTAGCATGGGTGGGCCCGCGGCCGCGGAGGACGGGGCACCGGGAGAGGGGTTGGCACCAAGGAGGGCGCGATGCGGACGACAAACGCTGGAATCACGGGCAAGGCCCTCATCGCGCTCGCGCTGGCGGCCCTGACGGTCTTCGGCCCGTCTCACGCCCTGGCGCAGAACGGTGCGCCCGAGGAGCACGACCGTTGGTACGTCGTGATGATGAGCGGCGAGCGCGGGGGCTGGGTCCGCAACATCCGCACCGTCGAGAACGGCGAGGTCACCACACGCTCCGAGCTGCACATCGAGTTCCGTCGCGGCAGCGCGAGCGTGAGCGCAGAGGTCACCAGCGAGTTCGTCGAGCGGATCGACGGGACGCCGGTGCGGTTCTCCATGAGCCAGGCGCTCGGGGCCGCCCCGGTGATCACGGAGTACGAGTTCGGCCCTGACGGGGTCGAGATGACGCGCTCGATGCCGGGGATGGGCGCGCCGACCAAGACGACCGAACCGCTCCCGTCGGGCGAATGGCTGACCCCCGCGAGCGCGGAGTCGTTCGCGCGTCGTCGCATGGACGCAGGCGCGAAGCGCTTCAGCGTGCGCACGATCATGCCCGAGAACGGGCTCGAGCCGGTGCTGCTTGAGTACGAGATCGTCGAGAAGACCACCGCCGAGGCGCTCGGCAAGGTCGTTCCGGCGATCAAGCGGCGGGTCGAGTCCAGCAGCACGCCGGGCGCAGAGACGATCGAGTACGTCGACGAACAGGGCGTGCTCATCCGGGCCGAGACGGCGATGGGCGCGATGCAGTTCGACGTCGTGCTCGCCGACAAGGAACTGGCCCAGGCGGACATCAACCCGCCGGAGTTGCTCGTCTCGACCCTGGTGGAGCCGTCGCGGCCGATCCGCAACGCCCGCTCGACGAGCACGGCCACCTTCGTTCTTCGCACGAAGAAGGGAGAGATCCCGGATCTGCCCGAGACGGGCGTGCAGCGCGTCAAGCGCCTCGATGCATCGAGCGTCGAGGTCGAGATCGACACGTCCATGCCGGCCCCAGCGCCAGCTGGTGATGCCCAGGACGCCGAGCTGCTCGAGTCCACCTCGATGCTCGATCACGACAGCGAGGACATCAGGGATCTCGTCACGCGCGCCACGCGCAAGGCCGGGCCCGACAAGGCCGCCCGCGCCGAGGCGATGCGCAGGTTCGTCTACACCTACGTCACCGAGAAGGGGCTCGACGTCGGTTTCGCGACGGCATCGCAGGTCGCGCAGACCAAGAGCGGGGATTGCTCCGAACACGCATGTCTGCTTTCAGCCATGCTGCGCGCCGACGGGATCCCGTCGCGGTGCGTTAGCGGGCTCGTGTACGTCGAGCGATTCGAGGGCAAGCGAAACGTCTTTGGGTTCCACATGTGGTCGCAGGCGCTCGTCGAGGTCGACGGGCAACTGCGCTGGGTCGACCTCGACGGGACGCTCGGGGCCAAGCCGACCGACGCGACGCACATCGCGCTCGGCGTCTCGGCGATGGGCGACTCGAGCACGAACATGTTCGTGGAGTTGGCGCCCCTGCTGGGCAACCTCGAAATCGAGGTCAAGAGCACCGG
>JANQQG010000227.1 GCA_028285065.1 Phycisphaerales bacterium
CGGGCCCGAGCATCCCCAGTGGATCCGGATCCGCGCCCTCCGGCGCCTCCACATCCGACGGACGCTCCGACTCCTTCGCGAGCAGCCCAAGCGCCTCGCGGAGGCGACGCACCGGAGGCGTCGCACGACGCATGTTGATCGAGACCGTCCGCGCCATGTACAGAGGCGTCAGCAGCGTGAACACCGTCGTTGCACCCTCTGGCACCATCCCCGGCCCCGGCGCAGTGACAAACAACGACTCCAACGGAATCTGTGCGAACACCCCACGCCCCTTCGCGTCCGGCGGACGGCTCGCGCGCAGCACGAACAACCTCCGATCTGTCAGCACGAACACACGACGAGGCGAGCCACGGGCCATCGCATCCAACACGCTCACCAGCGGACCGACCAACGGCACCAGCGCCAGGAATGCCGACGCAAGCCCGCTCCGGACCTCCTCGCCAGGCGCCCACGCGACCACCTCCTCGCCAGGACCCAGCGCACCGCGAAGGAACCCGCGCAGACGCATCGGACCGTACTCAGAGAGCGGGAACCTGCTGTGGCGACGTGGCTTGCCCATGGACCTCCGCATTCATCGGCCGAATCACGGCACGAACGCGGCGACCGTCAGCACAACCCCGATCAGGGCCGAGAATCCCGTCTTCAGCAGGACCGCAAGCAGCCATCCCGTCGCCGCACCTCTCCCGATACGAACGCGTGTCGGGCGAGGTTGTTCGTCGGATTCACCCTGCGCCGGCGCCGCACCCACCAGCCCCGCCGCCAGCCCAGCACCGCACGCGCCCCCCACCAGCGTCCCCAAGACCGGCACCACCCCTGTTCCGATGATCGCGCCCGCGATCCCACCCCCGATCGCCGCGAGAGCCGCCAAACGCCGCCCACCAGCCGCCCGCGCCCCCACGGCCCCCGCGAAGAACTCGCAGAGCTCCGCCAGCACACCCAGAGCCACGACGGCGCCGATCGTCCAGGGTGAGAACAGCTCCGGCTGCCACCACCAGCACAGCATGCTCACGCCGATCGAGAACCAGATCCCCGGCAGCGCCACGATGTTCAGCCCGACACCTGCCAGGCTCGCAAACATCACGATCACAGCGGCGACGATCTGCATGAGCGGGCGTCCTGGCCCCGGCTGGGTTCCAGCTAGGACGGGTCGGAAGGAGGCGATTCGGCGGAGGGGGCCCCGCCTTCTTCGGCAGCCGCGGGCGCCGATTTCTCCTTCTCATCAGCTCCGACCGACGGATCCGCAGGGGCGCCCTCGGCCTTGGCCTTCTTCTCCGCTTCCTTCTTCGCCTCCGCCTCGACAAGCTCCGGGAACGCGATCTTCTCCATCGCCAACACCCACTCCTCCAGCGGCTCGTACCGGTACAGGTCGAGCGTCACCGGAGCGCCCTCCTTCAGACGCAGCGTCACGAAGAACTTGTGCCACTTCGTCTTGTCGACCTCCGCCAGATCGTCCGGCGTTACCGAGCGCCCGCCCGGCAGGTGAAGCCTGTTCTCGTCCGCATCGAAGCGATAGCTCTTCCGCGCCACGCGCGCCAGCAGCACCAGCAGCAGCAGCGCTCCGATCCCCGAGATCACGAAGATCGCCCACTGGAAGAACAGGTCATACGCCTCCAGCGGCGCCGGCGGATCGCGCTGCGTCCAGTACTCCTCGAGCGCTGTCAACTGCGCCCGCGGGCTGTCCTCGATCCGATCGTTCGCGCTGTCGAGCCGCCACATCCGAGCGAGCGACTCCAGCCACTCATACCGCGCACGCTCCAGCGAACCGGTCGCCAACTCGGCCTTGCGCGCACCAAGCTCCGCGTGCGCCGCGCGAGGATCCTCGACCACCAGCGCAGTGCGCGTCAGCCGCCCCGCGCGGCTCGCCGCCTGAAGGTACTCGTTGAGCTTGTAGCTCGCGTCGCGCTCGCCGCGCGCCGGGTACACGTCCGTGGCGTCGTACAGACCCCACAGGCTCAGGCCCGCGCAGATCACGATGAACACACCCATCTTGATCAGCCAGCGCCGCGCCAGCTTCGTGCGCGCCTGTGTCGAGGTCCCCTCGTCACCCATCGATCGCTCCTTCCGCGTCCCTGCTCCCGCCCGGCCCCGAACCCCGAGCCCCCCTCGCGCTACTCGATCGACCCGAACGCGCCGCTCCACCAGTCCTGGCTGAACCGACGACCACGATCCGTCCGCATCGCGTCCGAGAACCCGCCCTCGTCCACTCGACGGGCGGGGATCCGCGGGAGGTCATCCCGAACCAGCGCCCGGCTCAACCACAACGAGTGCGTCCGACGCGCCCTGGCGCCCATCACCTCGAGATCATCACGCCGCGTCCGCCGCCAGAACATCGATCACAGTGTACCGACGCACACTCGGTGACCCCACCAACCGCCCCACCCATCCGATGCCGCCTCGCCAGGGGCCCGCCCCGTCGCGCGCCCCTAGCGTTGACCATGCCAAGCCAGCGCCACGTGGTCATCGTCGGGGGCGGCTTCGGCGGCCTCGCAGCCGCGCGAACGCTCCGCCGCGCCAACGCTCGCATCACCCTCATCGATCGAGACAACCACCACCTCTTTCAGCCACTGCTCTACCAGGTCGCCACCGCCGCGCTCAGCCCCGCCGACATCGCAACCCCCATCCGCACCATCCTCCGCGCCCAGACCAACGCGAGCGTCGTGCTCGGCGAAGTCACCGACATCGATCTAAGCGCCCGCAGCGTCCGCCTCGACGACAGGCTGACCATCGACTACGACTACCTCGTCCTCGCCACGGGGGCCCGCCACTCGTACTTCGGCAACGACCAATGGGCCGAGCATGCGCCCGGCCTCAAGACCATCGAGGACGCACTCGAGATCCGCAAACGCATCCTCCTCGCGTTCGAGGAGGCCGAATGGGAGACCGACGACGACGCGCGCCGGGCAAAGCTCACGTTCGCGATCGTCGGCGCCGGTCCCACCGGCGTCGAACTCGCCGGCGCCATCAAGGAGATCGCCGCACAGAGCATCCCGCGCGATTTCCGGAACATCGACACCACCACCACGCGCGTCATCCTGATCGAAGGCGACCAGCGCGTCCTGCCCGCAATGAGCGAAGCAGCCAGCGCGCGAGCCCTCAAAGATCTTCAGCGCATGGGCGTGGAGGTCCGCCTCGACACGTTCGTCACCGATGTCCAGCCCGACGGCGTCCGCGTCGGCGACGAGTTCCTCAGGGCCGGCAACACGTTCTGGGCCGCCGGCGTCCGCCCCTCCTCGCTGAGCGCGAAGCTCGGCGTCCCCCTCGACGACGCTGGGCGCGTCATCGTCGAGCCCGACCTCTCCCTCCCCAACCACCCCGAGGCCTTCGCCATCGGCGACATCGCCTGCAGTACCGACCCCGCGACCGACCGCCCCGTCCCCGGCGTCGCCCAAGGCGCGCTCCAGGGCGGTAAGCACGCCGCAAAGCTCATCGCCGGAGACCTCAGCGCCTCGATCCCCCGCGACAAACGCCCCGCCTTCCGCTACCGCGACAAGGGATCGATGGCCACCATCGGACGCGCCAAGGCCGTCGCCGACATCGGGCGCCGCTCGCTCGGCGGCCTCCTCGCCTGGGTCCTCTGGTCGGTGATCCACGTGCTCTTCCTCGTCAGCTTCCGCAACCGATTTATGGTCCTCGTCGGCTGGGCGTGGGAGTGGGTCGTCTTCTCCAAGGGCGCACGCCTGATCACCGGCAACGACACACCGGGCGTGAGGCGCTACCGCGGGCTCGGCGCGTCCGACGCGCCCACAACAGCCGACTAGACTGGACCACCCACCCCGCCCTCCCCAGCCCCGCCAACGGAGCACAGATGATGCCCGCCGCACCGAGCACACACCCCTTCGACGCGCGCACCGACGACATCCTCCGATCGCTCGACGAGTCCGGTCAGTACAAGCGCCTCCGCATGATCGACTCGCCGATGGACGCAACAGTCCGCATCCGACGCGACGACGGCTCCACACACGAGGCCCTCTGCTTCTGCTCAAACAACTACCTCGGACTCGCCAACCACCCCGAGGTCGTCGAAGCCGGCATCGAGGGACTCAAGAAGTACGGCGCAGGCACCGCCTCCGTCCGCTTCATCTGCGGCACCTTCACGCCCCACGAGACACTCGAAGAACGCATCAGCCAGTACATGGGCACCGAGTCCAGCTACACCTTCGTCTCATGCTGGAACGCCACCGAAGCACTCTTCCCAACCCTCTGCGAACCAGGCGACGTCATCGTCTCCGACGAACTCAACCACGCCTGCATCATCGACGCCATGCGCCTGACACCCGTCATCAAGAAGGGCGTCAAGAAGAAGGTCTACAAGCACTCCGACATGGACTCCCTCAGAGCCAAGCTCGAAGAGGCCAAGGCCGACGCGGAGATCACGGGCCAGATCTGGGTCATCACCGACGGCGTCTTCTCCATGGAGGGCGACATCGCGCACCTCCCCGCCACGCGCACGCTCTGCGATGAGTTCGACGCGCTCCTCGTCGTCGACGACTCGCACGGGCACGGCGTCATGGGAAGGACCGGCCGCGGCACGCACGAGCACTACGACATGGTCGGCAAGGTCGACATGTTCACCGGCACGCTCGGCAAGGCCCTCGGCGGCGGCGCCGGCGGTTTCATCGCCGGACCCAATCGCGCGACCGAGCTCGTCATCCAGCGCGGGCGCCCCACGCTGTTCTCCAACGCCCTGCCCGTCACCGTCGCCATGAGCGCCGCCAAGGCGATCGAGGTCCTCATGCGCGAGCCCGAGCGCGTCCAGCGCCTCCGCGACAACACCACCTACGCACGCGAGAAGATCACCGGCGCCGGCTTCGAGGTCCTCGAGTCCCCCACCGCCATCTGCCCCATCATCGTCCACGACACCGCCAAGGCGATCGCCATGAGCGCGCGCCTGCTCGAGATGGGTGTCTTCGTCATCGGCTTCGGCTTCCCCGTCGTCCCCGAGGGCGAAGCCCGCCTGCGCGTCCAGATCTCGGCCGCGCACACCACCGAGCACATCGACACACTCGTCGACGCGCTCAAGAAGCTGTAGCCGTCGCGTTCGTAGCATCCGATCATGCCCGGCCGCAGCGCTGACCCGGAGCCCGCCACGTACCCCTGCACCAAGTGCGGGTACGACCGCACGGGGCTCGCCTGGACCACCCCCTGCCCGGAGTGCGCCGAACCCGCCTACGTCGGAGCCTGGTGCGCAACCTGCCAGGCCCCCGCCCCCTTCGATCTGGCCGGAACGTGCACCCAGTGCGCCCAGCCGCTCGACACCCACGGCGCGCGACGAGTCCTCCGCCACGTCAGCCCGAAACAGCAGGAGTTCCTCGCCCCCGAACGCCACGCCAAACGCGCCCCACGCGACGAGCTCAGCGCGATCATCGTCGGCCTCTTTGCCGCCGTCGCCGGTCTGGTGATGCGCCTGACGACCGCCACGGCCGACTTCATCACCATCACGTTCATCGCCTTCGGGTCTTCCATCGCGTCGCTCGGCATCTACGGCCTGATCACCCGCCGGCGCGACGACTCGCGCTTCGAGGACCTGCGCCGCGCCGGTGACGTCAAGTGCGCCCAGCTCCCCGTCCTCAAAGCCGTGCACGTCCCCGTCATCGGCCCCGAAGTCATCTTCACGCGCCACCGCCGCCGCCGAATCCTGCTCCTGCTCTGCCCCGATATCGTCGTCGCCATCACGCCCAAGGCCATGAACGAGTGGGTCCTCCCGCACAGCCCATCGAGCGACGACATCGAGCCCGCTCCCGTGCCATCGCGCGTCGGCATCATCCACACCGACAAACAGGAGCCCCGCGCACTGACCCTCCACGGCATCGCCCGCACCCCGACCGTGAGCGCCGGACGACAGTTCAACAGCGCAAGGGACCTCGCCTGGCTGGTCGCCGACGACTGGGACTTCCTCTTCCCCGAAGATGCCAGAAGACTCTTCCCCGACGCGATCCCGCCTGACATGTACCGCGGCGCGACACGCCCCGTCCACATCGCCGAGCTCATCGCCGGCCGCGCGCCGACCGACTCCGCAAACGCCGCACGACTCAAACGCGCCGCCGGCACATCCCACGCCGATGAGCAACAAGCACGCTCGGTTTCCTAATGTGTTGACATGCCAAAGCGCGCCGACAGTTCACGGTGCGACCACTGCGGGTACGACACCACCGGACTCGAGTGGCACGCACGCTGCCCCGAGTGCGGCGGGAAGACCAAACGCGATGCCCCACGCCTCCGGTGGGCACGCCCGTCGCTGACTTACCTCGGTGTCTTTCTCCTCGTCGCCGGAGTCATGGGCCAGATCCTCATGCAGATCGAGGAGATCCCCTGGTACGTGCACCCACTTTGCTACGGCGCGCTCGCCGTGCTCATCTGGCCCCAGACACGCGCTGCCATCCTCGGCCCGCTCGCCGAAGTGCCACGAGCCGGGCGCGACCTCGCCGGTGCCGCGCTCCGTCACTCCCCACACGAGGCGCTCCGTCGTGCCCCTCGCGCAAGCCTCTTCACGTTCGTCATCATCGTCACGCTGATCTTCCTGGTTGCGATCGCGTGGCTCATGCTCGGCGCCCTGACCAACTGATGAGAACGATCATCTGCGCCAACTGCGAGTACGACCTGACCGGACTGCCCAACGACGCGCCCTGCCCGGAGTGCGCCTCCACCCTCCGCGAAGAACGCCGCACCCTCGATCAGCACCGCCGCCTCGTCGTCGCGCTCGTCGTCGTGCTCACGCTCGCGTTCCTCGCCTCGATCGCATGGCTACTGCTCGTCCTGACGATCCCCTGATGCACACACCCATCTGCACCCAATGCGAGTACGACCTGCGCGGCCTCCCTGGAGACGCACCCTGCCCAGAATGCGCCTCGACCCTCCGCGGCACGAAACCCAGACCCGGCGACGGGTACGTCTCCGCCGGCATGGTCATCCTCTCGATCCTCACCGTTCCCATCCTCACCGCACTGGGCGCGCTCGGCGATGCCTCGTCCGTCGTCGCCCTCCTCGCAAACCTCGCCCTCTGGATCGGCGCCGTCGCCTTCAGCGAACGTGCCGCCACGAGCAAAGGGCTCACGCCAATCGCCTACACGATCGCCTGCGCCGCAGGCCCGCTGCTCGTCATCGCACTCATGGTCGTCATGAACCTCGCTCTGTGACGATCGCCAAGCGCGCTACCGACGCGGGCTCCGCGCCGACTTCTTCCCGCGAGGCTTGACCGGCGGGTACGGCGATCGCTCGGGACGCTCCGCCTTCGACTCACCCTGCCCATTGGACGCGCTCGCGTCCTCGGATGCCCCAGCCGACTCGCTCGCCGACTCGCCCCTCGCATTCTCCTCGGGCTCCTGCTCCGGCGGCGCCTCGACCGCGGGCGCGACGCCCGACGACGCGCCCCCGAACAACTGCGCGAAGATCATCCGACCGGCCGACGTCTGGATCGTGCTCACGATCTCCGCCTGCACCATCTCGTCAACGTGGTCCGCACCGCCCTCGACCACCACCATCGCCCCGTCATCCATGTACCCGACGCCCTGCCCGGGCTGCTCGCCCGCACGCACCACACGCAACGCAAGCACCTGACCAGGAACGAGCGCGGGGCGCGCGGCCGTCGCGACCTCGTTGACGTTCACCACCGGAACACCCTGGATCCGCGCGACCTTCTCCAGCCCCGCGTCCGTCGTCACGATCCCCGCCGCCATCCGCCCCGCCAACTCAACCAGCTTCGCGTCCACCGCACGCCCGGGGATCGGTGTCGGATCGACCACCACCTCAAGCCCCGGCGCACGCTGAAGCCGGTGCACCATGTCCAGACCACGACGCCCCTTCCCACGCTTGAGCTTGTCAGCCGAATCGCTCAGCGTCTGCAGTTCACCAACCACGAACGCCGGAATCACCAGCGGCGCCGGGAACAGACCAAGCTCCGCAAGATCCACCACGCGCGCGTCGACCAGCGCCGAGGAATCCAGCAGCAACGGCCTCGGGCCGCGACGCTGCTTGCTGAACTCCACGTACGGGATCACCAAGCGGAAGTCGTCCTGCGTCTGCAGCACTGTCGAGATACCCAGGTAGCACAGCGACACACCAACCAACAGCTTGATCAGGCTCGTCCCGGGCGCGAGGTCATCAAGCGCACCAACCGGCACGTATGTGCGCACGACCAGGTCCATCACCAAACTGAACGCCACCGTCGCCAACAGCCCCGCCAACAGCCCAAGGAACACGCCCCCGATCGTCGAGATCTTCTTGTCCGGCGTCAGCAGGTCGATCGACAACGCGATCACGAACAACGCAACACCAGCCGTGATCGGGAACCACCAAGGAAGCGGGAGCTCCGCGTCGTTGCGCTGCTCCAAGACCGTCAGCAGCCCGATCGTCACCACCAGGATCAGGAACGCCATCCGCACAACGCCCAGGATCAACGCACGCTGGCGCTCGGCGGCATCAACCGGATGGAGCGGATCATTAGCCATCGGTTGAGTCTACGTTCGGGTCACCCCAACGGATGCGACCACGCGACCCCACACCGGGCACCACAGACGCCCGCCCCCACCTCCGAGCCCTGCAGGATGCAGGGCTCGGCCCCGCCGAAGGCGGAATGGAAACGAGCCCCGGCGGTATGG
>JANQQG010000241.1 GCA_028285065.1 Phycisphaerales bacterium
AGCGGCGTCGGCATTGAGTAGTGAACCCCTGAGTCAGCAAGCCGGCACCCCACTCCATCATGCGGCCCTTTTCGCATCAAGCCCGATGATGTCCCGGTCTACTCGGCTTCCACCCGCGCTGGACTGCGACGCACCGGTCCGGGTTCGGGCACACGGTCGTGCTGTGAGACGCCGTGCGCTCGCTTCCCCTAACCAACACAACAGCCGCCTCTCAGGTCATGGTCGCCTCCGCTCCACCGCCTTCTCTTACCTTGTGCAATACAGCATTCATTCTGATACAGTCTCAATGACGCTTGCACAGCGACAGGCAGCCACGGCCGTGCTGCTAATGCCACAAACATCAAGGCGGAGGCATAATCTATGGATCCTGTGGTGGTCAGCACCGCTCTAGGCTTCCTGACGTCAGTGCTCGCCGGGTCGCTGACATCCTCGCTCGGGCGGCACGCGGATCGTGTTCGTCGCGATGAGGCAAGCTCGGACGACACGCTCAAGGCGGCACTTGGCGCACGCCGCACGATATCAGCAGAACTGGGATTAGCTTGTGCAGAACTCGCTCGCCGATTGGCCGAGCTCAACCGCGACGCGACTGAGCCACTGCAGACGCTGCTCGTAGACGAGACGTTCCAGAGTGACCTTGAGCAGTGGCTGATCCTCGGGCGCATCCCCGAGGGGATTGAGGTCAACACGCGACTGCGCGCACAACTAACATCTGTCGCTCTTGCCAGCGGTGTCGAGCGGCCAGACGCAGTTGTCGAGGATGATCTTGGGCGTCTCGAGCGCATGGTGTTCGCATCACCAGTGCTATCAGCGTGGACCCAGCAGCGTTCGATCGACCATCTCCGCGCGATGCTGGGCGACTCTCAGCGGCTGTTACGACTGGCGGCCGGAGAGTATGACCAGGCCGAACGAGATCGGGTATCGAGCACCTACATCCAGAGAACTCTCGGCGAGCACGATATCATCGACCTGACCGGACTCCCGGAGGATATCAGCACCGCAACAGTGCGCGGATTGCTACGACACCTGTACATGCCGTTGCGGCTCAACATGGAGCCGGAAACACGCTCTGAGCTTGCCCGTGCCATTGCATCAATGGAGGATCAGCGGAAGAAGCGCCTCGACTGGGAGTCGGGGAGACGAGACGCCGACCAACCGAGCGAGAGACAGGCCCGCCCGCTTGGCGCGGAGATCACGGACTTTCGCAGAGTGATGGTGCTCGGTGATCCGGGCGCTGGCAAGACCACGCTCCTGCGATGGCTCGCAACAGCGATGCTCCTCCGCCTTGAGGGGCACGATGAGCTATCCGGCATCCCCGACACCGACACGCTTCCAGACGACAACTGGTTGCCAGTGCTCATCCGGTGTAGAGAGATCGCTGACGCAGATCGCACCAGAGGTTTCGTCGACTTTCTCGGCGCGTACCTCCGCACGATCATGCCAACACCGAAGGACGCAGAAGTGATGCGGGCGGTGATCCTTGACGGCATGAGCACTGGCAAGGTACTCCTTCTAGTCGATGGGCTCGACGAGATCCAAGATCCGATCGTGCGGGCACGCTTCGCACGCGAGGTTGACCGGGTTGCTGCACGTTTCCCCGACGCGCCGGTTGTTGTCACATCGCGCGTCGTCGGCTACAGAGACATGCCACATCGTCTCGGCGACGACTTCCGCCATGGCATGATCTCTGACCTGACGGACGATGACAAACGCGACTTCGCTTCCCGATGGATCGAGGCGACGGAGTCGGGCAAACGCGAACAGGACCGCAAGAGACTCGCGGACGAGCTCGCCAAGGCCTTCGACGTCAACGACCGCGTGCGCCGCATGACCGGGAACGCCATGCTTCTCACGACTCTCGCCCTCGTGAAGCGACGCGTCGGCAAGCTGCCGAACCGGCGACACAAGCTCTACTTCGAAGCAGTCAGCGTGCTGCTCAACTTCAATCCTGAACATCCGAGCATCGACGAGGACGAGGCACTGCCTCAGCTCGGATACGTCGCCCATGCAATGTGCAAGCGCGGTGAGCAGCAGATCCGCGAGGACGACCTGCTTGATCTACTGGACGACGTTCGCAAGCGCTTTCCGAATCTCCGCGCCGTCAAGCGACGGACCGCGGAGGACTTCCTCCGCCGCCTTGAAGCTCGCTCGGGCATCATCATGAAAGTCGGCGGCGTTTGGCACGACAAGAAGGGTGCCGACGCGATGTGGGAGTTCCGTCACCTGACATTCCAAGAGTACCTTGCCGCGCGCGCGATCCTCAAACGGCACCACATGGACGTCGAGGAGTCGCCTGAACTCGCGCCGCACGTTGCCGATCTCGTAGGACAGCTCGAGAAAGTGCGAGATTCGAGCGACTGGGCGGTACCCGAGAGGTGGCGCGAGGCCCTGCGCCTAGTCGTCGTCGAGACGCCAGCGGAGTTGGTCGACAGCGTCTTCGACGCGATCTTGGACCAGAGCGCGCAAGGCGATGAACCGTGGAGATCTCGCGCCCGAGCGGTCTTTGCTGCAATGTGCCTCGCAGACGAGCCGGATGTCTCCGACGCGATGGCCGCCCGGGTGATTGCGCGCTTTGTCGACGCGGTCCAACTGAGGTCCGAGTACGCAGAACCTCTCAGCGACGATGGGTCCGGCCATGTCCAGACGACACTCGACAAGGCGGCCGTCGAACTCGGGATGAGCGAGTGGCGCAGACCCGTGCAGCTTGCCCTGATGGCACGTCTCCGAGAGAGCACCACAAATGCAGGCACCAACGACCAGTTCGAGGAGTTCATGACCTATGGGGGCGTGCACGCGTTGCTGGACGACGATCGATCGGTCGACTCGGCGGATCGCGTCCGTCGGCTCGCGGACGCACTCGCGAGCGATTGCCCCGACACGGTCACTGGTGCAGCTCTCCAGCTGATGGATCATGGCTTTCTCCACAGCGGATTCAGCGATCGATACGCGCCCACACGGCTCATTGGCGTCGCTGCGTCGAGCGACGACTTGCTCATCCGCTACTGCGCGTGCTGGGCGTTGGGTTGGGCGCAAGCAGCCGGCCGCTCTCGGCAGAAGCGGAAGGCGGCCGCACCGTGGTCGTTCACAAAGGGACAACTAGAGACACTCGCTGATCTCGCGGTTGCGTGCGGCCCACCGGACGCGCGAGAGAGCGTGTGCGTGCGCTGGCTGCGCACCGCACTTGAGAACAGTGCTTCCTCCTACGCGGGGGAGTTGCTACTTGACTATTCGAACAGCAGAGACGACGCACACGCCGCCTCCGCGGCAGACGCTGCCAAGAGGATTGCACGCAAGCTTGGGCAGGAAGGACTGTTTGCTGTGCTTCCAAAGATGCTCGCACACAGGGATGCGACAGTCAGAAAGTTGGGATACGCGAGGGCAGGACGACGACTCGACCGCGGCCGAGTGCTTGAGCTGATCGGGCTGTACGAGACCCACGAACTGGATAGCGAGGTGCTCGCTCAGATTGCAGCAACACGAGCTCGTCTAGGGGATGAGGCGGCACGTAAGACACTCCGCCTCCAACTGGAAGACGAGAACCCGACTTCCCGTCGTCGAGCGATGGCAACCGCTGCGTCCGTCTATGATCCTGCCGAGCAATTGCTACTCACCGAAGAGGCGGATGGCCATGAGCCATGGCTCGATCCCCGTGAGCCCATCAGTGCTGACCACATCGCGGCATGTGCCTCGAGACTCAGCGAGGACGAATCCAGAATCCGCGAGCGCTTCAAGCGGCTGTCCGCGAAGCTCGGCGTCACACTGAAATTTGCTGATGACGCCTGAAGCCGAGCCTAGCCCCGCCCGACACTCCATGGGCGAGGCGGCCCACCATAGCCATGCCAGCGAGAAGAGACTCGCGATCTCTCGGAAGTCCCTTTCAATCAACAAGAAGCGCGGGCGGGATTCGAACCCGCGACCTCCGGGTCATGAGCGCTTGCCGGGGTGGTTCCGCTAGGCCTTGGTGCGCCGGAACTTGCGGCCTCTAAATGAGACACGTCATCCGCCAGTTGGCGACCACCTGTACCCATTGCGACCCATGCTCGCAGGTGACAGACGACTCCGCAGGTGACATCTCAGAGTGGCCTATGTGGGGCCTCGACCGGCGGTCGTTCAACTGGCACGACCGGACGACTGAGACGAGCCGAGACCTCGCGGAGCCGAACGAGTTGCCCATAGAACAGGGGAAAGGCCAGCACGGCTTCGGCGAACCCGAAGACACACATCACGGCCGCGATAACGCCGCCCATCGTCGCGCTCCCCGAGAGCGAGATCGTGACAACCGTGTACACGACCACGACCGAGAGGGCGAGCCAGATGGCCGCGAAGTTGGCGGTCTCCAGGTCAGACAGGCCGATCTGGTGGCGTGCGATGGACCGCAGGTGCGATCGGACCGCCTGGCGGTCACCCTTCTGGAGAACGTCAACCTTGCGCTCGCTCTCGTCGTTCATCGCGCGATTGAGGCGGAACATGCGGGACTCGCTCGCCAGATGCACGAGTGCCGTCACACCCGCCGCAGCGAGGCAGGCGAGGAAGACGCGAATGTCGATTACCGCGATCAACACGAGCGTGCCGAGCAGGGCCACGAGTTCGTTGAGCAGGGACGGGATCGACTCCTCGAGGAACCCGATGAACTCCTCGAAGAGCGAGACCCTCGCGGACGCGGCCGTGAGCGGTGTCTGCTGCAGTCGCTGGTCGGCGATGAGCTCGTCCGCAACAGTGCGGTAGATGTGCGCATATGCACGCGTGTCGTAGAAGCGTCTTGCCGCGCCGACGAGCAAGAGCAGCATGCACAATGCGCCCAGGATGACAACACCGGTCGAGCGGTCGTTGAGCAGGTCGTCGACCGACCACCCGATCACGGCGGGCATCGCGACCAACGCCATCGCCTCGACACACACCAGACCCCACGTCACCGCCGTGCGGCGCCAGTAGCGCCGGAGGAGCTGTACGATCGAGTACCGGTTCCCCGTCGTCGTGATCGGCACCAAGTGTTCCACGCTAGGCCTCTCGTCCGACACGGGGCGCCGGTGGGCCGGAGGCCGCGAGGGAGCGCAGGTCATGCCCGATGGCGACGAGCACCGGGACAATGACGAGTGTGATCGGTGTGGCGAACAACTCACCCCACACGAGTGACACGGCCGCGGGGATCAGGTACTGGGCCTGCTCCGAGCGCTCCGTAAGCAACGGGAGCATCCCGCACACGGTGGTGAGCGTCGTGAGGAGAATGGGACGGAAGCGGCTCCGGCCTGCCTCGAGAAGCGCATCATGGAGCGGAACTCCGTCGGCGCGCAGGGCGTTGAGCCGGGTCATCATGACCAGGCTGTCGTTGACCACGATCCCCGCGACCGCGAGCATCCCGAACAGCGACAGGATGCTCAGGGGGTGTCCCATGAGTGCGTGGCCGATCCCGGCGCCGACGAAGCCGAACGGCACGACCGCCATGATCACGATCGGCTTGGAGTAGGAGCGCAGCGGAACCGCCAACAAGGCGTAGATGAGCAGGGTCGTCATGACGAGAGCGCGGATCAGCCCGCCGCGGATCTCACCGATCTCCTCCAACTCACCGGCTCCCCGGATCTCCAACTGCGGGTACGCGTCCTGAAGATCCGGCGCGACCTCGCGTGTGATCCGCCGGAAGACCTCCGCCGCACTCGTGACGCTGTTGTTGATCGACGCACTCACGTATGCGAGGCGCCGCCCGTTCTCCCGGAAGATCTCGCTTGGGACGACCCCCGGCTCGAGCGTCGCCACAAGTGAGACCGGGACCCAGGCGCCCGTGGCGGTCCGGACCCGGGTATCGAGGATGTCCCGAGTGTCGCGGCGTCGTTCGCGCAGTGCGCTGACCACGACCCTGACTTCGTCGGCACCGCGCTGGAAGCGCTGGATCTCGAGCCCACCGAAGGCATCGCCGATCTGGCGCGCCAGGTCCTCCACAGTCAGACCGAGGTGCCGTGCCTCCGGCCTGAGCTTCAGGCGGATCCGCGGGTTGCCCTGGCGCAGATTGTCGCGGACATCATCGACGCCCGGAATCCGCGCGAGTTGATCCGTGAACCGGGCGATCACCTCTTCGAGGACCGCCTCGTCGCGAGCGGCGAGCGCGACGGCGAACCCGCCGCCCGTCTCGAACGAGCCGCTGAAGGTCAGCTCCTCAGCCCCTTCGAGTTGCCCAGTGCGCGTTCGCCACGCCCGGAGCGTCCGGAGCGTCTGCGCCGATCGCTCCCGCTCCGGGCGCAGCTCCGCGTAGATCTCCGCCGAGGTCTCGCTCGTGAGCGCGGTCATGATGCGCACGATCGGCGGCGTCTCCACCCCGGCTGCCGCGTTGAGCTCCTCGGCCGCACGCTCGATCACATCCACGTTCGCGCGTGTGAGCGCCAACGAACTGCCATTCGTCATCCTGAGGTTGACCGTGATGATCTGCCCCGGCACCGCGGGGAAGAACACCGTCCGGATCCACCCGGTTGACATCAGCGTCAACACGCCGGTGGCCAGTGACACGAATGCAATGAGCACGGCGTACCGGTGGCGCAGGGCGAATGCCAGAATCGGCCTGTACACACGCTCGCTCGCAAGACCCAGGGCGCCCGCTGCGAACGCCTGCAGCCCGCGCCAGACCCGGCCCAGCAGCGCCCTTGGAACACCCGGACCGACCGGGACGCCGGCGAGATGCGCCGGCAGGATGAGCTTGCTCTCGACAAGCGACACAAGCAGCGCCGTGATCGCTACGACGGCGAAACTCGCGAAGATCTTGCCGATGTCATTGTCGATCAACAGCAAGGGGTAGAGCGCGGCGACGGTCGTGAGACACCCGAAGACCGTCGCGGTCGACACGCGGTTGACGCCTCGGATCGTGGCCTCGGTCGGGTCATCGCCGGACGCGCGAGCCGCGAAGACGCTCTCGCCGACGACGATCGCATCATCGACCACGATGCCGAGCACGACGATGATGCCGAAGGTCGTGATGTCGTTGAGCGACTGACCGAGGAAGCGGTCGCCCATCAGGACCAGTGTCCCAGCGATCGAGATCGGGATCCCCATGGCAACCCAGAACGCCACGCGGACGTTCAGGAACAACGCGAGGATCACGAAGACGATCAGCAGCCCCTGCCACGCGTTGTTGCCCAGGAGCGCAAGGCGATCCCTCATGTAGATGCTGTAGTCTCCCCAGAGGTCGATCTCGATCCCCTGAGGAAGGTGCGGTCGCAAACGCTCCGCGACGTCGCGGGCGGCGCGACTGACATCGAGCAAGCTCCCGGACTTGCTCGTGAAGATCTGGAACCCGACGGACGGCACGCCTTGGAACCGCGCGAACCTGACGTCCTCCCTGAAGCCATCGACCACGACGCCGATGTCACGCACGCGCAGCTGCGCACCATCCGGGAGAGTCTTGACCGCGATCTCCGCGAACTCGGCGGAGTCGAAGGCACGGCGATCGGCCCTGATGGTGACCAGGCCGTCCTCGCTCCGCAGGCTCCCCGTGCGGTAGTCCAACGAGGACGCGCTGATCGCCGTCGCAACATCGGCGACCGACAACCCATGCGTCCGCAGGAGCGCGTCGTCGACCTCGACCCGCACCTCGTACTCCTGCTCCCCGAAAGTCTCGAGCTTCGTGATCTCCGGGTCCGAGAGCAGTTCCTCGCGGACGAGGCGCGCCGCGCGTTGGAGTGCGAGGGGCTCCACATCCCCGTAGACCTGGACGACGAGCGCCTCGATATCGAACTCGTCGCGCGTGATCCGGGGGCGTTCGGCGCGCTCGGGCAGGTTGAAGATCGAGTCGATGCGCGCACCGATCTCATTCTGAAACCGCTCGATGCCGAACCCGCTCTTCTTCTCGACCGATACGCTCGAGAAGCCCTGCCCCGAGAGCGAGCTGACCTTCTTGACCCCAGGCACCCCTCGCAGCGCTTGCTCGACCCTGCGCGAAACGCCCCGATCCACCTGCTCGGCGCTCGCCCCCGGGTAGACCGTCGTCACCGTCACCGAGCGCGGCGGGATCGCCGGGAAGCCCTCGATCCGGGTCGTTTGCAGCGCGAAGAGGCCCCCGATGAGCGCCAGTCCCATGAGCAGGTTGGCCGCCACGGGGTTGCGGGCAAACCAAGCCGTCAACGCGTGCATGCTCAACGCCCTTCCGATGCGGAGATGGGCTGGACTCGCTGCCCTGCGATGAAGCTGCTGTTGGGCGAGACGACCACGCGGTGAGCGCCGTCGGCCGGCGCACGGACATACACGACCCCCTCACCAAAGAACACAGGTTCGGTGGGGAACCGACGGAGCGTGTTGTCGGCGTCGACCGTCCAGATCGACCCCGCCTTGGTGAGACACGACTGTGGCAGGCGCAGCGTGCCAGGCACATCACGTCCCCTCAGCCCCGCTCGTACGAACATCCCCGGCAGCAAAGGCGGATCGTGATCGAGCGGGCCGCCAACACGGAGGTAGAGCGTCCGCAAGCGTGATTCACGCTCGTGCTCGAGCGCCTCACGAACGACGGTTGCGTGCCACGCCGACCCTCCCCAAGGGTCCTCGAGCGGCACGACGAGGCCGATGGGGTCGGCGGGCAGGAGGCTCCACTGCGCGGCGTCGAGGCGGAGCGCGATCTCGAGCGCGGAGAGCGCGTACATCACGCCGATGACATCGCCCGCGAACACCGACTCACCGGGATCGACCGCCCGCGACACGACGACGCCATCAAACGGCGCCCGGATCTCGGTTCGACCGAGTTGTTGTTCCGCGTGCACCAGCGCGTCGGCCGCGGCATCCACCGCGGAGCGTGCCAGCTCGAGCTGCGGGATCCGGAGGGTGAGCGCCGAATCTGGCTCACCCTCGATGCCCGATCGACGCCAGTCTTCCCTCGCTTCGATCGCTCGGCGTTCCTCCCGCATCAACTCGGTACGCGCCGCGTGGAGCTGGTTCCTGGCGTCGCTGACGCGCGCGATATAGGCGCTCGGCTCGAGCCTGACGAGCACATCGCCCTCCCTGAGTCGCGAGCCCGGCTCGAGGGACGCGGATACGAACTCGATCCCGCCGTCGACCTCGGCGCGGATCGTCGACTCCCAGACAGGGCGGGCCTCGCCGAGCGCCGTAACCAGGGCGGCGTGAGTCGAGGGTTCCACGTCCAGCACGGTGACCGGCGCGCCCGACGCCCCATCCGATCGACCGGGATCAGCCGATCGGCTCGCCTCGAAGCCCGAGATCACGATCAGGCCAAGGAGGCAGACCACGACGGTACCTACGAGCACCACCGCGCGGCCCAGTCGCCGGACCGTCCGGAGCAGCGCACTCATGGGGCACCGGTTCCAGGCGCCGGCCCGGGCGCGCCGAGCGCCAACGCAAGATCGATGCGGTTCGTAAGCTGCTGGGCCCGCACGGTGACGAGACGAAGCTTGACCGCCATCTCCTGTTCCTGTGCAATCAACAGATCCTGAAGCGAGCCAAGGCCCTGCCGGTACCGCTGCTCGAAGAAACGCGTGCTGATCCGGGCCGCATCGGCGGCCTCCTCGAGCACGCTCGCCTGCACCTGCAACTCGCGAGCCGCGTCGATCGCGTCCTCCACCTCCGCGATCGCCCGGAGCACAACCCCGTGCAGCCCCAACAGCGCAGCGTCGGCATCCGACGCGCGAGCGCTGAGCGTGGCCTCGACCCGCCCCCCCTCGAACAGCGGCTGGAACACCGAACCGAGGATCGCCCAGTTGCTCCGCGAGGTCTCGAGCCCCGCGAGCGTCGCCGC
>JANQQG010000009.1 GCA_028285065.1 Phycisphaerales bacterium
GGCGGCGGGGGGGGTGGTGGCTCGACTTCTCCGTTGCCACCGGTCTCGTCGTCGTTTCGAGGCGGTGGCTCCTCGTTGATCATCCAGTGGGTTTGATCAAGGTTGGCGCCGAGGACCTGGGCGTCGGCGGGTAGGGGCTCGCCGAAGGGGTTGACGACGGGCGGCTGGTTGTTGATGGAGACCTTGCCAGGGTCGGGGAAGCTCATGGCGAACCACCCGTCGAGGGCGGGCAGGAGCGTGACGACCGCCCCCCCGAGGAGGGCGGCGGCGCCGATCATGGCGCCGGTGCGTCCGATTCGTGCCTGTTCACGGTTCATGGGCGTCGTCCTCCTGCCTCCGCTGCGGCGCCTCTGGCGCGTGAGGATACCGCACCAGGGCCACCGGATCCCTCATCGACCGCGAGGGGCCTCCATGACAAGAAAGGGCTGCTCCGTTCCCACGGGCCCTGTGCGTCCTTGATCAGCAGCTCCCCGCCGGCGCGCCGGGCGACCTGCCCGTTGCTTATCCACTCGGCCTCGACCCAGAAGAGGGTCGGCTGCAGCGTGAGCATCAGTTCGAGGCGTGCGCCCTGGGTCGGCTCGATCTCGAGCTCGTTCATGATCTCGACCCAGGTCGTGGCGTTGAGCGTGCCTTGCTCGCGGGCGCTAAGGAGCTCGTTGGCGAGCTCGAGGCTGGGTCCCTCGGCGAGGATGGCGGTGGTTGTGGCCCGGAGCAGTTCCTCGGGCATCGTCTTGAGGCTCATCGAGACGGGCCCGCGTTGGCGGAGCAGGTCCGACGGCGTGCGGTCGTACTGGGCCTCGAGGGTCGCGAGGACGTCGGCGGCCAGCTTGGCCTCCATCCCGCCGAGCAGCTCGACGTTGGATCGTGCAAGGCCTTGTGCGTCAGAGACATAGACGCGGATTTCTTCCCAGGGCCCGGATGGGATCACCACCTTGAAGGCGAGGCCCTGGGCGTCGACGGCACCGCTGGGGTTGTTGTTGGAGATGGTGAGCCAGTCATCGACCAGCTCCTGGATGCCTGCACCGGCGTGGCGCGTCTGGTAGGAGCGGTCGAGCCTGGCGGCTGCCAGCGTATGGCTCGCCTGGCGCTCGATCATGAGCGTGACGCCGATGCCGGCGAGGACACTGAGCATCACGACGATGAGCAGTGCGAAGGCCCGGCGGCGGGGGCGCGTAGTTGGAGGGGTTGTGGCGTTCACTGCTGATCGCGGCTGGGGTTTCGCTGGAAGTCCTTGAGCCCGCCGAAGCGTGACGGGGGCTTGGAACCGCTGCCGGGTTGTCCGGGGTTGGCGGCGGGCTTGTCGCCTGCGTCGGCGGGTGCGGCGCCGCCGGAGTCGCCGAAGGCGTTGAGGTCGTCGTCGACCATGGCGGCGGGCGTATCGGGGATGCCGTCCCCGTCGGTATCGACTTCGGGGGTGCCGGCGGCGGTCTGCGTCTGGCTGAGCCAGCGGAGCTCGAACATCCAGTTGTGCCACTGCCCGTCGAGGGTGTTGACCTCGAGGGTCATGAAGCCGGGGAGGTCCTCGGCGTAGGCGGCCTGGAGTCGGTCGACGTAGCGGCCCCGTCCGGGGTCCTCGGGGTCGGACTGGAAGGCGCTCCAGCGTGCGTAGGCGAGGTCGTCTATGAGCAGGACGGACTCGCCGGAGGGCGTGATGGGGGAGTACCAGAGCTGCCAGCTGGTGGCTTCTTCGTCGGCGGGGACGAACTCGAAGGCGCCGAGGTAGCCGCGTCCTTCGGTGATGCGCTGCTGCTGGCGGACGTCGGCGCGTGCTTCGGTGGAGGCCCATCCGGCGCGTTCGAGTCGCGGGCCGCCGGGTGGGCGGAAGATCGGGGGGCTGATGGTGGTGACCTCGAGGCGCTGGGGCGTGAACTCCCCGTCGACGTCGTGGACCATGTCCGGGAGGTCTCGCGCGGGTGCGAGGCTGAGTCGGATCTGCCCGGTGATGGTGTCGTCTGCGTCCTCGCCCTCGCGTGCGTCGTCTGCTTCTTCCTTTTCCTCTGCGTTGGGGTTGTCGTCGTCGCGATTGCGTTCGGCCTCGAGGTCCTCGCGGTAGCTGCCGGACATGAGGAGTTGTCCGAGCGCGTTGGCGGTGGTGCGCTGCGTGCGCTCGATGAGCATGCTCGCTTCGAAGCGCTGCGCGGCGACGGCGTCGCCCCTGCGCATGGTGGTGAGCAGGCTGAGGCATGCGATGAGGACCATGACGCCGGTGATGGTGGCGAGCATGACCTCGAGCATGGAGAAGGCGCGTCGCTGGGTGGGCCGGGCGTGGTTGAGCATCACTTGTCTCCCGCGTCCCCGTCTGCGTCGTCGTTGGATCCGGCGCCGTCTTCGCCTCCGCTGAGGGTCCGAGCGTCCTGGATGGAGTGGAACCACTTGAAGATGGTTTCGGTGTTGCCGCTGCCGATGAGGCGTTCCTGGGAGTCGTGGTTGCGTTGGTAGACGGGGTTGCTCAGTCGCGTGAGCTCGGCGACGGGGATGTCGCTGACGAGGCGGCGCGCGGTGCGGTCGGAGTCGTCGACGAGCCAGACGCGTGCGGTGATTGCCTCGACCTCCGGGGGCTTCCGGTTGGGCTCGCGGTTCTCGGGCTGGCGGCTCATGATGACCGGTGCCTTGGCGACGTCGAGCTCCCAGCGGAAGCGGTAGACGCCGTAGTCGATGGGCCTGCCGGAGCGGTCCATCTCGAGGACCTGGACGCGGTCGTCGAGCCACTGGAGGATGAGCCGGCTTGCGACCTCGTGACCTGCGGCGCGGATGCGCGAGTTGATCTGTGTGCGGTGTCCGTCGGCGATGACGCTGAGGATGACGCCTGCCAGGAGGGTCAGGAGCACGACGGCGAGGATGGCCTCGAGCATCGAGAGGCCGCGTCGGGCTGGGACGCGCACTCGCCTGGTTGTCCTGGTCGCTGCGGCGTGCATGGTGTCAATCCTCTTCCATGACGTCCCAGATGTTGATGTCGTCGGTGGTGGAGAACTCCTTGTCCGCCCCGGCGCTGATGAGCGTGAAGTTCTCGCCTTCTGCGAGGCCTTCGGGGTCGTAGAAGAAGTCGATCTTCCAGCCGTCCTTCGGGACCTTGTCGATCATGGGGGTGGGCCCCTCGGCGAGGACGTCGAGGGTGTCGGGGTAGATGCTGTTCTGGGCGTAGTAGCCCTGGAGCAGCGTGTGGAGCTGTCGCATCTTCATCTTGGTGGTGCTCATTCGACCGGCGTCGGCCTGGCCGCGCATGGCGAAGACGACGACGCCGGCGAGCATGGTGATGAGCGCGATCACGAGCATGACCTCGAGCATCGAGAAGGCGCGACGGGCGTATGTTGGCTTCATTGCGAGTCCCTCCGGTGGTGGGCGCGTCATTACGCCCCGACGCGGCTGCTGAGCGTCATCAGCGGGAGCATGACCGCTGCGATCAGGCTTCCGATCATCACGAACATGAAAAGGATCAGGGCCGGCTCCATGAACGCCAGGAGGCGCGAGGACCGGCGGTCGACCTCGTCGGACATGTCGCCCGCGAGTGTTCTGAATGTGGTTTCGAGGTCGCCCGAGCGCTCGGCGGCGACGAGGAGCCTGCGCGTTGCCAGTGGCAGCTCGGTGACCTCTTCGATGAGGTAGCGGAGCACGCCGCCTTCGATGAGGCGCTTGCGCATGCGGTCCATCTGCGCGCTGAGCTTGGGGTTGCCGATGACGCGGTTTGCGACGCCGAGCGCGTCTGCGAGCTGGACACCCGAGGCGGTCAGTGCGCCCATGACGCTGAAGAACCGGGCCGACTCTTGGGCGAGTGCGACGTCTTTCATCAGCGGCATGCGCCGGATGACGCCCATGAGGATCGCGCCGATCTGCTTGCGGAGGAGGATGATCGCGGCGGCGACTCCGGCGATCCCGATCGCGACGATGGGGAAGTTGTCGCGCATCCACGTGCCGATCCCGATGATCACCTGCGAAGCGCCGGGCAGTTCGATGTCGGCCTGCGCGAGCGATTCGCCGAGGCTGGGCAGTGCGAAGACCATCAGGCCGAACCACAGCAGCAGGCTCACGCTGAGCACGACCGCCGGGTACATGGACATGGTCATTGCTTTGCCGCGGACGGCGAGCTGGCGTCTGGAGGTCTCCGCGAGTTCTTTGGCGGCACCGCCGAGGTCGCCGGTGCGTTCGGCGGCGCGGTAGACGCTGATGGTGACGTCGTCGAACCCGCCGAGGTACTCGGCGGCTTCCGCGAGGGACTTGCCGCCGGCGACCTGCTCACGGATAAGCCCGACGCGGTCACCGAGCGGTCCGGAGTGCGATCCCGCGACGACCTCGAGGGCCTCGACGAGTGGGACGCCTCTTGTGAGGAGCTGGGCGAGCTGGTCGTTGATCTCAGACTGTTGTTTGAGGCTGACCTTGCTCTCGACGCCGATCCAGGCGGGGAGGGAGTAGGTCTTGAGCAGGAGGAGGCTGTCGCGTCTGAGGCTCTCGGCGAGTGCGCCGGGCGTGGAGGCCTGACGCAGCCCGTACTTCTTGCCACCGGTCGGCTTGACCGCGACGAAGAGGTACGACGAGTTCGAGGCCGATCTGCTCACGCGGGAATCCTATCTCGCCTTCCATCGTGCCCTGATGGGCGGTGCGCCCAAACTTCTTCCGGGCTCGGGTTGATCCTGGCTGGGGTGACCCTGACGCGGGTCGCCCCTGTTTCGGAATGGTGCTGGGCCTCCCAACCCTGCCCCCGCCAAACGCCCCGTGCCAGGGGCGCATTGCCCGGCGCGGGGTCGCGTTGATTCATGTTCGGCACAGGCAGAGAATCCGTCGCGGCTCGCCCAAGTTGACGGCGTGCCCCCCTCGTCTTGCCCATCGCCCGGCGCGACCACGTGTGGCGCGTCGTAGGGGCGGGTTTTGCCGCTATCGGCCGCTACGCGGCCCTTCTCGCCCTTCTCGAACGGAACGGACCGCCGTGACGACCCATCCCGCTCGCTCCGCGTCGGTTTCACCGGGACCCATGCCTGGGAGCTCCACGACCATGCGCGCCCTCGTCAAGCACCACGCCGGAGAAGGCCTCGAGTTCGTTGGCGATCGCCCGATCCCCGAGCTGGGCCCACTCGACGTGCTGATCCGCGTGACGAAGGCGGGGATCTGCGGGACGGACCGGCACATCTGGCAGTGGGACGACTGGGCGGCGGGGCGGATCCCCGTCGGGATCGTCACGGGTCATGAGTTCGCTGGGGTGGTCGAGCGCGTGGGGCCCGCGGTGCGTCTGTTCAGCCCCGGGCGGCGCGTCAGCGCCGAGGGGCACCTGACGGCGGGGTTGGATTACAACTCGCGGACGGGCAACGCGCACATCGCGCGGGACACCAAGATCATCGGGATCGATCGGGACGGGTGCTTCGCGGATTATGTGTGCGTGCCGGAGTCGAACGTCTGGCCGATCCACGAGTCGATCCCGGACGAGGTGGCCGCGGCTTTCGATCCGTTGGGCAATGCGGTGCACACGGTGATGGCGGCGGACGTGAGCGCGAAGTCTGTGCTGATCACGGGTGTGGGGATCATCGGGCTGATGGCCGTGACGGTTGCCAAGGCGGCGGGTGCGGCGCGGATCTTCTGTTCGGACGTGGATGCGCGTCGGCTGAAGTTGGCGAAGGAGCTTGGCGCGGACGAGGCGTTCGACGCGACGGAGGGTGACGGGTGGATCGACGAGATCCGCAGGGCGACGCGTGGTGAGGGTGCTGACGTGTTGCTCGAGATGTCGGGGGCCGAACCGGCGTTCGACACGGGGTTCCGTGCGCTGCGCAACGGCGGGACGGCGGCGCTGCTCGGTCTTCCGGCGAAGAGCCTGAGCTTCGACTTCACCCAGCACATCATCTTCAAGGGTTGCAAGGTGCTGGGGATCAACGGTCGGAAGATGTGGGAGACGTGGTACCAGATGGAGCAGTTGGTGTTGGCGGGTCGCCTGCAACTCGAGCCGATCATCACGCACACGTTCCCGATCGAGCACTACGAGCGCGCGTTCGAGACGATGATCTCGGGCGAGGGGATCAAGGTGCTGCTGTCGATGGACTGAGCTTGGTCCGTGCGCTCGAGGCGGGCGCGATGGTGGGGGTCCGATAGGGTGCGGGCCGCGTTGTTCGCTGAGGTGGTTGCCTCAGAATGCCCTTGTGGATCGTGCGTGACCCCTTAGAATCGAGGTACGCGCCGGGCCGAGTGCCCCTTTCTCGTGGGGGAATTGGTCGGCGTGCTCCGTCGTTCGCTGCGCAGTCGTGGCGTTGCGGGCGATCGGTGAGCACTGGCCGCCGGGGCGCGTCCCGCCCGTGCGAACGCCCAAGACAGAACTGGAGACCGGACCATGTCCTCCGTTGCCCGCATGCTGTTGATTCTCGTCTGCGCCGTTTGCGTGCCGCTCTCGTCCGCGTCCGCTCAGCTGGATCCGCCGCTGGGCCCGCCGGCTCCGACGATGAAGCCGCTGGATGCGATCGAGCCGCGCGTGTGCGTCAACGAGCTGCCCGGCGATGCGAGCGCGGTGCACATCATCAGCGAGGCGGGGAACTACTACTGCACTGATGACATCGGCGTGGGTCAGGGGCAGGTGGGGATCCTGGTGACCGCGCCGGGTGACGTGACGCTCGACCTGAACGGGTTCAGCGTGCGCGGGGTCGCCGGCGCTTCCTTCGGCGTGCGGGTCGTGGCGACGGATGGTCGTTTCCACATCGTCGATGGGGGCGTCGACAGCTGTGGCGGGGGGCTCCGCATCGAGGACAAGGCGGAGGTCCGGGTCGAGCGGTTCCACGTGCGTGACTGCTTCGGCCAGGGCATGTGCGTCCAGTACCGCGAGACGGACTTCAGTCTGTACTGCGAGGATGTGCACGTGGCCCGCTGCTCCGACGGCATGTGCGTCGAGCCGTCGAGCAACTACGGCACAGGCGGTGGCGGTGCGGGTGGGCGCGTCGTTGTTCGCGCCTCGTCGTGCGTGTCGTGCTCCGGTGACGGGATGCGCTGCGACGGTCCTCCGGACCCGGGCGACGGGACGGTGCCGACGTGGACGCTCGAGGTTCGTGTGAACCGTTGGGAGTGCCGCAGCATTGGTGGGAACGGGATCGTGTGCGCGTGCGATCACCTGATCTGTCACGATTCGAGCTTCACGGATTGCGGGAGCGCTGGGCTGCGCGTCCACGGCAACGGGACCGAGCGGGGCGTGGATTGCGGCGGGCTGGTTGTTCTGCGTTGTGGTGGCGCTGGCACGGGTTCGCCGGAGGGCGGGATCGTCTGCGTCTCGTGCCGCGCGGCGCG
>JANQQG010000010.1 GCA_028285065.1 Phycisphaerales bacterium
CGCAGTCCCACGCGTGTTCTCGAACCACCGCCCCCCCAACGGCACCAGCGCCTGCATCCGTTGCGTCTTGCTCGGCGCCCGCCCACGCCCGGCGAACCACGCCGACACGGCCTCCCACGCCCCCGGATCCTCCGCAAGCTCAACACCGAGCACCCGCGCCAACGCCTCGCGCGTCAGGTCGTCCTGCGTCGGACCCAGCCCACCGGTCGTCACCACCACATCGCACACGCGCGCGAACGAGCCGACCACCCGCACGAGGTCGTCGATGTCGTCCCCAACCGTCGCGTGCCCACCGACCACCCCGCCCAGCTCGGTCACCCGCTGAGCGAGCCACTGCGTATTCGTGTCCAGGCTCTCCCCGTGCAGCAGCTCGTCGCCGATCGCAACGATCGCGCACGTGAAGGGCTGCTCGCTCACGACTCGCACTCTTCGCTCGTGTGACGCATGTACCCCGTCGACGGATCGCCGATGTAATGGACCGCAAGCGTCGTCGTCGCCCCGGCGCTCCCGAGCGGCTTGCCCGCGAGCAGCACGATCGGCTCACCCTCGCGCACCCACCGGCGCTCCAGCAGATCCGCCTCCACCTTCGCGTTCCAATCCGACAATGCGCCCGACGCGGGCGGGGCGCAGTGGATCGCCGTGACGCCGCGCAAGAGCGCCATCCGCCGCGTCTGACGCGCATCGCTCGAGTACGCGACGATCGGCGCCGACAGCTTGTTCTTGCTCAGGTACCTCGCCGTCCCGCCCTTCTGCGACCAGCACGCCACAATGCTCGCACCGATGTCCTGCGCGACGTGCGCCGCCCCATGCGCAAGCGCGGCCGTCCTGTAGCCGTAGTCCACCAGCCGCTCGCCCGGATGATCGCTCCCGCGCAGCTCCTCGAGGCGCTCCTCCGTCGCGCCGATGATCCGACGCATCGTCTCGACCGCCAGCACCGGGTGCTTCCCGACCGCCGTCTCGCCGGAGAGCATCACGACGTCGGCCCCGTCGAAGATCGCATTGGCCACGTCGCTCGCCTCGGCGCGTGTCGGCGACGCCCGATCCATCATGGTCTCGAGCATCTGCGTCGCCACGATCACCGGCTTGCCCCACTCGTGTGCCTTGGCGATCAGCCGCTTCTGCACCACCGGAACCTGCGCGAGATCCATCTCAACGCCCAGGTCCCCGCGCGCAACCATCACGCCGTCGGCCGCCTCGATGATCCCGTCCAGCTCATCGAGCGCCTCGGGCTTCTCGATCTTCGTCACGATCGGGATCAGCGCCCCCTCACCCGCGCCCGCGATCGCCGAGCTGACCGAGCACATCCCCGCAAGGCGATTGCGCAGCTCGCGCACCTCCGCCGCCCTGCGCACGAACGACATCGCCAGGAAATCCACACCGTGCGCGACCGCCCACTCCACGCACTCCCAGTCCCAGTCGCTCAGCGCCGGCGCACTGATCTTCGTGTCCGGAAGGTTGATCCCCTTTGCGCTCGTCACCAGCCCGCCCACAACGACGCGGCAGCGACACGACCCGTCCGGGTCGCCCGCCTCGCGCTCGACCGCCAGCATCCGGATCGCCCCATCGTTGATCAACACCCGCTCGCCCGGCTGCACCTCTCGCCCGATCGGCTCGTACGTACAGGGCAGGTGGGCCGTGCCATCGACCAGCCGCGCCTCGCCCTCCTCGGTCGACAGGATCACGACGTCCTCACCCGCGCCGAGCTCGACGCCGCCATCGGGCGCCCTGCCAACACGGATCTTCGGCCCGCGCAGGTCGCCCATCGCCGCGATCGGGATGCCAAGGTCCTCCCCCACGCGGCGCACCAGCGCCAGACGCTTCTCGTGCGCCTCGAACGACCCGTGCGAGAAGTTCAGCCGGAAGATCGACGCACCCGCCAGCACCAGCCGGCGCAGCACCTGTTCGTCGTCCGTCGCCGGACCAAGCGTCGCGATGATCTTGGCGAGCGTTGGACGCGCCGGACGATCGGGCTCGGTCATTCGGCCCCCTCCTTATGCCTGCGCCACGTCGCGGTGACGCGCTTGTAGTTTTCCTTGAACTGACGCGTGTACGAAATCAGCGCACGCTTGCCCCGGATCGGGTCACGCCACTTGCCGGCGTCCGCACGGATCTCCCGGTACGTCGCCGGACCGAGCGTCACCTCGCGCCCGTCCTTCATCACATGCACCGGCATCGCGTGGAACGCCGTCTCGAGTTCGTGCAGCAGCCCGGCGGAGATCGACCCGCGCTCGGCCGCCTGACGCGCTTCGTTCAGCGCGACCCACGCGTGCTCGAGGTCCTCCTCCGCGTTGATCGCAAAGCACGCCATCAGCGGCGCGATCGCCCCACGCCACCCGCGGCTCTTCGCACCCGACACCAACGCGAACGGGTCCACCTGATCGATGAAATGATTGCCGTACATCTCATACATCACACGACGCACCGGCATCCGACGAAGCTCATACCGCTTCGGGCCCATCCGCATGTCCGTCCCTGGCGCCACCGGGTTGTCGATCGCCCCCACCTCGTTTGTCTCCGCAGGGAACTGCCACAGCGCCTGCGCCTCCTCCGTCAGGCAGTACCGGATGAACTCACGCGCAAGCTCCGGGTGCGGCCCCCCACGCAACACCGAGATCGGGTCCGCATCGATGAACACGCCCTCCGGATCCACGTACCCCACGCGGCTCGTGTCCGCCGTCTCACCGGGGCGCATCACCGCCTGCGCCTGCCCACGCCCGTAGAAGTCGATCGCAACGCCCGCGTACGCATCCCCCTGGCTCACGTCCTGCGGCGGGCGGGTCGAACCGCTCGCGAAGTACCGCGCGTTCGCCGACATCTCCCGCAGGATCTTCCACCCCTCGTCCCACCCCTCGCTGTTCAAGATCGAGTCGTACGTCGTCGTCACCGAACCCGACTGACGCGGGTCCGCCAGCGCAACCCGTCCGAAGAACTCGTACCGCGTCAGGTCCTCGAACGTCGCGGGCAGCGGGATGCCCTTGCGGTTCAGGACGTCGCGGTTGTACACGATCCCGAACCCGCTCAGGGCCGTGCCGATCCAGTACTGCTCGGGGTCGTACAGCAACTGCCAGGACAGATCATCGACGTCGCCCGGCTCACGACCACGCTCGACGAGCCACGCTCCAACATCCGACGGCCCCACCCGGTTCGCCCCGAACCACCCGTCCATCTCCTCCTGGCTGAACCCCGCCGGCACGGAGATCGACACAGCAACGACCTGCTCGTTGATCTTCACCTCGACCGGGTTCTTGAGCTGCCCGTGGTCGTACGACCCCCCGCCGAACATCAGGTCGTACCCGATCACGCCCGGCTCGCACGAACCGTCCGGCTTGATCTTCCCCGACCGCAGCGCGGCCGCGTACTCAGCGCCAAGCTGACGCTGGATCTCGGTCGTCCCCCCCGGCGTTCGCCAGTCGATCGCAACCGTCTGACCGTGCGTCCGCTCGTACCACGCGCTGAAGCCGCGGCCAAACTCGTCGCGGATCTGCTGCACATGCGGCGTCACGATCACCAGCGTCCGGTCCGACGGCGCCTTCTCGACGCCCATCACCCCGCCGGGCCGCAAGGCAAGCGGCGCAGCCAAGACGACCAAGAAGGACACGGCCACGAGAATCCGAGAGATGGACATGCGCGGAGTGTACCGCCCCACACCCACCCCATCCCCCCACGCCCCAGCCCCGCCCCTACCCTCCGGGCATGACCACCCACGAACGACCGATCGCACTGATCACCGGCGCCGGGAGCGGCATCGGACGCGAGGCCGCCCGACTCCTCGCAGACGAGGGCTACGACCTCGCTCTCGTCGCGCGCACCACCGAAGCCCTCCACGAAACCGCCGAGCGCTGCGATGGCGACGCCCTCATCCTCTCCGCGGACCTGACCGACCCCAAGGCGGCCGCGTCAATCGTCGACGACACGCTCGAGGCCTACGGACGTCTTGACGCAATCATCAACAACGCAGGCACGGCCCCCCTCGTCGGCATCGGCGAGACCGACGCCGACACCATCGCCCGCTGCTACGCCCTCAACGCCATCGCTCCCGCAATCACCATCGCCCGAGCATGGCCGACCTTGGTCGAGCGCCGAGGGCGCGTCGTCAACACCTCCACCATCGGCACCCAGGACCCCTTCGAGGGCTTCTTCGCATACGCCGCCAGCAAAACCCCGGTGAACCTGATGGCCGCGAGCTGCCACAAGGAGGGCCTCATCGACGGTGAGCAGCGTGTCCACGCATTCGCCGTCGCCCCCGGAGCCGTGGAAACCCCCATGCTCCGCTCGCTGTTCGACGAAAACGCCATCCCCAGCGCCAACTGTCTCACCCCCGAACAGGTCGCACGCGTCATCACCGACTGCGCAATCGGCCGACGCAACGACGAGAGCGGCCAGGTCATCTGGCTCCCCAACCCCTAGCCCCCCACCCCAACCCATGTCCAGACCTCGCCCCATCGTCATCCACTGCACGGCCGCCACCACCATGTCGCCGACCGAGTTCGCCGAGGGCATCCTCGACATGGACAACTGGAAGACGTTCAAGGGCTGGGGCCCGCTCCCCGGCATCAAGAACGCCGAGATCCTCGAACGCACCGACGAGATCGTCGGCACGCGCATCCAGGCCACCAACGGGGACGGCAGCCAGCACGTCGAGACCATCGTGGAGTGGGAGATGCCGCGCACGTACCTGCTGCACATGGACGGCTTCCCCAACCCCCTCAAGAAGTTCGCCACCCACTTCGAGGAGCGCTGCGATTTCAAGACCCTCGCCGATGGGCGCACGGGTATCCAGAAGACCATGACGCTCTACCCGACGACGCGCCTGGCGATGATCCCACTGCGCTTGATCGCCGCGATGATGAAGCGTGCGCTCTCGCGCCACCTCCGTGAGGTGACAAGCTCGGCCGGGGCCTAGGCCTCCGGCGCAACCCATGTGCTCTTGACGAACAACTCGTCAAGCTGCGCCGCATCCGCCGCCCCCGGCGCCTCGCACATCAGGTCCGAACCCGTCTGCGTCTTCGGGAACGCGATCACGTCGCGGATGTTGTCCGTCCCAGCGAGGTGCATCACGAGGCGATCGAGCCCGAACGCGATCCCGCCGTGCGGCGGCGCGCCGAACCGCAGCGCCTCGAGCAGGAAGCTGAACTTCGCCTTCGCCTCCTCCTCGCTCATCCCAAGCAGCCCGAACACCTTGCTCTGAACGTCCTGCCGGTGGATACGGATCGACCCGCCCGCGATCTCGCTCCCGTTGAGCACCAGGTCGTACCCAGCAGACACGATCGCGCCGATCGCCTCGTGGTCCGACGGCTCGGCCGCCATGAACGCCTCGATCTGATCCTCGTTGGGCGCGGTAAACGGGTGGTGCATCGCGTACCACCGCTTCGTCTCCTCGTCCCACTCGAACATCGGGAAGTCCGTGACCCACACGAACTCCCACTTGCCCTCCTCGATCAGACCAAGGTCCTTCGCCAGCTTGATCCGAAGCTCGCCCAGCGCCTTCGAGCACACCGGGTACGTGTCGGCACCGAACAGCACCGTGTCGCCGACCTCGAGACCAAGCCGCTCGACCAGGTCCGCGGCCATCGGCTCGATGAACCGGCTGATGCCCGTCTCGAACCCGCTGGTATCGCCCTGTCCCGTGTACTTCGCCACCGGCACGCCGCCCGCGCCGAACTGCTTGACGAACTCGGTGTACCCGTCGGTCAGCTTGCGCGTCAGCTTGTCCGCCCCGCCGGGCACACGGATCGCCTTGACCACGCCGCGATCGTGCGACGTCGTGCCCTTGGCGAGCGCACCGGTGAAGACCTTGAAGTCCGTCTTGGCCGCGAGGTCCGAGATGTCAACGAGCTCGAGCCCGAAGCGCAGGTCCGGCCGGTCGATCCCGTAGTTGTCCATCGCCTCGCGGTAGGTCATCTGGCGCACTGCGGGAACGTCGATCCCCGCGAGCTCCTTGAAGAGCACGCGCGTGTACCCCTCCATGACCTCCATCACTTCCTCGCGTCCGACGAACGACATCTCGAGGTCGATCTGGCTGAACTCCGGCTGACGGTCCGCACGAAGGTCCTCGTCGCGGAAGCACTTCGGGATCTGGATGTACCGGTCCAGCCCCGACACCATCAGGATCTGCTTGAACAGCTGCGGGCTCTGAGGGAGCGCGTAGAACGTCCCCGGCTGCATGCGGCACGGCACCAAGAAGTCCCGCGCCCCCTCCGGCGTGCTCTTGCACAGCACCGGCGTCTCCACCTCCACGAACCCATGCTCGTCGAAGTAGTCGCGCGCGATCTTCGTCACGCGATGGCGCGTCCGCAGGATCTTCTGCATCTTCGGCCGACGCAGGTCCATGTACCGGTGGCGAAGACGGATCTCCTCGCCAGGCAGGCTGTCCGAATGGTCGTCCGGCAGGAACGGTGGGTTGTCCGTCTTGTTCAGAACCTCGAGCGTCCCGACCACAAGCTCGACCTCACCGGTCTCGAGCTTCGGGTTCGGCCCGCCGTCGCGGATCCGCACCGGGCCCTTGGCAGCGATCACGTCCTCGTTGCGAAGCTTGTCCGCCGCCTCGAGCAACTCGGGCGAGCAGTCCTCCTTGTCGAAGACCAGTTGCGTAAGCCCGTAGCGGTCTCGCAGGTCCACGAAGATCAGGCCGGTGCCGTGGTCGCGGTAGGAGTTGACCCATCCGGCGAGGACGACCTCGTCGCCGGCGTTTGAGCTTCGGAGCTGGCCGCAGTTGTGCGTGCGCTTGAGCATCGGACAGGATCCTTCGGCCCCGCTGGGGCCGGATTCGGGGAGAACAAGGAACAAGCAACGGGCCCAACCGGCTCCACGACGCCGCCGGACCCGCGATTCGAGTCAACAAAGGGGCGGGAGTATATGGATCGCCCCAACGCCCAAGAGGCATTGAGCCCGATCACACACTCCGATCATTCATCTCGTCAGCCCGCCACCTGGGCCTCATCACGACACCGGCACCAGCACCCGCAACGCTCGCTCCCGAATCGTGATCCTCAGAGGCGTCCGCCCCTCGCGCGGCGTCAGCCCCGAGGCGTCCCCAGCCTCCACCCCCGGCGCCTCCCCGTCGATCTGCACCAGCCCAGCCTCACCCTCCGCCTCCACCAGGACCTCACGCCCCTGGGCGTACACCAGGCTCTTCGCCCGCGGCGCCATCCCCGTCCACAGCCCCTGGGCCCAACTCACCACCCGCAGGCTCGACCGCGCCGGCAGGAACGCCATGTCCAGAAGCCCGTCCGTCATGCTGGCGCGATGCGCCGGGTTCAGCCGCACCGCGTACTCCCGGCTGTTCCCGATCACCACCAACCCAGTCCGCCCCACCACGACCTCAACGCCGTCGACGACTACCCGCAGTCGCGGGAGATGCGGACGCAGAGCCGCTCGAACGATCCACGGCACATACGACAGGTGCGAGATCCGCCCCCTCCGATGACGCGTCAGCCCGTGCACGATCGCCGCATCCGGCCCACAGCTGACCATCACCCCGAACGCCCGCCCGTTGCAGACGCCTACGTCCACCGTCTCGACGCGCCACGCGTCAACACTCGCCAGCACCGCCGAGACACGCCGCTTCATCCCGAACCCGCGCGCAAACAAGTTCTCCGTCCCCATCGGAACGTGGAACAACGCGGCCCGCGCATCGACCACCTGATCCAGCACGTGGTGGACCGTCCCGTCGCCGCCCACGACGACCAGCCCCTCGCTCTCGCCGAGCGCTTCACTGAACTCCGGTGATGCCGATTCATGCGCCTCGAACGTGCGCGCGACGCGATGCCCCTGGTCCGTCAGCGCGCCCGCCAACGCCGCGCACATCCGCTCGCCCTTGCCGCGACCCGACGCCTTGTTGACGAGCAACACCAGATCGCGCGATCGCACGGGGTGAGGCGTCGTGCCGTTGGGCGACGGACGCGACCACCGGCCAACGTTCCACGTGGAACGGGCGTCCGTTGTGCGCCGCTTGGTCGGACTCGGTTCGCTCATCGGGGTCGTGCCGATCGTTGGGCGCGTCCAGAGCCCAAGGGAGCCCTTGACGCAATCTGAACATCCGCACGACATGCGCGCACGGATGCCGCCTCCATCGGCTCGACACCCCGGTCTTCACAAACCGAGACGCGTCCCCAGGTCGTTTACGCCTCGACGGCCATCGCCACGGCGTTCCCGCCACCGAGGCACAACGCCGCAACGCCCTTCTTGGCGCCCGTCCGCTTCATCTGGTGCACAAGCGTCACCAGCACGCGGGCCCCGCTGGCGCCGATCGGGTGCCCAAGGGCAACACCGCCGCCGCAGACGTTCAGCTTGGACTCATCGACGCCGAGCTCCTTGACGTTGCACAGGACCTGGGCCGCGAACGCCTCGTTGATCTCGAAGAGGTCGACGTCCTCAACGGACCAACCGACCTTCTTCAGCAGCCCGCTGATCCCGCCGATCGGCGCCGAGAAGATCTCCTTCGGGTCAACGCCGTGCGTGTGGTACCCGACGATCTTCGCCATCGGAGCAAGACCAAGCTCGCTCGCCTTGGACTCGCTCATCACGCACACGGCGGCGCCGCCGTCGGAGATCTGGCTCGCGTTGCCGGCCGTGACGGTCCCGTCCTTGGCAAACGCCGGACGGAGCTTGGCAAGACCCTCCGCCGTGGACTCGGGACGGATGCCCTCGTCGGCCGACACGCCGCCCTCGGGGCCGGGCGCCTTGCGGTTGCCGATCTGCTGACCCGTCAGCGCGACGATCTCGTCCTTGAACCACCCCTCGTTCGTCGCCTTCGCGGCACGCTGGTGGCTCTGCGCGCTGAACCGGTCCTGCTCCTCGCGGCTGATCTCGTACTTCGTCGCGATGTGGTCCGCGGCGTTGCCCATCGCCCAGCACTCGAACGCGCACGTCAGCCCGTCGAACTGCATGTGGTCCTTCATCTCGACCGCGCCGAACTTCGCGCCGGCGCGAACGCTCGCAAAGTGCGGGGCCGCCGACATGTTCTCGAGCCCACCCGCGACCACGCACTCGTTGTCGCCGGCCTTGATCGACTGGGCCGCCATCATCACGGCCTCGAGCCCGGACCCGCAGACCTTGTTGATCGTCTTCGCGCTCAGTGAGCTCGGGAGCCCGGCCTTGAGCCCCGCCTGGCGAGCCGGGTTCTGACCCAGCCCGGCCTGCAGCACGCAGCCCATCACGCACTCATCGACGTGGTCCTTCGCGGCGGGAACGTCGGCGAACAGCCCCTCGATCGCGTACGCGCCGAGCTGGGTGGCCGAGGTGCGTCCGTACGCACCCAGGAACTTGCCGATCGGGGTCCGCTTTGCGCCGACAATCACGGGCTGACTCATCATCAGGGGCTCCTGAGAAGCAGGTTGGTGGTACCCCCCCGGGCCCGCTCCCGGCGTCTCACGCCCGGAGCCCCGCATTCTAGCGCCCGCGACCGACGGACCCGCCCGGTAGCATCGCCCGCCCCGACGCGCCCGAACCCACCTCCGCCCTCCCAACCATGCCGACCACAGACGCCACCCAGACCGCCCCCTCACCAACCCTCGTCGTCGCGCGCAGCATCGAACTGCTCGTGCTCTACGTCGCGGGCCCCATCGGCTTCACCTTCCTGGCCGAGCCGACCGGCTGGCTCTTCCCCGCCATCTGGATCTGGTGCCTGCTCTGCATCGCCCTGCTCCTCCCCGACAAGCGCTTCGAGCGCAAGCGCCTGTTCAACCTGCGGGGCGTCCGCCCGGTGATCACCCTCGTCCTTTGGCGCTTCGGCGCACTCGTGGGTCCCATCGCGCTGGTCGTCTGGCTCTTCGCGCCTGAACGCTTCCTCGAACTCCCGCAGGCCAACCCGCGCCTCTGGCTGATGATCATGGCGCTCTACCCACTCTTCAGCGTCTACCCCCAAGAGGTCATCTTCCGCACCTTCTTCTTCCAGCGCTACGCGCCGCTGTTCCGCACCCCCTGGACGATGATCATCGCCAGCGGCCTGCTCTTCGCCTTTGCACACATCCTCTTCCGGAACTGGATCGCGGTCGCCATGTGCATCCCGGGCGGGATCTTCTTCGCGCACACCTACCACAAGTCCAACTCGACCCTCGCCGCCTGGATCGACCACACCCTCTTCGGCTGCCTCGTCTTCACGATCGGCCTCGGCTCATACTTCTTTACCGGCGCGATCGGGCGCTGATCGTCCGCCGGCAACCCGCGCGCCAATCAGCGTCACCGGCACGAGCAGCAACAAGAACGCAACGTGGAACCACACCGGCATCAGGTCCCACGACATCGCCTGCACCGCGGTACCAACCGCCAGCAGCACCACGCCGAGCGCGAGCGGACCACGACCAGCCCCGCGCCCGCCCGCAAGGCGGCACACACCGCCCGCAAGCAGCGAGCAGAACACGCTGAGCGCAAGCACACCCCCCACCACGACCGGGTCCGTCACCGACCCGTCGTCGCCGACCGAATCCGGCGCCAGCGACACGATCAGCGCGTTCCCGCCCAGCCACAGCACGCTCCAAACCACGAAGCCCGCAACCACACCCGCGATCACGCGTCCCATCTCAGGCCTCCTTCTTCCACGACCCGAGCGCCCAGTGCTCGCTCCGCTGACGCTTCGTCATCATCATCGTCACCAAGGGCAGGAACGCGCGGAACCACAGCGGCGCACGCCCGCGCTCGACCGCGGCGCGCAGCAGGTTGCAGATCATCGTCCCGCCGCCGGCCATGCCCTTGTAGGACTTGGTCCCCGGCGTAGCGCCCTCAACGATCAGCGTGAACTGCGTCCCCCCGTCGACCTCCTCGAGCTCGTACGCCGCGAGCACCGGCGCCTCGTCCAGATGAGTAAACCGCATCGTGTGCGCGAACCGACGCGGTGGGTCCCACTCGGTCACCTCCCCCACCACGCTCGTGTACTTCCCGTTCTTCGTGCGCATCGCCAGCGCATCACCAGGCGACCGACCCTGCATCTCCATCACCGCGCAGAAGAACGCCGTGTTCACGCCGTCCGTCCTGGTCACCTCGTCCCACACTTGCTGAACCGACCCGCGGATCACCGTCCGGAACACCATGCGCCCGCCGGAGATCGTCTTCTCAACCGCCGCCTTCTTGCCCATCCTCGTCCGACTCCTGGGCCCGCTGGCCCGATTCGATCTTGTACTTCAGTGATGTGACACCGCCTGCCCACAGACGGCTCCAGTCCGTCGTCCACCGCTCGTGGATCTGCTGGATCGGGACGCTGTTGACGTACAACAGGCGCCGGCGACCCGCCTTCTCGCGGACCAACAGGCCCGCCTCTTCCAGAACCCCGATGTGCTTGAGCACGGCCACGCGGCTCGTCCCGAAGCACCCACACACCGACCCGACCGTCCGACCCGGCTCGTCCTTGACCAGGTCCAGAATCCGACGCCGATCCGCATGCGCCAGGGCCTGAAACACCGCATCCATGGACTCAGGCCGCATATGTAACGAGTAGGTTACACGTTTTCGGAGCCCTGTCAACCGCTCCCGCCTGTTTTCCTCCCACCTACCCTGTCACCCCTCAGCCACGAACACCCACGCCGCCAACGCGCACGACGCGGAGAACCACATGCCCGCCGACAAGACCATCCTCCCCGCCCACTCGAACCAGGCTCTCGGCATCGCCAACTACGCCATCGAGTTCATGAAGTCCGGCGACCCCTCCGACGCGGTCAAGAAGCGCACGGACCAGTTCAATACCGACGCGTGCCTTTGCGGCATCTCCGCGCTCGCCCTCGGGACCAACGCGCCGACCGTCCTCCGCAACGAAGCGCTCCACTACCCCGTCCCGCCCGCCGGCTACGGCACCTTCGGCGCGCTCGGCAAGGCCAAGAACCCCGGCGCAACCGTCTTCGGTTCAACCAACAGCCTGAAGGTCGAGAAGGCGATCTGCGCCAACAGCTCGGCCGTGCGTGAGTGGGACTCCAACGGCACCAACTTCGGCTACAACCCCGAGCTCGGGCACACCGCCGGCGAGTTCGGGCACAACGACTTCTACGCCGTCCCCATCGCAGCCGCCCAGATGATGGGCAAGGGCGGCGACTTCGCCCTCAAGGGCATGATCCTCCACGACGAGATCCGAGGGCGACTCGCCGAAGTCTTCAGTCTCAAGACCTACAAGATCGACCACGTCCTGCACGGCGGCATTGCTAGCGCCGCCACGTTCGGCGCAATGGTCGGCGCAACGCCCGAGCAGATCGAGTCCGCGATCGGCATGATCGTCGCGCACCACGTCCCGTTCCGTGCGATCCGCGCCGGCAAGCAGCTGTCCGACTCCAAGGGCGCAAGCGCGGCGATCAACACCGAGGCCGCCATCGTCGCGATGAAGCGCTCGATGGCCGGGTTCCTCGGCCCGCGCGACATCTTCCGCAACCCCGAGGCCGTCTTCCGCATCTTCGAGGGCCCCGGCCAGATGTTCAAGGCCGTGAACGCCGACGGCGCCAACACCGCCCAGGCCGACGCATCGCCCTTCGACCTGCACCTGGCCAACTCCGGCGACGACTTTGCCGTCATGGGCATGCACTTCAAGCTCGGCCTGTACGAGCACCAGTCCGCCGGCGCGATCATGGCGCTGATCGACCTCGTCGCCAAGCGACCGGAGCTGCTCGACCAGACCGCAAAGCCCGGCGATCGCATCAACACCATCAAGATCGTCGCCTACGAGCCGGCCTACGGAATCATCGGCGACCCCGCCAAGCGCGACCCGCGCACGCGCCAGTCCGCCGACCACTCCATGGTCTACATCATCGGAACGCTCCTGCGAAAGGCGATCGCGCTCCGAGCCGCACACTTCCCGAGCTTCAGCCAGCCCGCCGAGCTCTGGAAGGCGACCATGCTCAGCCCGTACGACTACTCCGAGGGCGCAATCTTCGACTCCGTCACGCGCGACCTCATGGGCAAGATCGTCTTCGAGCACGGCGGCGACGAGTACGACCGGCGCTACCCCGACGGCATCCCCACCTCCATGGTCATCACCGACGCCGACGGCCAGTCCCACGACTCGGGCATGGTCATGTACCCCATCGGCCACGCACGTCACACGACGCACTCGCTGGACGACATGCTGGCCGCGAAGTTCGCCATGCTCGGCGCCCTGGCGGCCGAGGACCCCGGCGCGATCGTCAAGCGTTACGAGAACATCGGCGCCAAGAGCCCGAAGCAGATCGCCGAGATCAACGACTTCCAGCTGAAGCTGACGGGGGATTTCGAGTAAGCCCTCAGCCCCCCCGCACCTCTCCCGCGATCTCCCTGAGCACCGCCAGATGCTCGTCCGTCCACGCCGGGCCCCCGCTACGCGCTCCCGGCGTCACAACCCGCTCATCCCCAAGCCCCGCCCCGCGCGACTGACGCACCCGGTCCATGATCCGGTCCCGGATCTCGTGCGCGTTGGACACACCCTCGATCACGCCGCGGTGTGAGCGCATGCCCGCGCTCTCGCCGCCGCTCCCACCGCCGGCCGTGTCGATCAGCACGCGTGCAACCCCGAAGATGCGCTCGATCGGCCCCTGCTCCACGCGGACGTTCTGGACGTTCTCGAACGTGAACGTCATCTCGCGGATGACGAACACGCCCCGCCGCGTGCGCACGCTCCGGTCCGTGAGCACGTACCACGTGACGTCATACCGCAGGTGGATCGCGATGTACACCACGATGTCCGGCACGATCATCACGATCAGGAACAGCGGCGACAGCACCAGCGCCACCCACGACTCCTGCGTCGCGATCACGATCCACAGGATCAGGAGCAGCCCGTCGACGATCGCCAGGCCGATCCAGAACCACATCCGCAGCATCCGGAGCCAGTCGCGCGACGGGTGGAAGACGTCCACACGCTCATCGTCATGCGCCGGGAGCGTCGGACCCTCGCGCGGCGTGCGCAGCCACCCCGTGATCACGCCCCACAACCCCTCGTACACCCAGGCCGCGGCACGCTCGACGTGACCAGGGCGCTCCATCGCCTCGCCCTGGCTCACGCGACACCTCCGGCGCCGCCATCGCGCCGAGCGCGCAGCGCATCACGGATCTCCTTCAGCAACGAGAGCGCCTCGTCCTCGTTGGATGCGGGCACCACGCCGTCCCCACCGGCATCCGCCGGCGTGCGCACATCCAGCCCCCGCGCCCCACGCATCTTCGTGTACAGGAAGTCGCGCAGCAGTTCCGGCTGCAGGATCCCCTCGAGCTTCATCTCCGCCCCGGAACTCCCCGAGGCCGTCTGGATCTCGACCGCCGCGAGCCCCATCCATCGGTGCACGATGTTGCGATTGACATGGATGTCCTGGATCCGCCGGTACGTCAGCGTGACCTCGCGCTTCCACAGGAAGCCCCACGACACGCTCACACCCTCGTCGTCGAACGCAAACCGAAGCGTCCTGTAGCGGATGTACCAGAACGGGAACAGCACGACGAACAGCGGGCCGCTCAGCAGCGACGTGATCGCCCAGTACTTCAGCAGCAGCGGATCGGGCCGCGTAATCGTGCCTGGATCGAACTCGTGCTGAGCCACGTCCATCCCTCCACGGTACCAAGGGCCCACCCACCCGCCACGCCCCCGTTGTCCACCAACCTTGTTCCGGAGCGGCAAGCCCCCATTTCGGCGCGCCCGTTTCGCCCGCGACGGCGCGCGGTACCATGGCCCCGTGACGCCAACCAAGGCCTCCAACCCCGCCGGCTACTCCGGCACGCCGCTCCCGAAGAAGCTGGGCATCAAGCCCGCCTGCCGTGTGCTCCTGCTCGACGCGCCTGATGGCTTCGCGCACGACTCGCTCGGCGAGCTGCCGCCGGAAGTCGACGTGCGCACGACGCTGCGCAGCTCCGCGCCGTTCGATGTGATGGTCTGCTTCCTCATGAGCCGCACGCAGCTCGACAGCCGCCTCCCGCGCGTCACCACGCGCATGACACCCGCCTGCGGGCTTTGGCTCGCCTGGCCCAAGAAAGCCAGCGGCATCACGACCGATCTCACCGAAGACGTCCTCCGCGACGTCGTCCTCCCAACCGGGCTCGTCGACAACAAGGTCTGCGCAATCGACCAGACCTGGTCCGGCCTCCGCTTCGTCATCCGCAAGGAGAACCGATGACCACCCCCCCCACCCCCCCCGCCCCCGCAACACCCCCCGCGACCAGCAACCCCGCGTCGCACCCGCCCCACACGCCGCACCCCGACGCCAACCCCGTCCGCTCCGTCTGCGTCTTCTGCGGCGCGCGCGACGGCAACGACCCCGCATGGACCGAGGAGGCACGCGAGCTCGGCCGAGCGCTCGCGCGACGCGACATCCGACTCGTCTTCGGTGGTGGGGGTACCGGGATGATGGGTGCCGTCGCGGACGGCGCGCTCGAAGAGGGCGGTCAGCTCACGGGCGTCATCCCCGCGATGCTCGTCGAGGACGAGAAGGCGCACCCCAAGGTGGACGACATGCGCGTCGTCACCACCATGCTCGAGCGCAAGACCCTCCTCGTCGACATCTCCGACGCCTTCATCACCCTCCCCGGCGGCCTCGGCACGCTCGACGAACTCTTCGAGGTCCTCACCTGGAAGCAGCTCCACCTCCACGACAAGCCGATCGCCATGCTCAACACCGGCGGCTTCTGGGACCGCCTCCTGTCCATGCTCGACCGCTGCATCGACGGCGGCTACCTCATGACCGACTCCCCCGCGCAGCTCCTGATCGAACGAGACATCGAGCCCCTGCTCGAGCGCCTCGCCCCCGCCGCGACCCACGCCTAGCGGATCACTCGCTCGCCACCACCGGCATCACCACCGGGCTCCGGTACCCGTCGTGGTCGTACGAGCGCACGCCGAAGAGCCAGTTGTCCTTGCTGAGATCGACCCGCGCCTCCAGGTCCAGGCCGGCGTCGATCACGCCCGACCATTGCGCCTCCGTCGTCCAGCGGTAGACCACCTCGTACCCCGCAACATCCGGCTCCGGGCACGCGTCCCAGCGCAGCGTCGTGTTGTTGTCCAGGCCCGCGACGATCATCCGCGCGTTGGGCGGCCCGCTCGGCGCATTCGCCAAGTGCGTGAGCACCGTCGCATTCAACGCCGCGACGCCCGCGACGTATTGCTCGTCCACGTACTCGGGCAGGTCACCGAACTGAACGCCGCCCTCGACGCGCACGTCCTGGTGCTGGCGGTTGTAGTCCTCGAACAGCTCGCAGAAGCGCACGCTCGGGTAGCCGACCTCGTCGAAGGCGGTGTGATCGCCACCGCGCAGGAACCGGTCCTGACGGAAGACGAGCGCCGGCTTGATCGGCGTGTCCTCGCGGTAGCCGACCTCGTGGATGAACCGTGCCAACTGGCGGCTCGCCGAGTCGCTCTCGTGCCCGAAGGTGCGCACCTTGCGCAGCTCGCGCAGGCGCACCTCCCCGCTGAGCCGATCGTCCTGCGCGAACCAGCGTGCCTCCATCCCCTGACTGAAGATCCGCACGAACCCGTTCCCGTCACGACCGTCCGGGCCCGTCGGGTCACCCACGGTGTCGTTGTTCAGGACCGCGCGCACGTCTGCGCCCTCGCTTCGGAGCGCCCTCGCGTGCGCACGCGCTCCGTACAGGCCCTGCTCCTCCCCACTCGTCGCCATCAGCACCACCGTCGACTCGAGCCCTTCCGCGGCGATCGCCTCGGCCAGCGCCAGCAGCACACCGACGCCGCTGGCATCGTCGTTGGCGCCCGGAGAATCGCTCGTCGCGTCGTTGGCGCCGCTCGCTCGTGAGTCCAGGTGCGCCAGCACGTAGTACAGGCGACCCCGCGCCTCGGGCATCGTCCCCGGGATCGTGCAGAGCACGTTCACCACCTCGACCTCGCGCGTGATGCGCCGCCCGTCAGGCGGAATCATGTGCGAGTCGAACGACGCGACGACCTCGGTCTCGCCCGTGCGCCAGTCGGCGCGCGTGCGCCGCTCGAACTCAGCGCGCACCCAGCGTCGGGCCGCGCCGATCCCACGATCTTCCGACACCACGTCGCTCATCGTGTGGCGCGTCCCGAAGGCGGCCAGCGCATCGACGTCCATACGCACACGCGCCGGATCGATCGCATCCGCGCACGCCGTCGCGCCCGGCGCGGGTGCAATCAAGAGCGGATGGTCGTACGAACTTGGCGCGCTCGCGCACCCCGAGAACGCGCCCACTCCCGCGCCAAGCATCGCGAGCGGGGCCATCTTCCGCGTCGTAGTGTGTCGTTTGCTCATGCTGGGAGCCTACCATGCACGCATGACCACCTCCCAATCCGCGATGCCAAGCCCGCCTCAGCACCCGGGCGCTCGTCTGCGTGCGCTCATGGACGACCACTGCGTCGGCGCCCCGGGCGCCTTCAACGGGCTGTGCGCCATGGGCGTGCGCGACGCAGGCTTTGAGGCCGCGTACGTCTCGGGTGGGGCGACCAGCGTCGCCGCCGGCGTGCCCGACGTCGGCCTGCTCACACTCGACCACTTCACACGCGTCGTGCGCGAGGTGGTCGACGGCACCCGCCCCACCGGGGGAACAGGTCCCGCGCTCCCGGTCATCGCCGACGCCGACACCGGTTTCGGTGAAGCAGAGATGGCCAGGCGCACCGTCATCGAGTACCACCGCGCGGGTGCAGCGGGGCTGCACATCGAAGACCAGGTCTTCCCGAAGCGCTGCGGCCACCTCGGGGGCAAGACGCTCATCCCCTTCGACCATGCCGTCGAGAAGATCCAACTCGCTGCACAAGCCTCGCGCGACTGCTCGAACGGCGACTTCATCATCTGCGCCCGCACCGACGCCCGCTCCGTCGAGGGACTCGACGCCAGCGTCAAGCGCGCCCAGGCCTACGTTGAGGCCGGCGCAACCATGATCTTCCCCGAAGGACTCGAGTCCGAGGAGGAGTTCAGGGTCTTCGCGGAACGCATGCGCCCTGTCAACGGCGTCACCGGGAAGCGCGAGGGCCCCTACCTCCTCGCGAACATGACCGAGTTCGGCAAGACCCCGATCCTCCCCCAACAGGTCTTCGATCGCCTCGGCTACCACGTCGTCATCTACCCCGTCTCGATGCTCCGCGTCGCGATGGGGGCCGTGAACCGCGCCCTCGCCAGCCTCAAGGAGACCGGTTCGGTGCACCGCTCGCTTGACGAGATGCTCACCCGCGACGAGCTGTACGCACACGTCGGCTACCGCCCCGGCGTCCCCTGGGATTTCCCGGCCGGCTGACCCCGCCGGCTCGCGCGGTACACTCTCGCTCATGACGGACACCGCCGACAGCACGGCGCGTGGGACCGGCCGATCGCGCCGGGTTGTCGTCACCCTGCTCATGTGCGCGTTCCTCGGCGCGTTGACCACGCTCGCGACGGCGTTGGCGGCCGCCGTGTTCGTGCGGATCGACCGAGCGCCGGCGAACATCGCGCTCGACGGCGACCACGTCAAACCGTTCCTGATCGGCCTCGAGCGCCCCGGCGCCTCGCGGGTCGTCTGGTTCGCCAAGGAACGCGTCTATTCGAGCTACACAGACCGCCCCACACCCGCAAACGCCAGCAGTGTCGGTGTCGCCTGCTGGAGCTTCGCCTCGGGCCGGCGCGGAGATCCCGCGACGACGACGGAGCCGATGAAGCTCCCCGAGCGCCTCGCCGAGGTCATCGAGCCCGAGCCGCACGTCGCGTGGGGCGGCGCGCTCGATCGACGCGGCTTCCCCTTCCTCGCCTTCGAAGGGCTCATCGTCGGCGCCTACCTCGACGACCCCAGACTCGAGACCGACCCAGACAGCGGCTTGCCCAAGATCTTCCGCAGCGAGCACGCGTTCTCGGCGCGCGAGATCGACCGGCTCCTCGATCAAGTTGGCATCGACGCCCCGGGCCCGCCCGATCGCCAGAACCTGATGACCGAACGCGTCGTCCCATACCGCCCGCTCTGGGGCGGCCTCGTCGCCAACACGCTGATCTACGGATCTATCTGGTGGGTGCTGCTCTTCGGGGTCGCGAGCACGCGCCGCGCCCTCCGCAGGAGACACGGGCGCTGCGGAAGCTGCGGGTACCGGCTCAGCCCCGACCTCGGCGAACGCTGCCCCGAATGCGGACGCGCCAACCACCTCGCCACCCCCACGTCACCCGCGTCCCCGGCCCGGCAAGAGGGGTCGGTGATGTCCGACGCCGCCCTCAGCGGACCCGACGGTGAGAAACTCACCGAGCCGGGCTCCTAGACTCCACCCGCGCGGGACATCCCCGCCGGGGGCCCCGTTCAGGGCCCGAAACACCGCACAAGCCGTCGGGAGGATCGAATGTCCGCTGCAGCTGCCACGAAGGGTCTGGCCGGGGTCTCCGCTGGTGAGACCAAGATCGCCTCGGTGCTCCAGGACAAGCTGATCTACCGCGGGTACGAGATCCACGACCTCGCGGAGAACGCCACGTTCGAAGAGGTGGCGCACGTCCTGCTCGTCGGGCACAAGCCAAGCGAGAAGGAGCTGCGTTTCTTCTGCGACGAGCTGATCGCCAACCGCGCACTCGCCCCGCAGGTCATCGACTACATCAAGAGCATGCAGCCCGCCCTGGCCTCCGGCAGCGCCGTCCCCATGGACGTGATGCGAACCTGCGTCTCACTGCTCGGCAACCTCGACGCCGACAGCCAGGACAACTCGCCCGAGGCCAACCTCCGCAAGTCCAAGAGGCTGCTCGCCAAGATGCCCACGATCATCGGGCACATGCAGAACGTCATCGATGGCAAGGAGATCGTCGCTCCCGACACCGGCGGCGACGCGAAGCTCAGCCACGCCGGCAACCTGCTCTACCTCATGACCGGCGCCAAGCCCAGCGACAAGTTCACTCACGTCATGGACGTCTCGCTCACCCTCTACGCCGAGCACGACTTCAACGCCTCCACCTTCACCTCGCGCATCATCGCCGCCACGCTCAGCGACATGCACGGCGCGATCACCGGCGGGATCGCCGCCCTCAAGGGCCCCCTCCACGGCGGCGCGAACGAGGCCGCCATGGAGATGCTCAAGCTCATCAAGACCTCCGTCGACGCCGGCGAAGGCTCGATCGACGACTGGATGCACAAGGCGTTCGAGGACAAGCGCAAGCTCATGGGCTTCGGCCACCGCGTCTACAAGAACGGCGACCACCGCGCCTCCATCCTCCACGCCCTCGGACGAGAGGTCGCCGAGACCGAGCGCACCGACTTCATTCCGTGGTTTGACCTCGGCGAGCGGGTCCAGCAGATCATGGCCGACGAGAAGGGCATCTTCCCCAACGTCGACTTCCCCTGCGGCCTCACGTACTTCACGATGGGCATCCCCGTCCCGCAGTACACGCCGATCTTCGTCGCGAGCCGCACCAGCGGCTGGTGCGCCCACATCATGGAGCAGCACGAGAACAACCGGCTGATCCGCCCGCTCGCGGACTACACCGGCCACCCGCTCCGCGCCTGGAACGACTGATCCAACACCTGCACAGCCACGGATGCTGCGCTCATTCCGACCGGGCCACTGGGGAAACGGGGGCCACGATCGGCCTGACCCATGCGCATCCGTTCGAAGCTGCTCATCGCACTGACCGTCATCGCGATCGCGCCGCTCCTCGTAGCGGCCATCGTCGGCCAGCTCTCCACACGCTCGCTCGGCTACCAGCTCGCCGACGACAGCGCCGACGCCTCCGTCGCGCAGGCGACCGAGCAGCTCCAGCAGATCGCGCGCGACCAGGCGACCATCCTCCGCGGACGCTCGCTCGCCCTGCTCCTGAGCATCGAGCTCCAGTGCGACGCCGCGCGCGACGCGCTGACCTCCAGCCCGCCCGGGGGCGCCGTCGCCCGCGCGGCCCGAGAGGACTTTGACCAGGGACGCAACCCCCCACCGGGCCTCGCGCCAAACCCCCGATACACCGTCGTCCGCGACGGCACCCTCGTCCCACTCCCCGTCAGCTTCGAGCACCAGGCCTACGTCCCCGCCCCGGGCGTCGACACCGGCGACGCCGAGAAGCAAGCCCGCCGCCTCACGGCAATGACGCCCATCTACAAGGCCCTCCGCTCCGTGAACGAGGACCTCGTCTACTGGCAGTACACCTGCACCGAAGAGGGCGTCCACACCGGCTACCCCGGGCACGGCGGCTACCCCGAGGGCTACGACGCACGCCAACGCTCCTGGTACACCCAGGCGGTGCGCACACGCGAGGCCGTCTGGGGACCGCCCCTCGTCGACGCCTCGACACGCCAGTCCATGCTCACGCTCTCCGCGCCCATCGAGGACGCCTCCGGGCAGCTCCTCGGCGTCACCGGACTCGACGTGCGCATCAGCGACCTCGTCGGCGGGCTGCGCCTCCCCGCCGAGTGGAGCGATGACGCCGAGGTCTACATCACCAGCTTCCACGACTGGATCAGCAACGAGGAGCACGCCGTGCCGCTGATCTACGCACAGCACGCCTACGAGCGCGACACCGCCGCCCAACGCTCCTGGACCACGCCGATCCAGACCGAGGCCTTCAGCCTCGACGACGCCGAACACCTCGAGTCGCTCAGCGAGGACCTGCGCGCCTCGCGGGGAGGCATTCTCACCGACGCATCCCGCGACGGCACCCGCGTCCTCTGCGTCTACGTCCCCGTCGCCGAGGCCGACCAAGACGGGAGCGCCCACCTGATCATCACGCTCCCCGTCGAGAGCGTCAATCGCGTCGCCGAGCGCGCACGCAACGCTGTCGAGGGGCAGACCCGCGCACAGCTCGCGACCAACGCCGCGATCCTCGTCACCTGCATCGGCCTCGCGCTCGTCGTCGCGTTCCTCGGCGCACGACACATCACGAACCCGATCCGCTCGCTTGTCGACGCGGCAGCCCGCCTCGGGCGCGGGGACTTCAGCGCCCGCGCCGACGTCAACACGAAGGACGAGCTCGAGGACCTCGCCGACACCTTCAACACGATGGTGCCCCACCTCCAGGAGCGGATCCGCCTCGCGGACTCGCTCGAGCTTGCGCGCCAGCTCCAGCAGAACCTGCTCCCCGCCGAAGCGCCCGAAGTCGCGGGCCTCGATGTCGCCGGCGACTCGGACTACTGCGACGAGACCGGCGGCGACTACTACGACTACATCGAACTCAAGGAAGATGGCCACGAACGCCTCGGTGTCGTCATCGGCGACGTCACCGGGCACGGCATCGGCCCCGCGCTCCTCATGGCCACCGCGCGCGCACTGCTCCGCTCACGCGTCAACCTCCCCGGCACGCACGCCGAGCAGATCTCCGACGTCAACCGCTACCTCACTCGCGACACGATCGAGGGCCGCTTCATGACCCTCGCCTACCTCGTCATCGACCCGCGCGACCACACCTTCTGCTCCGTCAGCGCCGGACACGACGCGCCGCTCGTCTACCTCCCCTCCACGGACGGCTTCATGGACATCGACACCCCCGACATCCCCCTCGGCATCGACGCCGACTGGGAGTACTCCCAGGTCGACCAGGGGCCGCTCGAACCCGGCTGCGTCATCGTCCTCGGCACCGACGGCATCTGGGAGAGCCGCAACGAGGCCGGCGAGATGTTCGGCAAGGATCGCCTCCGCACGCTCATCCGGGACAACGCGAAGCGCCCCGCCTCGGAGATCATCGCCTGCATCTCGAGCGCGATCAGCAACTTCCGGGGCCTGCACGAACAAGACGACGACGTCACCACCGTCGTCATCAAGTTCGGTCAGACGCCCGACACCTCGGCGTAGATCGCGTCCCACTCACGCACGTGATCCGGGTAGCTGTACAGTTTGGTCGACTCGTGGATCGACTTCGCGCTCGGCAGGCGCACGTCGCCGCGCACGATCCTGCGCACGCACTCGGCGAGCTCCTCCGGATCCCCGCCCGTGCAGGTGCTCCCGTTCACACCCTCACGGATCCACTCCGGCGGCCCGCCCAGGCGCGACGAGATCACGTACTTGCCCGCATGGAAATGCTCGAGCATCACGATCGGTGAGTTCTCGAACCAGATGTGCGGGAGCACGCCAACGTCGTACTCGCCCGCCCCCGAGATCCGCTGCACCAAGTCGAACCCGCCCGCAACCGAGACCTCCGGGAACCGGCTCAGGCGCTGTCGAAACGCCCACTCCCCGGCGTGCTCATTCCCACCCGCGCGGATGATGAAGTGGCAGCGCTGGCGGACCTCCGACTCGAGCAGCGGGATCGCACGCGCAAGCACTTCCAAGCCCTTGTTCGCGCGAACGGTCCCCCAGAAGCCAAAGCGAACCGGGCGCGTGCTCGTCTGCGGGTCCCACGGCGTCTTCTCGTAGTAGTCGCTCCGCTGAGCCGCACGGTTGATCTGATCGAGATGGCTCAGCCCGAGCCGAACGGTCCGCGTGCGCGCGCCCTCGACACCCATGTGCTCGTGCACACGTCGCAGGAACTCGCTCGGTGACGTGACCAGCGAGGCTCCGTTGAGGGCCGCGACCCCACGAGCGCGGCGCTGCCCGTAGAGATTCTCGCTCCGCCCGTGCGTCCCGCACGCGAGGAACCGGTCGTTCTCATCCGGCTCACTCCGATCGAAGTCGCGCCCATTCGCGAGTTCCGGCGCAAGCGTCAGGTGATGCACGACCTGCCCCGAGTCGTCCTTGCGCACTTCGAACCCACGCCCCGCCTCCGGATCCGCCAGTCGATCCGGCGTCGGCGGCGGCACATCCGATCGCTTCTTCCCGATCGACCGGACCACGCGCCCCGCCCACCACTTCGCACGCTTGGCAAGCTCCAGCCCATCAGCGCCGAACGCGGACTCGAAGGTCATCCGGAGCGCCCGCCCGCGCTTGTGGGTTGAGACCGGCGGTGCATCGACGCACCCCACGCACCGACGCCCGCCGTCGAAGTCCGCGCACACCCGCGTCTCCTGATGCAGCAGGTCGACCTGCGGACACACGAACCAGTAGTTGTGCAGCGTCAGCACCAGCGGACGCCCCGACGCCCGCACGGCCTCGATCAGGTCGAGCGAGTACCCCTCGAGCGAATGCACGTGCACCAGCTCGATCTTGTGCTCGTCCAGCCAACGCATGACCAACGCCGTCTGGCTTGGCGACTCGATCTCCGCTGCCATGTTCGGGAAGTTCGACGATGCCGGCGACATGTTCGGCGAGTTCACGAGGTCGTAGCACGCGATCGACGCCCACGTCTCGCGCAGACGGATCGACGCGCCGCGTCCAAGCCGGTACGTCATCCCGCTCTGCAGGCTGAACACCTCGTGCCCCGCCATCGCCAACCCACGCGCGAGCTCGCTCGCCGCCAGGTTGTACCCGGAGCCCTCCATCGCCTGAGCCGCCAATCGTGCCCACCCGAGGATCGCGATGCGCCGTGGACGCTCGGTCTTGAACCACTCGATCTCCGGCGCGGGGGTGGTGGTGGGAGAGGTGGGGCTCATCCGTAGCGCGCCCCGGAGGCCTTCTGATCAACCGTCATCCCGTAGAACACGCAACGCGCAAGCGTGCGCACGCACTTGCCCCACAGCGACAGCACGCCCCGCCACGACTGACGCTCCAGCCGCCCGCGAGACGGATCACGCGTCTCGACATGCAACGTCCACGGGCAGTTCGGGACGCCGACATCGCACGCGAAGTCCAGCACCACGCACGCATCGAACCCAACGCGAGCCAGCTCGGTGCCCGCCCAGATCCGTCCGTCCCGGTCCTGGTCGTAGCCGATCCAGCGGCAGCCGTCGCGCTCACCGATCTCGCGCCCCGAAACGAGCTGCGCGAAGTCCGATCGCACCAGGTACGACCACTCGATGCCGCAGTCACCGACGCTGGCCCGAACCTGGTCGGCCGCCTCGATGGACCCGGGCGCCGCGCACACGATCAGCACGCGTCCCGAACTCGGGCACGCCCGTGCCAGCGCCTCGCCGACAGGTTCCGAAGGCGGCAGCGTCGGCGCGGTCTTCCCCGTTACCTGCGATGCGATGTCGTTGGCCGTCGTCCGCAGGATCTCGCCCTGCATCAGCCGCCGGTACAGGCCCGCCTTGAACGCCTCCCGCAAGAGCGACACGAGCCAGCGCGTCACCACCTGCTTCAGCTTCGCCCCTCCCAGCACCTTCTCCGTCATCCACACCGCGTTCCGCTGCGCGTAGTACATCCGCGCCGGTGTGATCTTCAGGTTCCACGGCGTGTGGTACACGACAGCGTCGAGGCTCAGCACCACCTTCCACCCCGCACGCGCAAACCGAAGGCACCAGTCCGCGTCGTCGCAGTAGATGAAGTACCGCCAGTCCCAGAACCCAACCTCCGCAACGGCGCTCCAACGCGACAGCATGCTGCACGCGCTCACCACGTCCACCGGACGTGAACCCGAGAACTCGCGGCACCCAAGCGTCCCGCCCGTCTGCTTCAGCCACGCCATGTGACCGCGATGCTCCGGGTGGCCCGGGGGCGCATGCGGCGTCATCCGACCGTTCGACCGGTCGTAGTAGATCGTCGTCTCGATCGTCGTCCGCTTGTCGACGATGCTCACCGCTCGCGAGCCCACCAGCCCCACATGCTCGTCCGCCTCCATCTCGCTGATGAGGTTCGTCAGCGCATCCGGCGGCAGGTCCGCGTCATCATCCACAAGCCATACGTACGTCGGCGCGGGAGACGCGCCCGGCTCACCGAACAGCGATGCGATGGCCGCGAAGCCGGTGTTGAAGCCGCCGCACCCGCCGTGGTTGCCCGTGTTGCGCACCACCGTCAAGGAGTGCAGCCCCGCGCGGTTGACCCCGGTCCCTCCCCCACACTCGCGCAGGGCAAACGCCGGCTCGTGCGCCGCGTCCGTCGGGTTGTCGACGATCCGATCCGGCGCCCAACGTTCGGTGATCGCCTCCAGCGTGCCGTCGGTCGACGCGTTGTCCACGACCACAAGATCGATCTTGCCCGCGCCGAACTCCTGTGACGCGATCGCGCCGATCATGCGGCACACGTCCTCGCACCGATTCCACGTCACCACGATCGCCGCAACGGGCGCACAGGCAACCGGCGCGCCACGTGCGGCGTCGGCGCCCCCTACCCCCCGATCAGCATCCGTGAAAACCGTCTCAGGCATGTCCGAATGATGCAGGGGCGGAGTCTACGCGTCCCGGCGTGCGTCGCTACCCTTCACACAGCCCCGGAGGCGTCCATGATTCCGATCGTCTGCGATTCCTGTGAACATCGCTTCGAGGTCGAGGACGACCTCGCCGGCCATGACATCGAGTGCCCAGAGTG